>NZ_JBSKHV010000003.1:0-538448 GCF_057128725.1 Pseudomonas oplopanacis | reverse complement strand
GGACATTGCTAAACACCTTCGCCCTCTTGCATGAGTGAGTCAATCAACAAGGGCGACAGGTAGCCTGACACGGAGGGCGTTTGAAAAAAGTGCCTCGCCGTAAGGGCGAAACCGCCAGCGGCCGTTACCGCAGGAATGGATATGTACACCAAGAAAGAGAATGGTCGTCTATCAGGACGCCTTCGCGAGCAAGCTCGCTCCCACAGTTTGATCTGGGTACATCTGATGGAGATTGGTCGGCTGTCAGGCCGCCATCGCAGGCAAGCCAGCTCCCACAGTTTGGACGGAGTACATCAGTAAAAAACTGGTTGGATGTGAGGACACCATCGCGAGCAGGCTCACTCCTACAGGTTGAACCGTGTGCATCAGTGAGCCGTAACCCGCTGGCGCATCCCCGAATTGCTGGGCGACAACGCCAACGCCAACTGCGTCCGATTATGCATATGCGTCAAACGCAACACCTGCGACACATACAGCTTCACCGTGTTCTCGGTAATCCCAAGCTCACAGGCAATCTGATAATTGGTCTGCCCCTTGCCCACCAACCGCGCCACATCCAACTGACGAGGCGACAACTGATTGAAAATCGCCGGCATCTCCACCCGATCCACATCACTGACCTCAGCATCGCCAACATCCGCCTGAGGCCCACGTCGAACCTTATCCAGATCCTGATACAAATCATCGATCGACTCAGACAGATACTGCAGCTTCTGATTCAAATGCCCCAGTTGCAGATTTTTCTGCCGTTCATGCAACGCCACCTCCTGACGCCGAACCCCTTCAAGCAACTCAGCCAGATCGACCGGCTTCTGATAATAATCAGCAAACCCGGCCCGCAGCGCCTTGATCACATCCTGCTTGTCCGCACGCCCCGTCAACATGATTGCTTCAAAGGCCCGGTGCTTGCCAGACAACCGCTGCAACGCCTGAACCAGCTCAATCCCGTCCAGCCCAGGCATCTGCAAATCACACAGCACCAGGCCGATATCCAGATCCTCCTCAAAGCGCTCGATCGCCTGCTGACCGGACTCACACGGAATACAGCCATAGCCCTTGCTCTCGAGGAATTCGCACAGTTCCTCCACGATCAAAGGCTGATCATCGACCACCAGGATTTTTACCGCAGACGTAAACTTATTCACGCGCCACTCCATGCTCAGGCCAACGCTGACCGCTCCTGTACTGACAGCCCCAAGCTGTACAACCAGTGATTTGAAAGTAGACGCACTTTCTGACTCTGTACATAGAACGGGCGGCTAGTGAATCCAGGCGAACGTGAACAACAACCCCACCAACACAAAGGGCGCAAATGGCTGCTTCCTTGACACTCCCGGCTCCAGGTATCGAAGACGAGTCCTAAGCCCTTGACCCAAATGAAGCCAGACTCTTGGCGCTAGCAACAGCCATAAAACACTGGCCAATGCGGCACCGATAAAGCTGCCCAGCAGGTGCATACCGTCCGTCGCGAGACCCAAGGCGCCCATCAGTTTTACATCGCCCGCGCCCATGCGGCGCAACGCATAACCGGGCAAGGTGAAGGCCAGCGCCAGCAACAACGCCCAACCACCCTGCGCGGCCTCGGCGCCCAGCCAGGTGGTATCGGTCCACAGCAACCAGGTCAGCGCCAACGCACCTGCGCCGAGGGTCAGGCTGTTGGCGATGTGCTTTTCCCGGGCATCCTGCGCCGCGCAAAGCGTCAGCCAGATCAACAAAACAAGGCTTTGCATTCGGTAAAAAACATCCGTTATGGCTGAATGATTCTATGCTGATATCACGCTGTGACAGTCAGGGTAGACGCACTCATGAAATCAAGCCTCCCCCGCAAGCAAAAAGGCGCCGTTGCGATCGAGTTCGCCTTGGTGTTCGTACTTTTTTTCGCCGTGTTCTATGGGATTGTGAGTTACAGCTTGCCGCTGTTGCTGATGCAATCGTTCAACCAGTCGACCGCCGAAGCCGTGCGCCGTAGCGTGGCGGTGGACCCGAGCGCCCCCGGTTACGCGGCGTTGGTGCAAACCACCGCGGCGGCCGAACTGACCCGGCAACTGGCCTGGATTCCCGCCGCGCTGAACTTCAATGCCGCTACCGATTCCACCATCAGCTTTGTCGCCGGGGTGCTGAAGGTGCAAATCAATTACCCCACCAGCAAGCTCAACCGCGTGGTGCCGTTTCTGGTGCTGCCGGGGATCGGCTCGGTGCCCAATCTGCCGGCGACCCTCAGCGCCAGTTCGAGTCTGCAATTTTGAGCTCCGGGGACAAACTGTTCGGCCGTCTGCTGAACCGTCCACCGCCACAGCCTGTGGCCATGCCCGACACCCTGTGCGTGCAGAGTGTCGGCCTGCAGTTGTACCTGGATGCCGAAGGCCGGGTGATTCATCAGACGGGACCGCTGCGGCATATGCTGGCCCAACAGATTCCAGCCGCGCAGTCCCCGCTGCTGGTGGATTACCTCATGCCTCACAGCAGTCTGGTGGTCGAAGGCGCGCCCGCAGACTGGCAGGGACAGACTCTGGACCTGGACTTCTACACCGTCAGCGGACAACCGCTGCACCTGCGCGGCTGGGTCCAGTCCCTGGAAAAAAACTGGTTGTTGCAGTTGCTCGACATCGGCGACGTCTTGCTCGAGCGCCGGCAATCTCGCAGCCGCGAACAGAACCAGTTACTCGCGGCGAAGATCAGCGAACAGCTGCGCCTGTGCAGCCTGGCGCGCCTGCCCGATGTGTTGCTGGATCAGTTGCAGGTCTTGGCGCAACGTTTTCACATCCCCTGCATCGCGGTGGCGTTGCTCGATGAGCAGGCGCAGGGCTGGCAAATTCATCAGCAATTCGCCGCCCTCGATGCGCCGAAGCTGTGGCAAAACGCTCAGCGCCTGGGCACCGGGCTCGACAGCTTGAACGGTTCGGTCGCACAACACCTGACGCCCTCCATGCACCCGCGCCTGCAAGACATCTTCGGTCACGCCGACGGCTTGGCGGTGCCCTATTACGACGCTCACGGGGTGGTCGCCTGGTTGCTCTGCGGTGTGTATACGGCGCAGCAACGTGCCCCGGACCTGAACGACAGCGACTGGTTGCAACTCACCGCCGCACTGGCCAGCCCGCTGCTGGAGCGCCTGCGCGAGCATCGCCATCAATTGCAACTGGAGCGGCTGGAGTCGCTGCAAGGATTGCTCGGCACCGGTTGGTGGGAAGCGTTCAGCGACAGCGCCGAGGTGCAATTGGCGCCGTCGCTCGCCAGTGTGCTGAACCTGACGAGCACGCAATTACCGCTGAGCGAATGGCTCGACCACATCCACCCCGCCGACCGCGAAGAACTGCGCAGTCGCCTGCAGGATTTGCAGGACGCCGGCACTCCGTTACTGCTGTGCGTGCGCCTGCACCGACCCGATGCAACACACGCGCCGATCTGGTATCGCCTGCAAGGCCAGGCTCTGGGCGCCGGCAAACAGCGGCGTTTAGTCGGCTTCATGCTCGACATCAGCGACATCAAGAATCAGCAACAGAACGCCGCCACCGCCCATGCGCGGCTGGACAATCTGATCGCCAGCTCACCCGCGGTGATTTACGTGCAGCGTTACGTCGAAGGCGCGTTGCAACCGACGTTTTTCAGCGACAGCCTGCTGCCGCTGCTCGGGCTGACCCTCGCCGATTGCAGCGCCGGGGCCTTGATCGAACGTATTCACCCGCAGGACCGCGATCAGTATTTCGAGCGCACCCGGCAGTTGCTGCGCGAAGGCTCGGTGCGCGCCCGTTATCGAATGCGCGACCATCGCGGCGATTACCACTGGCTGCTCGACGAAGCCAAACTGCTGCGCGATGACCTCGGCCTGCCGGTGGAAGCCGTCGGCTTGTGGCTGGACGTCACCGAAGCGACCCTGGCCGCCGAACAAGTGAAACAGAGCGAAGAGCGCTACCGGATTCTGGTCGAAGACTCGCCAGCGATGATTTGCCGGTATCGCCCGGACCTGACACTGACCTTCGGCAACCGGCCGTTGGCGACTTATCTGGAATGCCAGCCCGAACAACTGCCCGGGGTGAATCTGGGCCAATGGATGTCGGACGAACAGCGCGAAGCGTTCGTGCAGCGGCTCAGTCAACTGAGCCCGGAATTCCCGGTGAGTACCGCGGAAATCAACCTGCAACTGCCCGGCCGGGAGCATGCGTGGTGGGTCTGGTCGGATCGCGGGGTGTTCGATGAGCAAGGGCACCTGCTGGAGATTCAGGCGGTCGGGCGCGATAACACCGAAGTCCGGCGTTCGCAGCAGCAGCTCACGCAGAGCGCCAAAATGGCCACCCTCGGCGAAATGGCCACCGGCCTGGCCCACGAAATCAATCAGCCGCTGAACGTGATGCGCATGGCCATCGTCAACGTGCTCAAGCGCCTGAGCACCGGCGAGGTGCAGATCGACTACCTGACCGACAAGCTCAACCGCATCGATTCACAGGTCCAACGCGCCGCGCGGGTGGTCGATCACATGCGCGTGTTTGGTCGCCGTTCGGAAATCGAACAACATCCGTTCAACCCGGCGCAGGCCATCGAAGGCACGCTGTCGCTGCTGGGCGAAGGCATGCGCGGCAAAGGGGTTGAATTACGCGTCAGCGAGACCGGTTTTGACGTGCAAGTGCGCGGCTACGTCGATCAGCTGGAGCAGGTGTTGATCAACCTGATGGTCAACGCCCGGGACGCGCTGCTGAGCAAACGTGAGGCCGACCGCGAGTTCAAGCCGTGGATTTCGGTGTACGCCGAACGGGATAAACAGTCGGTGCGGTTGTGGGTCGAGGACAATGGCGGCGGCATCGATCCGCGGCTGATGGAGAAGATTTTCGAACCGTTCTTCACCACCAAACCGGTCGGCATCGGCACCGGGTTGGGGTTGTCGGTGAGCTACGGCATCGTCGAGAACATGGGTGGACGCCTGAGCGTGCGCAACTCGGTGGAGGGCGCTCGGTTTTGCATCGAACTGCCGGTTGCTCCGCCAGATCAGATCACCAGTGACGCCCGGCCGGAGTGACAGCTGAGGTTGGCGCCGACCTGGATTTTCCCGACCTCGATCCCGAGGGTTTTCAGGACGGTGTTGAGCAGGTTGTCCAGTAGCGGGCTGAGGATCGAGTTCAGCGTTGTCGTCAATAGCGACAGCACGCTGGTGAGCAGTGAATTCAGCAAGTCGAAGACAGCCTGTAACAGAAAACCGGGACTGAATGATGGCGTGTGGACAATCAATGGCAAGGGATTGATCGCCTGCGACAAACCGGCGATCGCGTTGGTGGCGGTCAAGGTGTAAGGCGGATTGGAGGGGGCCAACCCGACTTTCGGTGGGTTGATGAACGTGGTTGAGGCACTGGTCGGCACGACGGGGCTGTCGATCCTGAGTTCAGCGCCACCGCCGGAAAAGGGCACGCCGGCATGCCGGATATCGAGCAAGGTGAAGGGCGTGACGCTCATAGGCCCGGCCGAAGATGCCCAATTGGAGTTGACGCGTCCGACCCGCAATTCAGCCACGGTGGTGGTGGTGAAAGCGGTCAGGCTTTTATTGGTCTCGCTGACGCAGGTGTAGTCGGTGACGTAACTGCTGCCCCCACCCGCTTCAAGACTCACGTCCAGATTGTGATCGGGCAATACATACAAATCGAGTCCCAGTAACCCGGTGACAACAGACAACGTGCTCGTCACCACGCCGAGCAGATTGGTAGCCAGCGACAAATCCACGCTCACCAATACCCGGACCTGCGCGGTGCGTACATAGATTCGATTGGCCCCCAACGGCGCCAGTTTTGCCAAGGCCGGGTTACCGACCACGGATAACTGTGGCGGCTCGATCACCTTGATATTTGCCGTGGCCCCGAGGCCCAACCCCAGCAGATTCACCGGAAGCGTACCCGTCACCGCACTCTTGCTGTTGCCCAGTTCGATAAACGCCTGGACCAGTTGAAAGGCGTTCACGTTAGCGTTCAAACCGGACGCGGTGCTGCCCGTCTGCAACTGCAGGATGTCACCCAAATGCACTTTGAGCGGGTTGACGACAGTGCTGGCCAGGCCATTCAGACCGGTTTGCACGTCCGCCGTCGCGCCATTGGCCTGGGCTACCGTCGCGGCGGCCCGCAGCAGTTGACCCACGGTGGCGTCGGCACCGAGCAGTTGCGTGTAGTCGCCTGCGGTGACATGCAGGTCGATAGCGAGTTGATCCATGTACTTGAGCAGGTTGATATTGGCGGCGACCAAACCGTTCCAATTCGCGATCGTCAGGTTGATAGGCGCACCGCTCAGACCGGACAAAAAGCCGTTCAACAGATTCACGTCAACCAGCGTGCTGCGAATACTCAACTGGGCAACGGGCGGCCCCGCAACACCTGCGACTGCCGTAGCACTCAGGTTAATGGTCGAGTTGGCAGGCGCGCCGCCGAACATGGCGCCGAGGCCGCCGACCAGACTCTGCGGCACCACATGGCTGGCGATTACCCGGATCGCCTCGCTTTTGCTCGGGTCAGCCGCGAACACCCGAATATTGCCGGCGTTCACGTTCACCACGCCGCAGGCAACGGCCAGGGTGCGGCCGGCGCTGGGGATGGCGAAACCATTGCGTTGGGCGCTGGCGCTGGCGTAGGTGACGGCGGAGGCGCCGGCCAGGCAGTCGCCGCCCCGTGTCGCGGCTTCCAGCGCGGCCATGTCGGCGACCCGTTGCAGGTTGCGTTTTTCCAAGTAGAGCCGACCGCTGTCGACCACCACCAGCAAGAACACCAGCGCCATTGCCAGGGTCAGCGCCGCCATCAAACCAATCGCCCCCCGTTGCCGGGCCGGTCCACGAAACTGCAAGCGGGGAGACATCGCGCACTCCTTTGCCGGTGCACAGCCGGGGCTTTCTCCGTTGGTGAAGAGCAGTGTAGACAAGGGTTGACCAGACTGCTGGCAACTCGCCAGCCCAGACAACAAAAACCCTGTGGGAGCGAGCCTGCTCGCGAAGAGGCCGGCACATTCAACATCTATGTCGAATGTCAGTCCGTCTTCGCGAGCAGGCTCGCTCCCACAGGGGTGAGGTGGTGTTAGTGAGCGAGTTTGGGTGGGTAGTTGGCGAGGATGCGCGTCACGGTTTCGTGGATCGCAGTGCTGCGATCCGACGGGTTCGGCGAGCCGCTGAGCAATTGTTCGTCGCTGCCGCGCCACACCAGTTTGCCGTCCTTGCCGTCGAGCAGGTCGATCTGGATGGTCGCCACTTTGTAGCTGACGTTGCGGGTTTCGTTGTACATCGGCGCGCCCCAGTAACCGTTCCAGGGGTTGCCATAACCGCCGCCATAACTGGTGGTGACTTGTTGCTGGCGCTCTTCGACGATCAGATAAGTCTGTACGTTCAAATCGCCCCGGGTGCCGGTGGCGGCCGGACGCAAGCCTCGCTGATCGAGCTGATCGGTCACCGATTCACGGATGCGTTGTTCGGTCAGGTCACTCTTGATCCGCGGATCATCCGGGCGGTATTGCAGGGCGGGTTCTTTCCAGCTCCAGCTGCGGTAGGCGGCAAAATCGCGGCTGGCGTCAAAGTCATGATTGACCTGGTTGGCGGCGCAGGCACTGAGCAGCGCGGCCACGGCCAGTACAGCGAGACGGCAGAACATGTTCTTTCTCCGGTTGAGGCAAAACCAGCGGAATGCTTCTTATCTACAGAAGCTAACTGGGAGGATACGCCGACATTGCCTTTTCTACAGCCTTTCGCAGGGCATCGGCTTGTTCGCTCTGGCTGCCGCTTTGGCCGGTTTCGGCGCTGCCGCTCCACACGGGCTGACCGGTGCCGGCGTCGTACAGATCCACCTGCACCACCAGGACTTGCTCCTGATACGTGCGCACGATCGGCACGCTGCCGTACATGCCGTAACCGTTGCCATAGTGGTTGTAACCGCCATAACCAGCGCCGTAGTAACCGTAATCGTCCTGCTGCTGGCGCCAGCGGGTTTCCTGGTGCAGGTTGGCACTGACAAACAGGTCGGCCGGACGGTTATCGTGCAGCGGACGCAAGCCGCGCTGATCGAGGGCATTGCTGACCACTTCGGCCACCTGCGCCGGGTCCGCCCAAGTGGTGCCCGGCGGGAGGCGCCCGTCGAGCCACGCCCAGCTGCGATAACGCCCATAGTCATGAGGTGGCGCCGGGTAGGCGCTGCGATCGAACACCTTGGCGGCGCCGGGCGGCGCCGGCGGAATCGGGTTCGACGACGCCACATACGGGTTGCTGCCTTGGCAGGCGGCCAGCCCGAGACAGATCACCAGTAACCCTGAACGACTTTTCATTTCGAGCTCCGATCAGACCGGCCGACAGATCCAGTGCAAATAGCGCCCAAGCCCGGCAAAGCTCGGGTGACGACGGTGGGCCAGTTCCATTTCGAGCAGGTCCACCAGTTCGGCGCGGGCCTGGAATTCCACCGGCATGTAGTCGTGAAAAACCCGCACTCCACTCTGGCTTTCGACCTGCCACAGGCCTTCAAGTTGCGCCGCCAATTCACGCGGGTCGAGCGGTTGTTGCGGGGTCAGGCTCTGCTTTTCGCCAGCCATGTCGTTCTTGCGCATCTTGCGAAAGTGGCCCTTGAGCAGGTTGCGGTAAATCAACGCATCGCGGTTGTAGAAGGCCAGGGACAACCAGCCGTCTTTTTTCGTCAATTGATGCAATACCGGCAAGATCGCGTGAGGTTCGGCGAGCCATTCCAGCACGGCATGGCACAGCACCAGGTCGTAGGGTTCGGTGAGCTGACCGAGCAGCTCTTGCCACGGCGCCTGAATGAACGTTGCGCTCTGCCCCGCCTCGGCGAAACGTTGGCGGGCGCCTTCGAGCATCGGCTCGGCCGGCTCGGCCAGCGTGACGTCATGACCGCGCTGGGCCAGCCACAACGACATGTGGCCCAGGCCGGCCCCGATATCGAGCACACGCAGCGGCCGGTCCGGCAGCGTTTCTGCCAGGTCGGCCTGAAGCACCGCCAGGCGAATCGCGCCTTTAGCCCCACCGTAGATTTTTTCGGCGAAGCGTGTCGCCAGTTGATCGAAATGACGATCGCTCATCAGCTGAACCTCTTTTCACTGTCCGCGAGTTTGCTGCGCACGACTTCATTCATGTCCAGCCCCAACTCGCTGCACAGCAGCAATAAATAGAGCACGATATCGCCGACTTCCTGCCCGGCGTGGGCGAGTTTGTCGGCCGGCAGCTGACGCGACTGGTCTTCGGTCAGCCACTGGAAAATCTCCACCAGCTCGGACATTTCCACGCTGGCGGCCATGGCCAGGTTTTTCGGGCTGTGAAATTGCCGCCAGTCATTGCGGTCACGGATGGCGTGCAGGCGTTCGGTCAGTTCAACAAGGTTCATCGGGCTCTCCTGAAGGCGTATAGCTTCGGGGGGATGGCCGGGGATGGCAAGGGCGCTTTTCCCACAGGTGCAATGCAACCCTCTATGCTTGTGGGGAACTCGCCACCGCGATCAATGGCCCAAGGCTCAACCACTTTCATCAGGACGTTAACCACATGCAGGTAGAAGGTTTTTTCGAATGGCTCGGCCAGGCGCTCGGTTCGGTCATCCGCTTTATCGTTGACGCCCTCAGTGGCCTGTTCAATCTGTTGAGCCACGCCGGCAGCAACTTTGTCGATGGGTTGTCCCGGACGCTGGGGATGGACACTTCGATCATCAGCATCATTGCGCTGATCCTGGGGTTGATGCTGTTGTGGTCGGCGATTCGGGCGTTCATGAATGCATCGATCATCATGGGGATTATCTGGTTGCTGCTGGGGCTGTGGCTGCTGAGCTGGATCATCCACTAACACCCAAAATCCCAATGTGGGAGCGAGCCTCCCGCTACAATGCCGGCTTCGCCAAGGAGCCTGCATGTCCAACCTGATTGCCGACTGGCGTGACCGCCCGACCCATCGCCGGGTCTGGGCGCTGGCTGCGCCGATGATTCTGTCGAACATTTCCGTACCGCTGGTGGCACTGGTCGACAGTACGGTCATCGGCCACCTGCCCCACGCCCATCAGTTGGGCGCCGTCGCAGTCGGGGCCAGTTTGTATACCTTCCTGGCCTGGGCCATGGGCTTTCTGCGTATGGGCTCCACCGGTTTCGCCGCGCAGGCGGCCGGACGCGGGGATGGTGCGGCGTTGCGGCAGATTTTGCTGCAAGGCCTGTTGTTGGCGATGGGCCTGGCGATTGTCCTCGGTGCTGTGGGCGTTCCCTTGAGCGGCGTCGCGCTGCACTTCATGCAACCGTCGGCAGAGCTGGATCAACTGACCCGCGAGTTTTTCCACACCCGGCTGTTCGGACTGCCAGCGGCGCTGGCCAGTTATGCACTGGTCGGCTGGTTCCTCGGCACCCAGAACGCCCGGGCGCCGCTGGCGATTCTGCTGAGCACCAACCTGGTGAACATCGCGCTGAACCTGTGGTTCGTCCTTGGGCTGGAATGGGGC
Organism: Pseudomonas oplopanacis; assembly: GCF_057128725.1. Lineage (NCBI taxonomy): Bacteria > Pseudomonadati > Pseudomonadota > Gammaproteobacteria > Pseudomonadales > Pseudomonadaceae > Pseudomonas > Pseudomonas oplopanacis. The sequence goes on along the minus strand of NZ_JBSKHV010000003.1, from coordinate 528,024 downwards.
GTGGTCGGCGCAGCCCGCGCCTCGGTGATTGCCGAATGGACCGGCGCACTGATTGGCCTGCTGATGACGCGCAAAGCCCTGCGTGCCTACCCCGGTCACATCGTCTGGGCCGCGTTGGCGCTGTGGCAGAGTTGGCGGCCATTGCTGGCGGTCAATCGCGACATCTTCATCCGTAGCCTGGCGCTGCAATCGGTGTTTTTCCTGATCACCGTGCAGGGCGCGCGACTCGGTGATGCCACTGTTGCCGCCAACGCGCTACTGCTCAATGGCTTGCTGCTGACGGCCCACGCACTGGACGGATTGGCGCATGCCGTGGAAGCCCTGTGCGGGCACGCCATCGGCGCCCGTGATCGAGAGGCGTTGCGGCGTTCTCTGGTGGTCGCCTGCGGCTGGTCATTGCTGGCGAGCCTGGGTTTTGCCGTGCTGTTTGCGTTCGCCGGGCATCTGTTTATCGAGATGCAAACGAACATCCAGAGCGTGCGCGACACCGCGTTCATCTACCTGCCCTACCTCGCCGCGTTGCCGCTGATTGCGGTGTGGAGTTACCTGCTCGACGGGTTGTTCATCGGCGCCACTCGCGCCCGGGAAATGCGCAACGGCATGCTGCTGACCGTGGTCCTGCTGCTGCCCTTCGCCTGGCTGCTGCAAGGCTTGGGCAACCATGGACTGTGGATCACCTTTCTGCTGTTCATGGTGTTGCGCAGCCTGACTCTCGGCGCGTTCGCCTGGTATTTGCGCAAGAACGACGGCTGGTTCACGGGATGATGGGGTCAGGGTCCTCGTTGGGTTGATCGTTCTGCCACAAGGTGCGCAGGCTATCGAGACGCGCCTGCTGGGTGGCTCCGGACAAAGGCAGTTCAGGCTTTGCGCCAGGGTGCTGCAAACGTAGCCACAACCAGCCATCGAGCACCGGCCGCTCGCTGAAGCCCAGCGCCAGCCCTTCTTTCAGATGGGACCATAGACGTGGGTAGTCACGACCGGTGGATTGGCTCCAGCACCAGGCATGCTGCTCCAGCAGGCAGGTTTGCAAAGCGTCCCGCTGACGCGCGCTGAGGTCTTCCTCAATCCCTAGCGGTTTGACCACAAGCCCCGGATTGAACAATTGCTGCCAGCCCTGACAACCGATGGCCCGATCAGCCCAGGTTCCACCGAACCAGCGTATCTGCCTGATCGGACCGAGCCAGCGACTCAGTTCCCGGGCATCGCACGCATCGAAAAAATAGCTGGCCGTGTACGGGTTGTAGTAACTCAACAAAGCGCGGTGATGCAGGCCCACGGTGACGGTGAGCATGCGTCGCAAATGTTCGAGCAATTGCGACGGCGATGCTTCACTGACCAGCCACAACCCGCTCCAGAGATGGGGCTCGCCCAGGCAACGTTCGGCCAGTGCCGGGCACCCCTTGAGATCAATCAGCACCGGCCCGTGATCCCGTAACGACTGCCATTCGGTGTCGTCAAACAGCCCGTACTGTCGAGCGGGGGCAAATTGTCGGCGCCGCGTCGCTGCGGCCCCGGGTTCGCCCGGCGCATCGAGCAACAGCCATTGTGAGGTTGGATCGGGAGCCTGGACGGCAATCATGGTGTACCGCTCTGGCCAAGCTGCGTCGCTGCCCGGCACGCACAAAGGACATGTGTGCAATGTACGAAACTGCCCCCGCCGGGCAGCAGACACAGCAACACCAACGGTTCGCCGGACTGCAACAGGCGCAACAATCCGTCAACCGACACATTGTCAGCGGCCATCGGTGCAGGCTGAGGATCGGCCGAGCCGGGCGCTTGGATGACCGGCGGAGCGCAAAGAAACCCGGTGATAAGCGGTTGATCGGGATCGCCTTCGATAAAGCTCACCAGCACTTCAAGCCCCTCTCTCAACGGCATGGTGTGGGCGCTGCTCAATTCGGGTGCCATCGACAACCAACAGTGGCTGGGGGCTGCGCCTTCGCCCTGATAGAGCCAGTCAAATTGCACCGCGACAGGCCTGGTTGCATCGGGTCGAGGCTCATCGACCTCAACCACCCAAGCCCGTTGCAGGCTATGCATCCGCGGACCCATGACCGAATTGGTCGTCACATGAGGCAGCTCTGCCCCGCCCTTAACGTGCCCGTCACCAACCACCAGACAATGACCACGCCTGCGGTGCTCGAAGTGATAGTGCAGGCGTTCCTGCGCACACAGCCGCTGGAAAAATTGCAGGTCCGATTCCTGATACTGCGTGCAGAAATCCCGAGGCGGGTAATCGCCGGTCAACTCGAAACGCCTATCCTTGCCCGCAATGCCATGTTCCTTGAGCACCTGGGCGAGAATCTCCGGTACCGAACGGTTGCTGAAAATACGCTGGCTGAACCGCTGGGCCAGACACGCCAGCTTCGGCCTCAGGCGCACACGACAACGCCTGGGTGTGGCGCCCTGCCCGGCCTGGACAAGCTCATGCAACTGTCCGTGAAAACCGTTTCCCGGCGGACCGACATGCAAAAAGGCCGGCCGGTACAACAGGCTTGCCAGGTCGAGTGCCGGATCATCGATCAGCAGATCCAGGTTGAACTCAAAGGGTTGGCTGATCGCTTCACTGCCGGTAAAGGCCAAGACCGCAAAGGGATCGGGCAGGCCCTCAACATCCAGACGAAATGACGGCTCGTTGGCTGGATCGAACATCGGCGATTCTCTACAGGAGGGGCGGCTGGGGATTCTCTCCGAGAGAGTTGGCCGAGTAGAGTGCTGAACTACAACTTAGGAAATGACCTACGCGAAAAGAGGACCACATCGCAGGGATAGACGTGTATGTGAGTCATTTCGCACGAAAATAAAGACGCGTCGCACCAGGTCATCTGAAATTTCCGCAGCATGCGGAATATTTTCAGACAACCTGATGAGAGCAGTGACCTGCCTTAAGAAGACAGGTAAGACGAACGGGTCAGGCCCAGGCGCAGAGCGTCGAGGAACTGGGTGCGCTCGGCAGCGGTGATGCGGGCACTGGCGCACTTGTCGCGGTAGTGGGTCATCAACTCTTCCGGCGACAAGTGTACATAACGCAGCATGTCTTCGATGGTGTCGTGGGTTTCGATACCCGCGTGGTACACGCTGCCGTCGGCGTTCTGGTAGATGTTCACCGAATCGGTGTCACCGAACAGATTGTGCATGTCGCCGAGGATTTCCTGGTAAGCGCCGACCAGGAAGATACCCAGCAGGTAGTCTTCACCGTCATTCAGCGCATGCACCGGCAGGCTGGTTTCGATGCTCTGCTCGTCGACGTATTGCTTGATCTTGCCGTCAGAGTCGCAGGTCAGGTCTTGCAGCACGGCGCGGCGCAGCGGCTCTTCGTCGAGACGGTGCAGCGGCAGGATCGGCAGCACCTGGCCGATGGCCCAGGTGTCCGGCAGGCTCTGGAACACCGAGAAGTTGCAGATGTACTTGTCGGCCAGCTTGTCGTTGAGTTCGTCGAGCACCTGGCGGTGCGAACGCTGACGGGCTTTCAACGAGTTGTGCAGGCGACGGCATACGGCGAAGTAGCATTGCTCGGCCAGGGCTTTTTGCGCCAGGGTCAGCTTGCCATCGGCATACTGGGTGGCCACGTCGCTCATGTAGTGCGTCGCGCGCCAGTAGGTTTCGGTGACCATCTCGATGTCGGTCGGACCCAGCAGGTCAACCAGCCACTGCACGGTTTCCGGCAGTTCTTCCTTGCTGTCGATCTGCGGTACGTCGTCGTTGTGTTTCTCGACGTCGGTCACCTGCACCACCAACATGGCGTGGTGAGCGGTCAGGGAGCGGCCGCTTTCAGAGAAGATGTTCGGGTGCGGCAGGTTCTGCGCGTCGCAGAACTCCTTGAGCATCCCGACCACGACACCGGCGTAATCGTCCATGTCGTAGTTGATCGAACTGGCGTTACGCGAATGCGTACCGTCGTAGTCCACGCCCAGACCACCGCCCACGTCGATGTGATCCACCGGCAGGCCGAGGTTGCGCAGTTCGCCGTAGTAACGGATCGCTTCCTTGAAACCGTGCTGGTAGTCCGCCAGGTTGGCGATCTGCGAGCCCATGTGGAAGTGCAGCAGGCGAATGCCCTGATCCAGGCCAGCGGCACGGAAACGCTCGACCACCGACAGCAACTGCGCCGCCGACAGACCGAATTTGGATTTCTCGCCGCCGGTGTCCGCCCATTTGGACGAGGCCAGGGACGACAGACGCACGCGCAGGCCGACCTGAGGCTTGACCTTCAGCGACGCCGCTTCTTCGATCACCAGGCCGACTTCGGATTCTTTCTCGATCACGATAAAGACGTTGTGACCCAGTTTCTGGCCCATCAGCGCCAGACGAATGAATTCGCGGTCCTTGTAACCGTTGCAAACGATGGTGCCGCCCTTCGGCGCCAGCGCCAGCACGGCCAGCAACTCTGGCTTGGAGCCGGCTTCCAGACCGATGGAGACATCCTGGGTAGCGATGATGTTTTCGATCACCGCTTCTTGCTGGTTAACCTTGATCGGGTACAGCGCGGTGTACTTGCTCTGGTATTCCAGACGCTCGATGTTTGCATCGAAGGCGCCGGTCAGCTGACGCACGCGGTCTTGCAGGATATCCGGGAAACGCACCAGCAATGGCAAGGACAAACCGCTTTTGCGCAGTTGGTCGACTTGCTCGAACAGATCAATAGGCGAACTGGTCGGACCGTTCGGACGAACTTCGACGCGACCGGCGTCATTGATCGCGAAATACCCGGCCCCCCAATGGCGAATCCCGTAAACACTGCGGCTGTCCGCAACTGTCCATTGGCTGCCATCGTCTTTGCGTGTGCGTCGTACGGACATTGAAGTCCCCTATAAAGAAGTCATAGAGCGTCGCCTGGGTTCAGGCCGGCGCAGTCTAAAGAATGAAAATGACGATTAGCCTGCATGCAAGGGCGATAGACCGCACATTCAGGTTTGAGTTTAGAAACCGGTCAGAACAGGCTCTGTGAAAACCATGTTGGCGACGCCAGACCCGCTGTCAGGACTGGATCAAGCCGAGGGTGGTTTTCACAGAGGCTGCTAGCCGCCGGACTTCTTCGCTTTGAAACCGAGTTTGATCAGCTCGCCCAAGAGTAGCTCGACATGATCGCCCTGGATTTCAATGATCCCGTCTTTCAACGCTCCGCCTGTGCCACAACGCTTCTTCAACGTGGTGGCCAGATCCTTGAGCGCGTCTTCGGCCAACGGCACGCCGGTGATGGTGGTCACCGTCTTGCCGCCACGGCCCTTGCTTTCGCGACGCACGCGAGCGATGCCGTCGCCGGCAGGGATAACGGTCTGTTTGCAGATACAGGCGTCCACCGGTTTACTGCAATCCGGGCAATGACGACCTGCGTCGGTGGAAAATACCAGGCCACCAAGGGCGGCGAAGGATGCGGCTTTTTTGGCCACCGGCAATCCTCTTGGGAGGACAAAGACTGGTCGCGGCGACTTGGGAAGCCGCCATCGACCGCGAAGCCCCACTCAGGCAGGGGCAGCGCTACTGAACCAGGCATGCCGGTTCAGCTTGAAAAGGTCGCGCAGTGTAACGGCAAAAAGCCGACTTGCTAAGAGCCAATCGGCGCCAATTTATAGCTCTTTTGCGACGCCATCCCGTTGCGCGCGCAGATAGCGCTTCAACGCCGCCAGAGAGTCCGGGCAATAAGGCTTTTGCTCGATTTCCAGCATGACCTGATCGATGGGCATGAAGCGCGCTTCAAGCACCTCTTCAGGCTGCAGAATCAATGGCCCGTCCCAGACCGCCGAAAACGCCGAACACCAGAGCCGGTTGCCGGTGTCTTCAAAGAAGAAGTGATCGTGGGCGGTCAGTTCCACCCCGCTCACGCCCAGCTCTTCCTCCAGCTCGCGGGCGGCTGACTCGGCGTAGGTTTCGCTGGCGAGCACCATGCCCCCCGCCGCCACGTCCCAGTACCCCGGATAAATGGCTTTGCTCAGGGTTCGGCGATGCACACAGAGTTCACCGGCGCAATTGAACAACATGATGTAGGTGCCGCGCCCGATCAGCCCGCGCTCGCGCAAGTCGGAACGGACCAAGGCGCCAAGCAGGTTGTCCTGCTCGTCGACCCAGGCGATCTGTTCGGCATCCGAGGCCGCCCGATGAGCGACCTCTTTGGCGTTATCAACCATGACTCAGCCTTGATTGAGCAATTGACGCAGATCGATCACTGCGGCGTTGGCCCGGGAAATGTAGTTGGCCATGACCAGCGAGTGGTTGGCCAGCACACCGAAGCCGCTGCCGTTGAGGATCATCGGGCTCCAGACCGGTTCTTGTGATGCTTCCAGCTCACGAATGATCTGGCGCACGCTGACCGTGGCGTTTTTCTTGGCCAATACGTCGGCGAAGTCGACTTCGATGGCGCGCAACAAGTGCGAGAGCGCCCAGGCCTGGCCGCGAGCTTCGTAGAACACGTTGTCGATCTGCATCCACGGGGTTTCGACGATTTCTTCGTCAACCTGTGGCACTTGCCCTGGCGCGAGAACTTCGGTTTTCAGCGAAGTGTTGAGTTTGACCCGGCCAACGCTGGCCGACAGGCGTTGCGACAGCGAACCCAGGCGGGTACCGACGTCACCGAGCCAGTTGTTCAGGTTGTCGGCGCGGGCATAGAACAGTGCGCTTTTCTGGTTAGGATCGGACAAACGCGCCTGATAGCGGCTCAGGGAATTGATGCCTTCCTGATACTCGGACTCACTGGAAGGCAGCACCCAGCTCTTGTTGTCGAAGTTGAAACGAGGTTCGGCCTTGGCCAGGTCGGCGTCTTCGGCCGATTGCGACTGGGAACGGGCGAAGTCTTTACGCAGTGCGCGGCTCAGGTCGCGAACCTGAACCAGCACGCCATATTCCCAGCTTGGCATGTTGTCCATCCACAGGCCCGGCGGGAAACGGTCGTTGGAAATATAGCCACCCGGCTTGGTCAGCAACGTACCGGCGACGGTCTTGAGGGTTTCCACCGTGGTGTAGCCGACGACCATCTGCTTACCTTCTTTTTCGGCAGCGATCTGGGCATTTTGCTGGACCGGAAACAGCGCGGGCTCCTCGCTCCAATACCAACCCAGGGCAATCGCCACCAGCAAGTAAAGACCGATCAAGGTGGCCAGCGCCCGGCTGAACAGCAGGCCGCCGATATAACTGCGGGTGGCCGACTTCGGTTCAGCGGCACGTTCAGGGGCGCTGCCCGCGCGGTTCTTCCAGTCCAGCATGGCGATATCCTTTCAATCACTTGAGTTCATCGGTTCGACCACAACCCTACGCCATCGTGCCTCGTTTTGCCGCGTAATAATCGGCGCGCTGCCGTGAGCCAGGATTGCATCGTCGAGGCGTCACTATAAAGGAAGCACACGCCTTGAGCCTATCCGACCGACCGGTCATAAACTGAATGAGGCCGCATTACAGATTATTGACGTACGACACTCGTGCAATTGCAAAGAGGTGCTAGCATAGAGCCACCAGTCGATCTCAGCTTTTACCCTAACTAGTAGTCAGGATATGACCGAGCCAGAAGACCCCAGCCGTGAGCGCCTCAAGCACCACTTTGCCCAGCGGGTAATTCATCAGGCACGTCAAATTCTTGAGATCTGGCAGCGCCTGCAACGCAGTGAGTGGTCCACCACCGACTTATCGGAACTGAGCGAGGCCAACTTGCGCCTGCTGCGGTTTGCCGAGCGCTTCGAACAACCGGAACATACTCAACTGGCACGTCACATCGGCCAGTCGCTGGAGGCTGTCGACGCCAATCGCGGACGCCTGAGCAGTGGGCTGATCACCGACCTCAATCGCTTGATGCAGCGCTTGTCGCGTACCGGCCTGCGCCATGGCGATCAGTACGAGCAAACCTTCCTGCCGCCGTTGCGCAAGCCGATCTACGTGATGTTGCAGGATCACGACCGCGCCGAGCGCCTGGCCAAGCAACTGGAATTTTTCGGGCTCAGCGCCCAATCCCTCGACAGCGTTGCCGCATTCCGTTCCTCGATGGTCGAGCGCTTGCCGGCGGCAATCGTCATGGACGTGGACTTCAGTGGCGCCGGTATCGGCCTGAAACTGGCTGCCGAAGCTCAGGAAGGTCTCGATCATCGCCTGCCGCTGTTGTTCTTCAGCCTGCATGAAACCGACACCCCGACCCGCCTCGCCGCCGTGCGCGCCGGTGGCCAGGAGTTTCTCACTGGCACCCTGGAGGCTTCGAGCCTGCTGGAGAAAATCGAAGTCCTGACCTGCGTCGCGCAGTACGAGCCTTATAAAGTGCTGATCATCGACGACTCCCGCGCCCAGGCCCTGCACACCGAACGCCTGCTCAATAGCGCCGGGATCGTCACGCGCACGTTGATCGATCCGATTCAGGCCATGGCCGAACTGTCGGACTTTCAGCCAGACCTGATCATCCTCGACATGTACATGCCGACCTGCACCGGTACGGAACTGGCCAAGGTGATCCGTCACAACGACCGTTACGTCAGCGTCCCGATCATTTACCTGTCGGCCGAAGACGATCTGGACAAGCAACTCGACGCCATGAGCGAAGGCGGCGACGACTTCCTGACCAAGCCGATCAAGCCGCGCCACCTGATCACCACCGTGCGCAACCGCGCGGCACGGGCACGCAACCTGAAAGCCCGGATGGTCCGCGACAGCCTGACCGGTTTGTACAACCACACGCACATTCTGCAATTGCTTGAAGACTGCAGTTTCCGCTCTCGCCGCGAGAACAAGCCGCTGAGCTTTGCGATGCTCGACATCGACCACTTCAAACGGGTCAACGACAGCCACGGCCACCCCATGGGCGACCGGGTGATCAAGAGCCTGGCGCTGTTTTTGAAGCAACGCCTGCGCAAGACCGACTTCATCGGCCGCTATGGCGGTGAAGAGTTTGCGATCGTGATGCCGGACACCGACCTCGCATCGGCCTACGCCGTGCTGGATGAAATTCGTCAGCGCTTTGCCGAAATTCACTATCCGGCCCAGCCACAAGACCTGTGGTGCACGTTCAGTGCCGGTGTGGTTGAGTTGTGCGAGCACTCCGACAGCCTGATGATGGCCAGTCAGGCAGACGAGGCGCTCTATCGCGCCAAGGACGCCGGACGAAATCGTGTTCAGGCGGCGCGAACGTCACAGCAAAGTGCCACTTTTTCATCGGAATTCACCGATTCGGTCATAACCCTGTAACACAAACGCAATAAATTCAGGCGCTTACCATTCTGCCGTTGGTAGATCCGCCATGCGCCTGAAGTTGCTGACCAATCTCAATACTCTCCTTTTAGTCGCCGTCTGCGTGGCCCTTGGCGCCACGCTGTGGTGGTCGCAAAAGGCCTTGGAGCGTCCCTATCTGCTGATGGAGCGCTACCTGGGGCTGTCCCAGCAATTTCAGAATGAAGTCGCGCGCAACATCGAGGACTACCTCGCCAGTGGCGATGCCCTGCGCCTGAGCAGCGCCAGCCAGGCGATTGATGTCTTGCAAAAAGAGCTGGGCGAGTTGCCACCGGCCCTGGCCGACACCTTGCGCCCGAGCCTGTCGACGCTGGATGAGTTCAGCAAAACCGATCTGTTGGCCGCCGGCAAACTCGCGGGTGATCCGCAGGCGCTGCTGCTGCAAGCCGAACGCGAACTCGGCGCCAGCCTCGACCAGCTCAGCCAGTACGCCAGCGCTGACGCGGCCTACCTGACGCCACTGCTCGCCGCCTCTCAACACCTGGGCAAACTGTCGCTGGCCCGGGACAAACTGGTCAGCAGCGGCCGCAGCGAACTGGCCGCCGACGTCGAGCGCGAAGTCGCCAACATCCGTACTCAGGCAGAACTGTTGAGCGGCTTGCCACTGCTCGGCGTCGCCGCCAAGACCGAATCCAGCACCGATGATTTTGCCTCGATGATGGGGCTGGAGAACAACGAGAAAGCCGCTGCGGAAGACGCCGGTGTCGGCCTCAAGCGTGAACTCAACAGCCTGCTGACGCGCTACCCGGCCGAGCTGTCGCGCACCCGTGACCAGATTCAGAAACGCACTGACCTCAGCGCCGCCACGCACCTGAAAATCGCCGACGTGCAACAAGCGATTGCCGGGCTCGAACCGGTGGTCCGCGCCCAGCACGGACAGATCCAGGGCGAAGTGCGCTTGATGCAAGGCGTGATGATCGGGTTGATCCTGCTGATCGCCTTGCTCATCGATACCCTGCAACGACGCCTGGCCCGAACCCTGACCAACCTCGCGCCGGCCCTGTCCACCTGGGCCGAAGGCGACTTCAGCCGCGACATCGAACTGGGCAACACCAATCGCGAATTGCATGACATCCAGGCGTCGCTCAATCGCTTGCGCGCCTACCTGGTGGATCTGGTCGGGACCATTCGTCTCAACGCCGAGCAAGTCGCCGGCAGCAGCCGAACCCTCGCCGATTTGAGCAATGACCTGCACAGCGGTGCCGAACATCAAGCAGGCGACACGGCCCTGATCCGCGACTCCCTCGGTGAACTGGAGGCGACCATTCAGCAAGTTGCCGGCGATGCCAGCCAGGCCGCGGACGCCAGTCGCCATGCTGGTCTGGCCGTTGAACACGGCCAGAAGGTCATCGGCCTGAGCCTGACCGGCCTGCATGCGCTGGTGGGTGAGGTACAGGGCAACGCGCAGATGATCGAGCACCTGGCGGAAGAGTCGGCGACCATCGGCGGCGTGCTGACGGTGATCCGCTCGATTGCCGACCAGACCAACTTGTTGGCCTTGAACGCCGCCATCGAGGCGGCCCGCGCCGGCGAGATGGGTCGCGGGTTTGCGGTGGTGGCGGAAGAGGTTCGCTCACTGGCGCAACGCACCGCAGGCGCTACGGCAGAGATCCAGACGCTGATCGCCGGCCTGCAAACCGCCGCACGTCAATCGGTAGAGGGCATGCGCGCACAGGTGGAACACGCCGAAGCCACGGCCAATCAGGCGCAGGCGGCGGATGGTGCGCTGGACAAAATCGTCGGCGCGATCCAGACCATTGCCGACACGGCCGTGCGCATCGCCGATGTCACCGCCCAGCAGAGCGGTGCGGTCAGTGAGATTCGCGACCACAGTGAGCGCATTCACCAATTGGGCGGGGATAACTTGCTGCGCATTGGTGAAGGGCGTGAGCAAGGGGAGAACCTGTTGGTGCTGGGCGGGCGACTGCGTACGGCCGTTCAGGCTTTCCGCGTCTGACAAATTGCCTTCGCGAGCAGGCTCGCTCCCACAGGGATATGCATTCCCCTGTGGGAGCGAGCCTGCTCGCGAAGGCGTCGGCACAAACACCACCGAACGCCCCGCCCTGCACACCCGCCCGCCGTCCGCTATCATGCCCCCAATTCCGATACGCGAGATTGTCATGCGCCGTTTGCTCTGCCTGCTGCTTTTAGTGCTCGCCCTGCCGGCCAACGCCGCCGGGTTGCTGGACACCCGGCCCAGCTCCACCCTGGGCTCGATCAACAACAGCGCCGACTTCCTGCCGGTGCGCGAAGCCTTTCAACTGAGCCTGGTAGACAGCACGCCGCAATCGATCAAGCTACGTTTCGTCGCCACCGAGGGGTATTACCTCTATCGCCATCGTTTCCAGTTTCGGGCTGACCCGGCCGAGATAAGCCTGGGCGCCGCCCAACTGCCCAAGGGCGAGCAGAAGCACGACGAGTACTTCGGCGATGTCGAGGTGTATCACGGGATCATCGAGGTCGAGCTGCCGCGCACCGATCCGCGCGCGTTCACCCTGGCCGTGACCTATCAGGGTTGCGCCGACAAAGGCCTGTGCTATCCACCGGAAACCGAACGCCTGAGCATTGATGGCATCGGCGCTCAGGCCCCGGCGCAAAACTGGAGCTGGCGCGAACTCGCCCTGTTCTTTCTCGCCGGCCTGGGCTTGACCTTCACGCCGTGCGTGCTGCCGATGTTACCGATCCTTTCCGGCGTGGTGTTGCGCGATCAGGTCGGCGGGCTGCGGGGTTTCAATCTGTCGCTGGCCTATGTGCTGCCAATGGCCGTCTGCTTTGCCTTGCTCGGCGCCTTGATGGGCATGTTCGGTGCACAGCTTAATCTCCAGGCACGGCTGCAATCGGCTTGGGTGCTGGTGCCATTTGCAATGTTTTTTGCCGTATTTGCACTGGCGATGTTCGGCATCTTTGAACTGAAACTGCCGCAGTTCATCAACAATCACCTGCATCGCATTGCCGGCCGCACTCAAGGTGGTTCGCTGTGGGGCGCGGCAGTCCTCGGGACGGTATCGAGCCTGATCGTTTCGCCTTGCGTGTCCGCGCCATTGGCCGGTGCCCTGCTGTACATCAGCGCCAGCGGCGATGCATTGGGGGGCGCACTGAAACTGTTCGTGCTCGGCCTCGGCATGGGCCTGCCGCTGATCCTGGTGGCGACCGGTGGTGCCGCCCTGCTGCCGAAAAGCGGCCCGTGGATGGTCATGGTCAAAAACATCATCGGCGTCCTGCTGCTGGGCACCGCCATTGGCCTGCTGAGCCGCGTGATACCCGCGCCGATGACGCTGGTCCTGGTGGGCTTGCTGTGGGGCGGGGTCGGCCTTTTTCTTGGCGCGTTGGAGTTCGTTTACAAACCCCCTCGAAAACGCCTGGCACAACTGCTCGGCCTGTTTCTGCTGTTTTACGCCATGGCCTGCTGGTACGGCGCCTTCAGCGGCCAGGGCGACCTGCTGAACCCCCTCGCTCGAACGCCCGTCGCGGCCAGTAGCAGCCAACCGCAAACCACCGATGACTGGCAAACCATCAGCACGCCCGCAGAACTGGATCGCGTGCTCGCCGAGGCTCAATCTTCCGCCACCCCGCTGCTGCTCGACTGGTACGCCGACTGGTGCATCAGCTGCAAAGTCATCGAACACGAAGTGCTCAACGACGCCAACGTCATGGAACGCCTGCAAGGTTATCGACTGGTTCGTTTCGATATCACCGCCAGCAATGCCGAACAACGCGCCCTGCTCGACCGATACAAACTGTTCGGCCCTCCGGCCTTGATGTTTTTCGGCAAGGACGGGGCTGAACGTGCCGATGTGCGAGTGATCGGCGAGATCAATGCCAAGGACTTCGCCGAACGTGTTGCGAAGGCAAATGACCGGATTTAATCAGCCGGTCACATATTTCGCGCAAACATCGGCTATCGTGCTGGCTATTGCATAGAACTGGACAGTCACAAAGGCTTTGCGGCATAGTCGCCGGGTTCTGACACTTGCACACAGATAACAAGGAACAGCAGATGGCGACCCTATTGGTGCTGCACGGCCCCAACCTGAACTTGCTCGGCACCCGTGAACCGGGCACCTACGGCGCTACGACACTGGCGCAGATCAACCAGGACCTGGAACGCCGCGCCCGTGAAGCCGGCCATCATCTGCTGCACCTGCAAAGCAACGCCGAGTACGAATTGATCGACCGCATTCACGCCGCGCGTGGCGAGGGTGTGGACTTCATTCTGATCAATCCAGCAGCTTTTACACACACAAGTGTCGCATTACGTGACGCGCTGCTGGCGGTGAGCATCCCATTCATCGAAGTGCATTTGTCCAACGTGCACAAACGCGAACCTTTCCGCCATCACTCTTACTTCTCCGACGTAGCGGTGGGAGTGATCTGCGGCCTTGGCGCCAGCGGTTACCGACTGGCCTTGGAGGCTGCACTAGAGCAGCTTGAACAACAAGCTATACGCCCCTGACCGACCCTTGGGAGTTGATGATTCATGGATATCCGTAAAGTTAAGAAACTGATCGAATTGCTGGAAGAGTCCGGTATCGACGAGCTCGAGATCAAGGAAGGCGAAGAGTCCGTTCGCATCAGCCGTCACAGCAAGACGCCGGCTCAGCAATACTACGCACCTGCGCCAATGCACGCTCCGGCACCCGCGCCGGTTGCCGCAGCTCCGGCTGCCGCCGCGGCACCTGCAGCACCGTCCGCACCTGTCCTGAACGGCACCGTTGCCCGTTCGCCGATGGTCGGCACCTTCTATCGCAAATCTTCGCCATCCTCGCCTTCGTTCGTTGAAGTTGGCCAGACCGTGAAGAAAGGCGACACCCTGTGCATCGTCGAAGCCATGAAGATGATGAACCACATCGAAGCTGAAACCAGCGGTGTGATCGAATCCATCCTCGTCGAAGACGGCCAGCCGGTTGAGTACGACCAACCGCTGTTCACCATCGTTTGAACCGCGGAGAAACTTTGATGACTGCGAAGTTGGAAAAAGTTCTGATCGCCAACCGCGGTGAGATTGCCCTGCGGATCCTGCGGGCCTGCAAAGAGATGGGCATCAAGACTGTCGCCGTTTACTCCAAGGCTGACAAAGAACTGATGCACCTGGGCCTGGCAGACGAGTCCGTCTGCATCGGTCCGGCCTCGGCCGCGCACTCTTACCTGCACATTCCGGCAATCATCGCCGCAGCTGAAGTGACCGGCGCTACCGCCATTCACCCAGGTTACGGTTTCCTTGCGGAAAACGCTGATTTCGCTGAACAGGTCGAGAACTCCGGCTTCGCTTTCATTGGCCCGAAAGCCGACACCATTCGCCTGATGGGCGACAAGGTATCGGCCAAGCACGCCATGATCGCTGCGGGCGTTCCAACCGTTCCGGGCTCCGACGGCCCGCTGCCTGAAGACGAAGAAACCGCTCTGCGCATCGGTCGCGAAGTCGGTTATCCGGTGATCATCAAGGCCGCTGGCGGCGGCGGTGGTCGCGGTATGCGCGTTGTGCATAAAGAAGAAGACCTGATCTCCTTCGCCAAACTGACCCGCACCGAAGCTGGCGCGGCGTTTGGCAACCCGATGGTCTATCTGGAAAAATTCCTGACCAACCCACGTCACGTGGAAGTCCAGGTGCTTTCCGACGGCCAGGGCCACGCCATCCATCTGGGCGACCGCGATTGCTCGCTGCAACGTCGTCACCAGAAAGTTCTCGAAGAAGCGCCGGCACCGGGCATCGACGAGAAGGCTCGCGCTGAAGTCCTCGCTCGCTGCGTCAAGGCGTGCATCGACATCGGCTACCGTGGCGCCGGCACCTTCGAGTTCCTTTACGAGAACGGCCACTTCTACTTCATCGAGATGAACACTCGTGTCCAGGTAGAGCACCCGGTTTCGGAGATGGTCACCGGCATCGACATCGTCAAGGAGATGCTCAGCATCGCCGCTGGCAACAAGTTGTCGTACACCCAGGACGACGTGGTGATCCGCGGTCACGCCCTGGAATGCCGAATCAACGCCGAAGACCCGAAAACATTCATGCCGAGCCCGGGCACGGTCAAGCATTTCCACGCACCAGGCGGCAACGGCGTTCGCGTCGATTCGCACCTGTACAGTGGTTATGCCGTTCCGCCGAACTACGATTCGTTGATCGGCAAGCTGATCACCTACGGCGCAACCCGTGACGAAGCCATGGCGCGCATGCGCAATGCGCTGGACGAAATCGTTGTCGACGGGATCAAGACCAACATCCCGCTGCACCGCGATCTGGTCCGTGATGAAGGCTTCTGCAAAGGGGGCGTGAACATTCACTACCTCGAGCACAAGCTGGCAGGCGAGAAGCACTAAGCTTCGACCCGATCAACAAAGCCGCCTTCGGGCGGCTTTGTTGTTTCTGGAGATTTCATCCCGCCGAACACCATGCCCCCTTGTGGGAGCGAGCCTGCTCGCGAAGGCTATGTCACATCCCAACATTAGAAGAGACTGACCCACCGCTTTCGCGAGCAGGCTGCTCCCACAGGGAACTGCGAGACCAAGCGACTCCCACAAAACCTCCGCGCTCGCGTAAACTTGCGCGCTTCTCGCAGCCCGCTAGGCTGCAATCAATATTTTTCAAAGGTGCCCGCCATGCCTTGGCTGCAAGTCCGTCTCGC
This sequence comes from Pseudomonas oplopanacis, assembly GCF_057128725.1. Taxonomy (NCBI): domain Bacteria; kingdom Pseudomonadati; phylum Pseudomonadota; class Gammaproteobacteria; order Pseudomonadales; family Pseudomonadaceae; genus Pseudomonas; species Pseudomonas oplopanacis. The sequence goes on along the minus strand of NZ_JBSKHV010000003.1, from coordinate 512,209 downwards.
CATCAGCCCAGAACAAGCCGAAACCTACGAAGACGCTTTCCTTGAAGTGGGCGCCGTGTCGGTGACCTTCATGGACGCCGAAGATCAGCCGATCTTCGAGCCGGAACTCAACACCACGCCGCTGTGGTCGCACACGCACCTGCTGGCCCTGTTCGAGGGCGGCACCGAAGCTGCCAGCGTATTGGCCCACCTTGAGCTGCTGACCGGCAGCCCACTGCCCGAGCATCACAGCGAAGTGATCGAAGACCAGGATTGGGAACGCAGCTGGATGGACGATTTCCAGCCGATGCGTTTCGGTCAGCGCCTGTGGATTGTCCCGAGCTGGCACGCCGCCCCTGAACCCGACGCTGTGAACATTCTGCTGGATCCGGGCCTGGCGTTCGGCACCGGCACCCACCCGACCACCGCGCTGTGCCTGGAATGGCTCGACGGTCAGGACCTGAAAGGTTGCAACGTGCTGGACTTTGGCTGCGGCTCGGGGATTCTGGCAATTGCCGCCCTGCTGCTGGGCGCCAAGGAAGCCGTCGGCACCGACATCGACGTGCAGGCACTGGAAGCCTCCCGCGACAACGCCGGACGCAACAACATCGACGAAGCGCTGTTCCCGCTGTACTTGCCTGAAGACCTGCCACAGGTGAAGGCCGACGTTCTGGTCGCCAACATCCTTGCCGGCCCACTGGTTTCCCTGGCTCCGCAGCTGTCCAGTCTGGTCAAGCCGGGTGGTCGCCTGGCGCTGTCCGGGATCCTCGCCGAACAAGGCGAAGACGTTGCCGCCGCCTACGCTCAGGACTTCGATCTGGACCCGATTGCCAATCGCGATGGCTGGGTGCGCATCACCGGCCGTCGGCGCTAGAATGAACGCCTGCATAAACCGGATCGCCGCATGACCGACAGCTTCGTCACCCAGTGCCCGCATTGCCAAACCAGCTTCCGCGTCAGCCATGCCCAGTTGAGCGTGGCACGCGGAGTGGTTCGTTGCGGCTCGTGCTTGCAAGTGTTCAACGCGGCCAAGCAGTTGCTTGAGCAACGGGCCGGCAAGGACGCTGTCACGCCGGTTACCCCGGCCATCGTAGAACCGCCAGCGCCACGCGCGATCAGCCAAAAGCAATGGACCGCCTCCGAACTGGACCTGGACAGCCTGGACCTGGACGAAGAGCTCGCCCGGCTTGAACAGCGGGAGATCCAGCCGACCAAGGAGTTTGGCCGGCACCGCGAAGACGGCCTCAGCGCCCGGCGCGACGCTAACGAACACGAAGAAGAACAGTGGTCCGACAGCCTCTTCAGCGAATCGGCCGCAGACCGCGCTCAACCGGTAGAAACCGAACAACCGGAAACAGAACCCGAACCGGACAACCACGAACGCACCGAGCCTTCGTTTTCGCTGGAGCCGGTTGATCTGGATGATGAACCCCAGGTGCCTCATCTGCGCCTGCACGACCCACTCGATGCCCCGCTCCACCACGAACGCCTGTCGGCAACCGAGGCGCTCGACGATGACCTGCCGTCGATCGAACCGTTGCGCAAACGTCGCGAGCGCAGTGAACCGGGCGTGCGCGCCGAGGTATTGCAGGACCTTACCGACGATCCGCTGCAACTGGACTGGCAAAAGCGCCGTTCCCCTTGGGGCCGGCGGTTGTTCTGGCTGCTACTGGTCTTGCTCGGCGCCGCGGCGCTGGCTGGTCAATACATTGCGTACCATTTCGACGAGCTGGCCCGTCAGGACCAATACCGCCCCTGGTTCCAGCAACTGTGCCCGCAAGTCGGCTGCACGGTGCCCTCCAAAGTCGACATTGCGAAAATCAAGAGCAGCAACCTGGTGGTCCGCAGCCATCCGGAGTTCAGTGGCGCACTGGTGGTCGACGCGATCATCTACAACCGCGCCCCGTTCTCGCAGCCCTTCCCGCTGCTGGAACTGCGTTTTGCCGACCTCAATGGCCACTTGATTGCCAGCCGTCGCTTCAAACCCGGCGAGTACCTCAACGGCGACCTCGAAGGCATGGCGGAAATGCCCCCGCAAACGCCGATCCACATCGCGCTGGATATTCTCGACCCGGGCGCCAAAGCGGTGAACTACAGCCTGAGCTTCCACTCCCCCGAGTGAAACGGTTCACCGTTACAGGCTTGGCGGCAGATTTCTGACTGGGACCGTCCGAACCAAACTGCTGGCAATAACAGAATAACTGTTCAGATTTTGTTCAATTCAGCCTTTATCCAGTCATCGAGAGCGGGTATCATGCCAACCCTTTTTCGAACTCTAATGATCCGGCCCCACAACAGGGAAGTCCTATGTCGGCGGTACGCATCGGTCCATACACATTGCAAAACGGCTTGATTCTCGCCCCGATGGCGGGAGTCACCGACCAACCCTTTCGTCAGCTGTGCAAGCGATTGGGCGCGGGGCTAGTAGTCTCGGAAATGGTCACCAGCGACATGAGTTTGTGGAACACCCGCAAGTCGCGGATGCGCATGATCCACGAAGGTGATCCCGAGCCACGCTCGGTACAGATCGCCGGTGGTGATGCACAGATGCTGGCGGACGCGGCCCGGGCCAACGTCGAGCTGGGTGCGCAGATTATTGATATCAACATGGGCTGCCCGGCGAAGAAGGTCTGTAACAAGGCTGCCGGTTCTGCGCTGTTGAAGGATGAAGCATTGGTCACCGAGATCCTGCAGGCCGTCGTGGCTGCGGTTGATGTGCCGGTAACCCTGAAGATCCGTACCGGCTGGGACCGGGACAACAAGAATGGTTTGACGGTGGCGAAGATCGCCGAGCAGGCCGGCATTACGGCGTTGGCGGTCCATGGCCGCACCCGTGCCGACCTCTACACCGGTGAAGCCGAGTACGACACCATTGCCGCGATCAAGCAGGCGGTGTCGATGCCGGTCTTTGCCAACGGCGATATCGATTCGCCAGAGAAGGCCCGTTACGTGCTCGACGCGACCGGTGCCGATGGCTTGTTGGTAGGCCGGGCTGCCCAGGGGCGGCCATGGATTTTTCGCGAGATCGACCATTTCCTGCGTACCGGCGAGAAGCTCCCGGCGCTGGAATTGATCGAGGTGGAACGCATTCTGCTAGAGCATCTGGCTGCCCTGCACGTCTTCTATGGCGATGTCATGGGTGTGCGGATCGCTCGAAAGCATGTGGGCTGGTATCTCGCAACCTTGCCGGGCGCCAGGGAGTTTCGCGCCCACTTCAATCGTTTGGAAGATACGGAAGCACAATGCGCCAACGTTCAGGGCTTCTTCGCCGAACGTTACAAGAGCCTGACAGGGGACGGAGAAGGGGTGGCCGCATGACGATGATGACCGAGACTTTAGTGAGTGGAACAACACCCGTGAGCGACAACGTGAATTTGAAACAGCACCTCAATACGCCCAGCGAAGAAGGTCAGACCCTTCGCGGGAGTGTCGAGAAGGCGCTGCACAATTATTTCGCCCACCTTGAAGGCGCTGCCGTCACGGATGTGTACAACCTGGTGCTCTCCGAAGTCGAGGCTCCCCTGCTCGAGTGCGTGATGAACTACGTCAAGGGCAACCAGACGAAGGCCAGCGAGCTGCTCGGACTCAACCGGGGCACGCTGCGCAAGAAACTCAAGCAGTACGATTTGCTGTAAGCATTCAATCAAACCAGAAAGGCGCCCGCGTAAAAACGGTCGCCTTTTTTGCTGACTCCTTTGCTTTTGATGGAAATTGAAATGACCGACCAGACTACCCGCCTGCCGATCCGCCGCGCCTTGATCAGCGTTTCCGACAAGACCGGGATCCTCGAATTCGCCAAAGAGCTTGAAGCCCTGGGCGTCGAGATCCTCTCTACCGGCGGGACGTTCAAGCTGCTGCGTGACAACGGCGTTGCCGCAGTGGAAGTCGCGGATTACACCGGTTTCGCAGAAATGATGGACGGTCGGGTGAAAACCCTGCACCCGAAAATCCACGGCGGGATCCTCGGTCGTCGCGGTATCGACGACGCGATCATGAACGAGCACGGCATCAAGCCGATCGATCTGGTGGCGGTCAACCTGTACCCGTTCGAAGCGACCATCAACAAGCCAGGCTGCGACCTGCCGACCGCGATCGAGAACATCGACATCGGCGGCCCGACCATGGTCCGCTCTGCTGCCAAGAACCACAAAGACGTGGCCATCGTGGTGAATGCCAGCGACTACGCCAGCGTCCTCGAAAGCCTCAAGGCCGGCGGCCTGACCTACGCTCAGCGTTTCGACCTGATGCTCAAGGCCTTCGAACACACCGCCGCCTATGACGGCATGATCGCCAACTACATGGGCACTGTGAACCAGGCGGCTGACACCCTCAGCACCGAAGGTCGCAGCGAGTTCCCGCGCACCTTCAACAGCCAGTTCGTCAAGGCCCAGGAAATGCGCTACGGCGAGAACCCGCACCAGAGCGCGGCGTTCTACGTGGAAGCCAAGCCTGCCGAAGTCGGCATCGCCACCGCGACCCAACTGCAAGGCAAAGAGCTGTCGTACAACAACGTGGCCGACACCGACGCCGCGCTGGAATGCGTGAAGAGCTTCGTCAAGCCAGCCTGCGTGATCGTCAAGCACGCCAACCCGTGCGGCGTGGCCGTGAGCCCGGACGCCGAAGGCGGTATCCGCCAGGCCTACGAACTGGCCTACGCCACCGACACCGAATCGGCGTTCGGCGGCATCATCGCCTTCAACCGCGAGCTGGATGCTGAAACGGCCAAGGCCATCGTCGAGCGTCAGTTCGTCGAAGTGATCATCGCCCCAAGCGTGAGCGAAGAAGCCCGCGCCATCGTTGCTGCCAAGGCCAACGTGCGCCTGCTGGCCTGCGGCGAGTGGTCGGCTGATCGCGCCGCTGCCTGGGATTACAAGCGCGTCAACGGTGGCCTGCTGGTGCAGAGCCGCGACATCGGCATGATCGGCGCCGATGACCTGAAAGTCGTGACCAAGCGCGCCCCGACCGAACAGGAAATCAACGACCTGATCTTCGCCTGGAAAGTCGCCAAGTACGTGAAGTCCAACGCCATCGTCTACGCCAAGAACCGTCAGACCATCGGTGTCGGCGCCGGCCAGATGAGCCGTGTGAACTCGGCGCGTATCGCTGCGATCAAGGCTGAACACGCTGGTTTGCAGGTAGCCGGCTCTGTGATGGCATCGGACGCGTTCTTCCCGTTCCGTGACGGCCTGGACAATGCGGCCAAGGTCGGTATCACTGCGGTGATCCAGCCAGGTGGCTCGATGCGCGATGCAGAAGTGATTGCTGCTGCTGACGAAGCCGGCATCGCCATGGTATTCACCGGCATGCGCCACTTCCGTCACTAATCAGACAACGGCCGCACTGAAGCCGGCATCTGCTGCGTTGGAGGCTACCTTGATGATGCTCATTGCCAAAAGCAACTCCGCTCATCAAGGTAGCCTCCGCCTTGCATCTACCGACTTCAATGCGACCTCCTACAGCGTAAAGCGCTTTAGGTTCTAAAACAGAATTAGCGTCATCCGAGGTTTTTGAAATGAATGTTTTGATCATTGGCAGCGGTGGCCGTGAACACGCACTGGCCTGGAAAGTGGCTCAGGATCCGCGCGTGCAGAAAGTCTTCGTGGCACCCGGCAACGCCGGCACCGCCATCGAAGCCAAGTGCGAAAACGTCGCCATCGACGTGCTGGCTCTCGAACAGCTGGCAGACTTTGCCGAGAAAAACGTTTCCCTGACTATCGTCGGTCCGGAAGTACCACTGGTGGCCGGCGTCGTCGATCTTTTCCGCAGCCGTGGCCTGGATTGCTTCGGTCCGACCGCTGGCGCTGCCCAGCTGGAAGGTTCGAAAGCCTTCACCAAGGACTTCCTCGCGCGTCACAAGATCCCGACCGCCGACTACCAGAACTTCACCGAGATCGAGCCAGCCCTGGCTTATCTGCGTGAAAAAGGCGCACCGATCGTGATCAAGGCCGATGGCCTGGCCGCTGGTAAAGGCGTGATCGTTGCCATGACCCTGGCCGAAGCCGAAGACGCCGTGCGCGACATGCTTGCGGGCAATGCGTTCGGTGATGCCGGTTCGCGCGTAGTGATCGAAGAATTCCTCGACGGCGAAGAAGCCAGCTTCATCGTCATGGTCGACGGCAAGAACGTGCTGCCAATGGCCACCAGCCAGGACCACAAACGCGTCGGCGACGGCGACACCGGCCCGAACACCGGCGGCATGGGCGCTTACTCCCCTGCCCCGGTCGTGACTGCCCAAGTGCACCAACGGGTCATGGACCTGGTGATCTGGCCGACCGTTCGCGGCATGGCCGAGGAAGGCAACGTCTACACTGGCTTCCTGTACGCCGGCCTGATGATCGACAAGGCTGGTAACCCAAAAGTCATCGAGTTCAACTGCCGTTTCGGCGATCCTGAGACCCAACCGGTAATGCTGCGTCTGCAGTCGAGCCTGGTATTGCTGGTCGAAGCGGCTCTGGCGCAAGCGCTCGACAAGGTCGAAGCGCAATGGGATCCACGTCCGAGCGTCGGCATCGTGTTGGCCGCTGGCGGTTATCCGGGTGACTACGCCAAAGGCGTGGCCATCGATGGTCTGGATGCAGCCGCGGCACTGGAAGGCAAAGTCTTCCACGCCGGTACTGCACTCAAGGACGGTCAAGTGGTGACGGCCGGTGGTCGGGTGCTCTGCGCCACTGCCATGGGCGCCAGCGTCGATGCGGCTCAGCAGCAAGCTTACAAACTGGCAGCAAAAATTGACTGGGAAGGCTGTTTCTACCGCAAGGACATTGGCTACCGTGCCATTGCCCGTGAACGTGGCGAAAGCCAGGAGTAAGGCCATTCATTTGGCCGGGCAAGGGCCGCTGGTCCTTGCCCCACTATTCCGGCACTGCGCATCGTTATAATCTGGCATCAACCTACGAAGGGATTTCGCCGTGCGCTGGCTCAGGATCGCCATAAGCCTTACCGTCACTCTACTGACCTTGCTCTGCATGCTCCCGGCCCAGGCCGCGCAAGGCAGTGGCTGGGCAGTATTGCTCGACGAACAGGGCGATCTGCAGCTCAGCGACATCCGTTCCGCTCGCTACACCAACCAATTCAGTCCCATCGAACTTGATCGCCTCAATGCGGCCGAGCCCGATGGCGCGTTATGGCTACGCTTCAGGCTGGCCCCCGGCAAGCATGAACAATTGCTGCGGGTGTTCGCCCCCGACCTGTCGTCGCTCAAACTGTTTGTCCTCGACGGCGACAAGCTGATCGATCAAGTGCAGACCGGCACCGGGCAGCCCCAGGCTGACCGCCCCCTGCCCAGCAGCGAGTTCATGTTGCCGCTGCCGCAAAGTGACACGCCCCTCGACGTCTACGTGCGACTGGTCTCCGACCATCAGCTGCGGCCATATATCACCCTGCAATCGGCGGTCATGACTGCGGCCAGTCAGAACCAGACGCTGATCTACGGATTGCTGTTCGGTTGCCTTTGCATGCTGATCCTGCACAACTTCGTCCGCTACGCCTACACACGCTCGCGCAGCAGCCTTTGGCTGGCCTGGTGTGAAGGGTTGTTGATGCTCAGCCTGCTGCTTCTGCTGAACCTGGCCGGGCCCTGGTTACCGAACTGGCACGCCATCCAGACGCCGGGCGCCTACATCGCGTTATTGCTGACAGCGCCGAGCGGCTTGATGCTCGCCTGGCGCTTCTTTGCCCCGCTTGGCCCTCACGCGCTGAACAAATTGCTGCTGGCGGACATTCTGTTCATCGTCGTCTGCGGCCTGCTGCTGTTGTTCGTCAACACCCTGCCGCTGAACATTATCACCTACGCCCTGGTAGCCCTGGCAGGCCTGAGCATGTTGTTCGTCAGCGCCTATCACTGGCAAAAGGGTTATCGCCCGGCGCGCTTTTTCGTCGCGGCGATGGTGGTGTTCAACATCGGCACGCTGATCATATTGCCCGCACTGCTGGGACTGACCCAGGTCGCGCCGCAAGGCCTGATCACTACCCTTCTGGTGTTCATCTGCATCAGTGGCCTGCTGATGAGCATTGCCCTGAGTGAACGTCAGCGCAGCATCACCGAAGATCGCTTCAGCATCAGCCGCGACCTGGCCGCCAGCAACGCCGAGATCAACGCCAAGGCCGAATTCCTGGCGAAAATCAGCCATGAAATCCGTACCCCCATGAATGGCGTGCTGGGCATGACCGAGCTGCTGTTGGGCACGCCACTGTCGGTCAAGCAACGCGACTACGTACAAACCATTCATAGCGCCGGCAACGAACTGCTGACGCTCATCAACGAGATCCTCGACATCTCCAAGCTCGAGTCAGGGCAGATCGAACTGGACGATGTGCAGTTCGACCTCAACGCCTTGATTGAAGACTGCCTCAGTATCTTCCGCGCCAAGGCCGAGCAGCAGAATGTCGAACTGATCAGCTTTATTCAGCCACAGGTGCCGCGCGTCATCAGCGGTGACCCGACACGCCTGCGCCAGACCCTGCTCAGCCTGCTGGAAAACGCACTGAAGAAGACCGAAGAAGGCGAGATCCTGATCGTCGTCGCCCTTGATGAGCGCAGTGTCAAACCACGCCTGCGCATTGCCGTGCAGGACAGCGGTGTGCCGATGGAAGCCGAAGAGCGCGATGCCCTGATGCACGCCGAACTGCACAGCAAACACTTCCTCTCGGCGACGAGTCTGGGCGGCAATCTGGGACTGGTGATCGCGCGTCAGCTGATCCGTCTGATGCAGGGCGAGTTCGGTATCAAGACCGGCGCCAACCAGGGCAGTACTTTATGGCTGACGCTGCCACTGGACCCGGACCGGCTAGAACACCCGACCTCTGACCTCGATGGCCCGCTGCAAGGTGCGCGCGTACTGGTGGTGGACGATAACGACACCTGCCGCAAAGTGCTGGTGCAGCAGTGCAGCGCCTGGGGCCTGAACGTCAGCGCCGTGCCGTCCGGCAAGGAAGCCCTGGCGTTGCTGCGCACCAAGGCGCATTTGCGCGACTACTTCGACGTGGTCCTGCTGGACCAGAACATGCCCGGCATGACCGGCATGCAACTGGCAGCCAAGATCAAGGAAGACCCAAGCCTCAATCACGACATTCTGCTGATCATGCTGACCGGCATCAGCAATGCCCCGAGCAAGATCATTGCGCGCAACTCCGGGATCAAACGCATCCTCGCCAAACCCGTGGCCGGCTACACCCTCAAGACCACCCTCGCGGACGAGCTGAATCAACGCAACAAAGGCCCGGCCGCTTCGCATCACCTGTCGACCAGCCCGGCACTTCCGGTAAAGGTTCCGAGCGACTTCCGCATCCTCGTGGCCGAAGACAACACGATCTCGACCAAGGTGATTCGCGGCATGCTCGGCAAGCTCAACCTGCAACCGGACACCGCCAGCAATGGCGAAGAAGCCTTGCAAGCCATGAAAGCCCAGCGCTACGACCTGGTGTTGATGGACTGTGAAATGCCGATCCTCGATGGCTTCTCCGCCACCCAGCAACTGCGCGCCTGGGAAGTCGGCAATCAACGAACACGCACTCCCGTGGTGGCGTTGACCGCGCATATCCTTGCCGAGCACAAAGAGCGTGCGCGCCAGGCCGGGATGGACGGGCACATGGCCAAGCCCGTCGAGCTGTCGCAATTGCGTGACCTGATCGAGCATTGGGTTGCCGAGCGTGATCAGCAGAACCGGGCCACGGTGCAACCGTCCTGAGCCGACAGACTCCGCAACGCCTGATAGACTCCCTTCGACGTCCCTAGCCAGTGAGCTTGCACCATGCTCCAAGTGTTGTTCAGCGTTTACCTGAAGATGCTGGTGCTCTACAGCCCGTTCTTCGTGTTGTCCTGTTTCATCAGCTTGACTCGCGGCTACTCGCGCAAGGAACAACGACGCCTGGCCTGGAAAGTGGCGCTTGCCACGTTGGTGTCCAGCGTCTTGCTGTACCTGTTCGGGCGGGTGATTTTCAGTGTGTTCGGCATTACCGTGGACGCATTCCGCATCGGGGCCGGCAGCGTGCTGTTCATCTCGGCGCTGGGCATGGCCCAAGGCAAGCCGGCGGTGCAAACCGACAACGTGCAGCAGGACGTGACCATTGTCCCGCTGACCATTCCCTTGACGGTCGGCCCCGGCACCATCGGTGCATTGCTGGTGATGGGCATCGGCCAACCGCATTGGGATGACAAGCTCACGGCCATTCTCAGTATTACCCTGGCCAGTTTTACCGTGGGTGTCGTGCTTTATCTGTCCAACCACATCGAGCGAATTCTCGGTGACCAGGGATTGCAGATCGTCAGCCGGTTAATGGGGTTGTTCGTCTGCGCACTGGCCGCGCAAATCATCTTTACCGGGGTGAAAGGCTACCTGGTTCCCTGACATTCAAGGCCGCAGGTTCGAGAGAACCTGCGGCCTTGTTTCAATCGGACTCAGTGCTGCCCGTTGCCGGAACGCTCCTCTGCAATCGGGAGGTCGATGCGCTGCTCCGGTACAAGCTCGCTGAGCAAGACGTTGTCCTTTTTACCTTGCTTGGTCAGCAACGCGTTGACCAACAAGGACACAGCAAAAGATCGATACCCTTCTATGCCAAGAAACACGTCGCCCCGCAAGGTGACATCCGCCGAGAACACATCGCGAAAGATCAGGCTGTGCCCACAGTCGGGATCGACCATCACCAAGTGCTCCCGAACCTTGCTCAGCGTCAGTTGGTCTGAGGCGCCCAACGCCCAGATCAACTTGCCGGGAATTGACACATCACGTCCCGGGATCGGCCGGCAGTCGACAATGACCGACTCCAACCGGAACCAGACAGCCTTCGACAAGCAGTATGTGACGGCGCCCTGCCCCAGTCGAAGGACCAACGTGTTCACGTCGTCGGGAATCAACGGCATCAGGTCAATGACTGTCTTCTGTCCTTCGATCACCAGCACTTCAGAGTTGCGCTGAATATAACGGACGGGGCCGGACTTCTCCTTGCCGGGGTAAGTGTGGAGCAGCCCGTCTTTACGCTCATGCAGCAACACACTGGTTTGCTGCTGTGTCCCCAAGAGTTCGAACTCATCCGGTGCCGAAGCCGCCGCAATCCGAATCAATCGCCCGGTTTCAGACACGTACCATTGCAGGTTGTCGGGTTGCTCTATCGCAAGGAACGCCGCGTGCCGGTGGTTCTGGGCCAGCTGTTTAAGGCCATCCTGCAACGGGCCGGTCTGAGCAGTCACCCAATCACCATTGACCCCGGCGATCAATACCGACTCCTGATAGCGCAACTCCACATTGATGCCCTCAAGCGTTGTTGCGCGAAGTCCTGCGCCTTCTGCTGTGACATCGGCAAAGCGCCAGGGCGCCCACTCACGCACCGGCGCCGGTATGGCGTCGGCCTGCAACAATCTCGAGCCCTGGCCAAATGCACGGTCCAGTTGCGCAGGATCGATAAAGCGTTGGCGGTAGATTTCACCGGTTGAAAGCTCCAGCAACCAGGCCGAAGCGTTGTCCGGCGTATCGCTGAGCAAGCGCACTTCCCCACCACGCCCCAGATCGGATAACAGCAACCGATTGTTCACGTACCAGGCACTTAGCCGCAGATGACCGTGCATGTGGGTCAATCCCACAATGGCAAAACTCGCGGCCGGGTATTGGCCTGCCACGGTGTCGAGTGCCAGCCACCACAGTGCCCGATCCTTGAGCCAGTCATCCGTCACGCCACCCAGTTGCAGGCGACCTTCAGCGGTCACATTGAAGAACAGGCCTTTATCGGTCAGCGCCAGATACTCCTCTTCAACGGCAACCACGTTCACCAGCCCTGCGGGTTCAATCCGTTCAACGCTTCAGGTCCCGTTGATTCGTTGCTGCCGGGACAGACGCTTGGCAACCTTGTCGTAGACGACGAACACATCACCTTCATGGTTCGTCGGCGGGACAAGTGTGAGTTCTTGCAGATTCTTGATCGAGTCAGGCCAGCCTCGCTCCCGGTGTCGCGACGCGGCAGGGCGGACAATCAGCCGGTCACTGCGGCGAATCCAGGCGAGGTCGCGCAGTGTCGAATCCACCTTCCAGCAAATAGAAACGTACGCCGCAGGCTGCCAGTCGACTGTGGTCACCACAGCGTTGGCCGGTGTATGCGCAAATACAACATGCTCACCCAATACCTGAGCCCAGTCGTCGAGTGTCTCGCGCTGGTTCACGACCACTTCCAATGCCGGGTCCAGGTCTCGAGTCATCGAACTCAAGAACAGTTCGTCTTCATGCAGCTGGTAGACAAACTCATCCACCGTCAGGTCTTTGCGAGTGACCTTTTGCACGAGGGTGATCACCCCATGCGCCGTCTCTTTGCAGTGGGTGATAAGACTGTCGGCGGCTTCAGCAAGCAATAGCCGATAACGCCGGTCAAGCAGGCCAGTCACTGCATCGACTTGCCAGACAAGGTAGTTTCGCGGGTCATAGAAGTACGCATAACCGTTGACCACCGCACCCAGTAACGCCTCATTGGCCTCACCCAGCGCATCGTCGCGGATGTACAGAAAGCGATCGAAAGCCGAGTCGTACCAAGCCGTCGTAAACCTCGGTTCATCCGGTTTTTCGAAGGGGACAGGAAACTGATGAACCGGCGTGTAAGGCATGCCCAAGCGATGCGCTCGGGCCAGCGTCTTGAAGTGATCCTGCAACGCCTGGGCATCCATGCCCGGAGTTGCGTCCTGCTCGATAACCATCAATGTCGTCTTGGCAAAATCGACCTTGAAGACTTGATTCTTGCCGATCTTTATCAGGACCTCATGTCGCCCCTTGCCGCTCATCTCGACGTTGATGGCGCCGATAGAGAGGCCGCCAAAACGCTCCACCCGAATATCGCTTTGCTTGGCCCAAGAGGCTTGCAGCAACCAACGCGAGGTCTCCTGGCTCGACGACTCCAGTTCAACGCTCACTCCGGGATTGAGCACGAGCGAGCAGTCCGCACCTGCGCCCTCGATTTTATAAGTGATCTTGTCGTGCCACGGTTTCGGCAGGGCGGGGACCACCAGCGTGCGCGCGATCGCGTCCAGCCGAACAGTGATCACCGTCGGCTGATAGACCGGGTTCAGCCGATAGACAATGTAGTCACCGGGAAACGAATAGAACGAAAACAGGAACTGACGCTGGCCATCCACTTTGCGCTTCTCCAGGCGACGCGCCGTATCAAACCCGACGTCGTGGCGCAGCGTCGAAAAGGGCAGCCATTTGTATTCATAGCCGTAAACCGTTTTAGGCGTGCAAGGCAGCACAATGGCCTGGCCCGCAGCGGGTGAAAACCCGGCGCGTCCTGGCAAACCGAGTTCGCGGCGAACATCAATCGCTCGGGCGTAATCCACCTCAAAGTCGGGGACCCCGAAATGATCACGCAGGGGGAACAGCTCAGGGCTGCCGAAGACCAGGGTTCGCGCCCTCAGGTCGATCGTCTGGAACACCAGAACCGATTGAGGCAGCCATGCGTCGGTCGCGCCATCGAAACGATAGCCGCCTTCGCGAAGGGCGCGTTCCAGCCCGTCAAAAAACAACCCGACCTGTTTGACCTCTTCGGCAATGACCGCAAAACCCTGGGCGAGCGCCGCCGCGCCAATCGCCAGGCCGCCCAGAATCACACCGGCACCACCCAGCACCGCGGCCGCTGTGCTCGCCCCCACTACACCGGCACCGATTCCGGCCCCCGCCAGCAGCACGCTGGCGGAATCGAATGCCAGTTGAGTACCGTACTGCGCGCGCTCAACGTCGTTGTCGGCCGTGGACAACTGGTAGATATCGAATCCTGCGTTGGCCAGGCCCAGGATCGTACCCACGCCTTCATTGGCGACATGCCCCAATGCTTCGGTCACCACCGGCGCACAGGTTTGAGCGATCACCTTCTCTTCAGCCAGCGCCTGGCGCACCAGTTTGACCAGCCCCAGCACATCGACCACGTTGCCATGCACCAGCTGTGCGTAATTGACGTAGGCGTGCAGCCGAACAGCCATCGTCAGGGGTCTCCCGGCACCTTCCTGATTGCGCAACGCGTTCATCAACGCCTGGAGGGTGAACCCCGCGTTCAAGGTATGAACGCTGCCCGCGCCCGTCGGATCCGGCTCGTTGACCGGCATCCGGGGTTTTGCCGCCAGCGCAGAGAATTGCTCTGACAGATACGTCTTGATGCGCAGGAAGCGCTGATCATTGGTGATGACTTGCACCAGGTGCTCAGGCTTCTGGGGATCGATAAGGCTCAGGCGATACTCACCGACCGGGGTCACCTCCAGTGTCTCGAACAACGGGACAAACTCATGCGACAGCTGGTTTTTTTCCAGTAGATCGATAGTTGCCTCGCGAATCTGCTGGCTCCACCCATAGCTGTCGAGTTCCAGCAGGCTGCTGCCCAGCCGTGGATTGCTCATCAGCGATTCGCCGTGAGCACTGGCCAGACGCTGGCGTACCACGGGCAATGACTGCTCCTTCAAGGGGCCGGGTTGCAGCAGCTCGGAGACACGAATCCCCGAAGGCAACACCGTCGCGGACAGACGAGCACCGTCCAGTTCGATCAGGTCAAATGCCGGCCGGATCGCGTCGCCATAAGCGGCGTACTGTTTGGCCATTTCATGGTGCAGGAAGAACTGCTCCAACGCTTCGCGAAACAGCAGCGGTTGCTCAAATTCGAACACACCGAAGTTCGGATCGTAGAAGTGATAGAGGCCGCGCTCGCCGACAAAGGTTTTCGCCACCAGCATCGAGTGGTTGTTGGAGTTGAGCATCAAGGTACTGGTGGCCGTCCTGGCTTCCAGTGCCGCCACCACCTGCGCCACATCAGAGCGCGCAAGGGCGGTGCCCATTTCGTTAAGCTGCACGCCGCACATCTCCTCCACCGCGTGCAGGAACACCGCGGAGTCATTTTCCTCGGGGTCAATAACCCCGAGGTAGAAGCGCTCCCGCAAAGTATTGGCGGCAGCAGGACCGTGTACCAACGCCGCGGCCATCGCCAGTGCCAGCGGATAACAGCGCCCCCCCACCCGCTCGCCAGCCCCCTGTAGAAGCAAATCCTGTGGCACCAGCTTCGTCGTACCCGCATGGAAGCTGTCCAGAACAATACCCACTCGCTCGACAACCCGGTCACGGTACTCAAGCTTGGCGACCTGTTGGATTCGGGCGACGTGCTGCCCCCATTGACGCAAGGTCAGAGGTTGCGCGAGGGCATTGGTCTTGAGATCCAGTGCATGCTCGGAGAACGCTGGCGGTTCATCGGGCGCGCTGTTCATTCCTGCCACGAAGGCCGGCGCATTGTGTTTGAAGAGCTGACGTTCAATAGCCGCATAACGCCCCGAAACACCCAGATCGCGAAGCGTATTGACCAGGTTATCCAGCTCGATACTCAGCGCCTCGAAGCTGCGGTTATCCAGGGCCTTGGCTCCCAGCAAAGCACCGAGCAACAGACGCTGAGAGGGGCTCAATTGCGTCGTCGAGAACGAGCCATTGGCGATTGCGCTCAAGATTTCATCGACTGACAGATGTTGGCTCATCGTGTCGCTCAGCGAGGCAGGAGGCAGCGTTTTAGCGTCCTGGGCGCTGATCGATTGCCTGTCATCAAAGCTCAACGGCACGGCCCTTTCAAACGTCACCGTATCGCTGAGCTGGTCATTCATCGCCTGCAGAAACGGCTCACCGAGTTCATCAGCCAAGTGTTGCAACAAATCGGTCGACAACACATGACGCCCTTCGATGACCGGCCAGCCTTCCTCGAAATCAATGGCCTGGTACTTCAGCAACGCCCCCATGTCACCCTTGAAGCGGTTTTTGAACTTCCCTTCCTGCCAGCGCTTTTGCTCACTGGCCAACCATTGGGAGGTGTCACTCGCGTTTTCTTTCCAGGAGTGATCCAGCTCCTCTTCAGTCGACCGGTTGACGGTCGCGATGGGAGCAATAGCGACATCCTCTCGCCAGTTGTCAGCCGCCTGCGGGGTGAAGTGCATTCGGACGTAGGCATCTATCGCGTCACGCATCGCCGCAGGTCCGGTCAGGTAGATCGTCACTTCGCTCTGTGGGCGAATACCATCGCTGTAATAGTTGGCGGCTGCTTCCACCAGAAAATTGAGCGCCAGGTCTTCTTCCATTGGCAGTTCTTGCAAAGGACCGAATTTTTTCTCGATGACCTCCCGCGCAAGATTGATCATCGCTTCAGCATCGATCAAGGCGACCTTTCTCTGCATGGCCAACCGAGCCGTGGCATCGACCATTTCGTAGTTGAGCCTGAAACGTTCGATGACTGCACTCAGCATTGCCGAGCCGGGATGCGCCATCAGGAATGCATTACTCAAACTGCTTTGCTCGGCGACAGCGCGCAGTCCGGCCGGACGAACGAGGCGCTCGACAGGTGGGCGGAACACACTTTTCAATGCTGGACGACTTTGGGCAAATCGTTCCAGCGCCGGACGATGTTCCTGGGGGATGACCTCAAAATAGTTTGTGTATTTGCTGCGAAGCGCCTGGCGGCCCGGCATCCATTCCGGATTGTGATCAAGCAACAATTGCAGCACGCCCAGGCGTGCATCCGCGCCAAACTGGCTGATGTCCACCTCACCCATCACGTCCAGAAGAGGCGGCAGGTTATCGACATCCGCGTAACTTCCCCCTTCAGCGATCAAGGCTTCGACGCGCACCACATCGGAGGCGGCGGCAAAGTTGCCGCGCAGGCTGATTTCTCGTTCATAAATGGCCTGCAAACGTAGCTGCGCACCATTGTTTGCCAGGTCACGAAGTTCAAGAGCGCCCTCGGCCAGCGCCGAAAGGCTTTCGTTGTTTTTGACCTTCAAGGCCTTCAAGTGCGCTTCGTTCTGCCCATAAGCGCGGACCAGAAGATCAATGCGTGCGCCGTCAGCTGATTCACCGCGTTTTACCGCGCGGGTGATATGCGCGCTCATCTGTTGCTTGAGGACAATGGCCCGCTCTTCGTACTTGTCACCCAGTTCAAACGCTGTCTGGCTGGTCGCTCCACCGTTGATCATCGCATCAGCCTTGGCGGCCTCGACCACGATCCGGTTGGTTTCGTAGGCCAGCAACGCGTCGCTGTCGTACCAGAGTTTGAGGTGATAGCCCTCCCCCGCGAGGGCTTGCTTCCAGACATTGATGTAATCGCGCTGGATATCCCCGATGCCGCCGCCAAGCCATACAAAGTGCAGGTTTTTCGGCACTTCGGTGGCGGTAACCCTTAGCTGCTCAACACTGCTGGACAACCGCGTCTGAAAAGCTTCAACCCGGTTGTGAATGTCTGTCAGCGTGGGGGACTGTCCTTCACCGGGTTCCGCCAGCACCGTCACTTCCGCAGAACGCCGGCGTCGCCTGGAGGGTTCTACAAAAGACCCAAGTGCCTGGAGCAGCAATCCAAGCGGCACACGCATTCGCGGTAAATCGAGCAATCCAATACAACCGAAGTAATACCGAAATGCCGCGTCGTATTCATCAGTGCCTTTGTACTCGTGTAATGCCAGTTCAAGATCAGACAACTTGAAAAGATCAATAAAACTGACGTAACCGTTCGCACGGCGAGCTTCTTGCTCACGCACAGACACACCTCCCTGTAAAAAGACTAACAATGATTAAAAATCAAACCCCTCGACGACTAAAAGGCC
The DNA here is from genome assembly GCF_057128725.1 of Pseudomonas oplopanacis. Lineage (NCBI taxonomy): Bacteria > Pseudomonadati > Pseudomonadota > Gammaproteobacteria > Pseudomonadales > Pseudomonadaceae > Pseudomonas > Pseudomonas oplopanacis. The sequence continues at coordinate 494,649 of NZ_JBSKHV010000003.1, read as the reverse complement.
AATGACATTGCATCACTGGCCCGAGAAACTTACTGAATGGCGCTCTTGCGCCGTTGAAACCTTTTACTCAGCACCGCCTTATAATGTTGACCAAGATACTCTTCCAGCTCATCCTTGACTGCCGCATAACGAAGTGGATTAAAAGTAATGTAAGAACTGCCGCGAAAAATATCGCGCCCCGATGTTTTCCAGTCGAAAAAAACAAGCCCGGTTTCCTGTTGACCACCGACGCTATCAATCGATGACATCGAAGTCAGAATAATACCGTTTGCCAACTGATCGCAGGGCATTACCGCCAACCTGACGCCTTTGTCTTTAGTGACTTCACGATTAAACAAATTGATTGCTTCAGGTTCTTTCTTCAACGCAACCAACGTCGAGTCGACTATCGCACTGAGCGCCGCAGCACCAGGAATCGCTGCCTTCGCTGCATCGACGCCAGCCTTGATGATATCGGTGACAATGTTATCCATCGTCAGTTGACGAGCGCTCTTCTGATAGGCGGTGTACCCCGCGTCCGCGACAAAACACCCCACGTCATCCATACACTGAAGAAAAGCGAGATACCAGGCTCGCGGGTTATTGCCTGGAACTTCGAAACTGGCCTCCAGTTTTGCAAACTTGATCAGGTTTTCGATAATGGCCATGTTTTCCAGAGAAATATTGGCGCCATAGCCCACGAGTGTATCGGCCAACACCACTGCATCCAGTTCTTTGGTCGGGCTGGAAGGGGCTGTTACCGCAAATCTCTTCACCCGTGAAACAGCAACCGGCATGGATGACCGCTTACTGATACGCGCTTTTACCAAAGCAATGCTTTCATCAATACTCAACACACTTTCCATCTTATCCATATTCAACACTTCCTTGTTTAATCAACTGCCCAATGCGGGCACAGACCGAATCTAACGCACCCTTCCCCAGCCAACAAACCGCAATTGAATTCCACATATGTATCAGAAACAAATACAAGCAAACTCATCATTAGCACTTTGCCTGACGAACTGTAATCTGCGCGAACACCGCAATATTCGCGGCACACGCGCTACATAACAAAGGAACTAGCCATGAGTATTGAAACAACTGCCGGAGTGGTAACAAGCCATAACCTTATCTCGTGCATTGACGAACTGTCTTTGCAAGATTTCGATGATTTGACCGATTGCACGCAACTCGCAACCCGGTCGGCCGACCTCGGTCATAATCGCTTCGCCAATTCACAACTCTGGCTGGATGAATACGTTCGCACATTGATATTTTTTGGCTGGTCGCTCCATGAAGGCGCCATCACAACACGCACACGCACTACGGTTTCGGGGAGCATTGCCGATGTTCTGGTGCAGAGCGCACACACCATGAATCCCAGGCAAGGCAAGGCCATGATTGACACCCTGGATGCGTTGAAGCCCGATAAACCCGCCCTGCTTTCACTGGATGAAGAAAGCCTTAAAGGCCATCGTTTTCAGGTAGCCCCATCCCGTTACGACTCAAAGGGGAACCTTCACATGGCCATCTTTAATCTTGAGTTGGTCGCAGATACCAAAAGAAGCAGCTTTTTGTTTTGGCCCTGGGAAAAACAAACAGCAACACTTGTTCAGCAACGTGCCTTTCTTAAATTGAACAGAGACGAACTCGACACGAAGAGGGCGCTTATGGCGGTCACGCTGCGTGGTCAGGTGATGAAACGATTTGCCTTGAGAAAGCGCCAGACATAAAAAAGATCAAATAAAAACGCCCCCGAAGGGGCGTCATGACTCAACTGGCGGGCTTGTCGCCGTACCAGCGCGGCGTATACACCCACTCACCACCCTCGGCACGCGGGAACACACAGGTTGTAGAAGAGCCGATCAGCACCATGGTGCGCATGTCCACCTGATCCGGGGTCAACTGCCCCAGCGTGGTGACACGCAAGGTCTGGCCCGGGCGACCAATGTCCCGCCCCAACACCACGGGCGTTTCTGCCGTGCGGTGTTGCGCGACAATCTCCAGTGCCCGCCCCAACTGCCACGGACGCGAACGCGAGATCGGGTTGTAGAACGCCAGCGCCAGGTCAGCCTGAGACGCCAGGTCCAGGCGCTTCTCGATGATTGCCCAAGGCTTGAGGTTGTCCGACAGGGACATCACGCAGAAGTCGTGGCCCAACGGCGCACCGGCCTGAGCCGCGGTGGCAAGCGAAGCTGAAACGCCTGGCAGAATCTCCAGATCAACGTTGTGCCAGCTCGGCTCAGTCGATTCGTGCAACGCTTCGAGCACCGCGGCTGCCATGGCGAACACGCCGGGATCGCCGGAAGACACGACCACCACCGAGCGCCCTTGGGCTGCCAGTTCGAACGCATGGCGAGCGCGCTGCATTTCCTCACGGTTATCGGTGCAGTGCAGCACCTGATCGTCGCGAAACGGCCCGGCCATGCGCACGTAGGTCTCGTAACCGAGCACATCATTGGCGCGCGCCAGCTCAGCCTTGACGGCCGGCACCATCAGTTCGGCAGCACCCGGGCCCAGGCCGATCACCGCCAGGCGACCACGCGCACGACCGATCCGGGCAAGGTCCAACGGCTGACTGGCCACGGCAATGGCAATACCTGCGTCCGCCGAAACGACGGTAGCGTCCGGCACGCTGCGGCGGGCCAGTTCGCTGACGTCGCCGCAATCCCCTGCAAACCGCAGCGGCACGCCCAGCTCAAGCGCCGCTTCGCGCAAGGCCGGGTTCGCCATGTGCAGATCGCTAGCCAACAGGCACGCCAGCGATTGCACGGCGATGTTGGCCTGATGCAACGCCGCGCGAATCGCCTTCGGCAGGTCCGCCACATCGGCGCTCACCGCCACCAGCACGCTGCGCGGGTAGATCAGCAACTCGTTGGCCGCTGGCATGCGTTCAGCACTGCCGACGTGAATCGACAACTGCGCCTGGGGATCTTCCGGCAACTGTGCTTGCGCCAGCCACGGTGCAGCCCCTTCGATGCGCACGCTCTGGCCGGCGAGCAAATCCGAGACAAAGCGTTTACCCAGTTCCAGATTACCGAGCGCGTAACCATTCGGCGGATTGAGCAGGCAAGTGCCAAAGCGCAATTCACCGCTGGTGGTAATCGCCGCTGAGATCTCAAGACCGGCGGCAATCTCCCGCGCCATGACGTTCACACCACCCAGCCCGCCGAGCAGCGGCACCACGGCGCTGCCGTCTTCGGCCACGGCCAGCACCGGCGGCTCGGCGCCTTTTTCCAGCAACAACGGCGCCAGCGTGCGAATGACGATGCCGGCCGCACACAGCGCGATGATCGGCGTGTCCTGTTGATAAAACTCACGCATGGTTGCGCCGAACTCGTGATACACACGGTCCGCGCCTTCTACCCGTTCAGCCAGGCCATGGATCAATGCGCCGGGGTAAACCTGCTGAATTTTGCGCGCCGTCGCGAGGCTGCCGTTACCGAGGATGACAATTGCCGGAACTGGACGGGCCATCAGCCTTGCCACCTTTCGCCGGGAACGATGATCAGCGAGAAGTATGGCGAGGACATCGGCTCGACCTGATCCAGCGGGACGATTTTCTGATTGGCCATGGTCGCGCGCTCAACGTACAGCGCGCGCTCCGCCAGGCCGAGTTCTTCGAGCACCTGACGCACTTTGGGGAAGTTACGCCCCAGCTTCATGATCACCGCCGCATCGGCATCGGCCAGCCGACGCTTAAGCTCGTCGTGAGGCAGCACGCCGGACAGCACCGACAGACTCTGATTGCGGTACACCAGCGGCGCGCCCAGCACCGAAGCGCCGCCGAGCATCGAGCACACGCCCGGCACGACTTCGGCTTCATAGCGTTCCGCCAGCCGATCATGCAGGTACATGTAAGAGCCGTAGAAGAACGGATCACCCTCGCAGATCACCGCCACGTCACGGCCCGCGTCCAGATGCGCCGCGAGTTCTTCGCCGGCTGCATCGTAGAAATCGCTGATCACTTGCTCGTACGACAGCGGGGCCGGCAGCGCTTCGGTCGTCACCGGGTACACCAGCGGCAGCAGCGTTTGCGCGTCCTGCAAATGCGCCTCGATGATGCCGAAGGCGTTGCCCTTTTTACCCTTGGCGACGAAGTACGCCACCACTGGCGATTCGCGCAACAGGCGCAGGGCTTTGACGGTAATCAGTTCCGGATCACCGGGGCCGACGCCCAGGCCGATCAAGCGTCCAGGTTGCTGCATCATTCGATCTCCGTGGCGAGGGCGTTGACGGCGGCGGCGGCCATGGCGCTACCGCCCAGCCGGCCTTGCATGATCACAAACGGCACACCGCGACTGTCGGCGGCGAGTGCGGCCTTGGATTCGGCGGCACCGACGAAGCCCACCGGGAAGCCGAGGATCAGGGCAGGTTTCGGCGCACCGGCATCGAGCATTTCCAGCAGGTAAAACAGTGCGGTCGGCGCGTTGCCGATCACCACCACGCTGCCTTCCAGGTGCGGGCGCCACAGCTCCAGAGCCGCGGCGGAGCGGGTGTTGCCCAACTCTCGGGCCAGGTCCGGAACGCTGTCGTCGCGCAGGGTGCAAATCACCTGATTGTTCGCTGGCAGTCGCGCGCGGGTCACGCCTTCGCTGACCATCCGCGCGTCGCACAGAATCGGCGCACCGGCCGCCAGCGCATCGCGCCCGGCCTTGCCCGCGCCTTCGGAAAACTGCAAGCCGTCGATGGCATCGACCATGCCGCAGGCGTGAATCACGCGCACCGCGAGTTTCTCCAGATCGGCGGGGATTCGTGCCAGGTTGGCCTCGGCGCGAATGATCGCGAAGGAGTTGCGATAGATCTCCTGACCGTCGCGTATGTAATCAAGCATCCAGGGGGCTCCGTGAGCGGTCGTCGAGCAAGGCTGCGACCGCTTCAATAGTAAGATTGCGTGCGTGCAGCGCGCCGAAACCGGGCTGTGCTGCATCGCGAAAATAGAGGTCGTAATGACCGGCAGAAACTGCCAGCAAGGTAATCGGCGCGATGTGCGCAGCGGCGCAGGAACGCGAGCAACCCGACAGGTGAACGTTCAGCGCCTGCCCTTGGCGTTGCAGCAGCGCGGCCAGTTGCCGGGCATCGCCCTTGGTGTCGGCCAGGCCTTTGCCGCAACCGGTCGATCCGGTGCAGGCGATCAGCTGGGCCAAGGCGTCGTCGGCCGAGCAGCGCAGGCCGAGTTGTTCGAGGCTGTGGATAACTTGAGCTGCATATTCGGTATGAACACCGGGCAGCAACAGGCTTTGCCACGGTGTGAAACGCAGGCTGGCGTTGCCGTGTTCCCGAGCCAGTTGTGCAACACCGCGCAGCATCGCGGGATCGAGACGCCCCAGCGGCGGCACTGCGCCGATGTACACGCGCTCGGCGTCACGCTGCGGATGCGCGCCGATGTGCAAGAAGTCAGGTCCTGCGATGCGTTGCCAACCCTCGGCGGCTTTCAGCGACACTCGCTCGGCCAGCCGAGCAAGAAACGCGTCGAGTGAACATTCAGCGAGCAGATGGCGCATGCGTGTCTGCTCGGGACGTGCCCCTTCAAGAAACAATTCCAGCACCGCAACGACCAGCGCATGCCCCTGATCCTGCGCCACCGAACCGGCGGGAAAGTCTGTCGGGCACCCGGCCAGACCGAAGGCCCACCGTTGTTCGCCATCACGCTCAACCGCTGAAAGCCACAAGTCATGGGGATGTTCGAGCATCGCCAAGGCTTCGCCGCCATCCAGTTGCACGGCAAATTTGGCGCTGAGGTCGTGCATGCGGGCATCGTTTTGCAGCGTGGCGAGTATCTGCCCGGCCAACGGGCGCGTGTCGATCAACAGGTGCTGGTCGATCCCGGCGCTCGGGCTGAGCATCAGGTTGCGCACATCATCGCCAGCGGCGCTGCTCGGGCCGAGCCCGGCCGCCATCAGGCTGTCGATCAAGGCGGCGTGTTCACCGCCGATCCCGCGAATTTGCAGGTTGGCGCGGTTGGTCGCCTCGATCACGCCCCCGGCATAGCGTTCGGCAGCCTGCGCCACCGCGTCGGCCTGATCGGCGCTGATCGAACCGCCATTCAACTTGATCCGGCAGATGCCGCCATCCAGTGCCTGAACAATACGCAGCAACCCCGGGCAAGCCGAGGGGCGTAAGGCAGTGGACATCGGACGTTCGTTCAAGGGGGCGACCGGCTGTGTGGGAAAGGCGCTTCGCGGGCGAAGGCGCGGTATTATGCCTGCTTTGTCAGGCGGCATGAAAAGCCTGCCCGTCGGAACCGTCCGATTGAGGACTATTTTTAAGGACTGCAGATGTCACCCTGGCTGACAGTAGTGGGAATCGGTGAAGACGGCTTCAAGGGCCTGGGCAGAAACGCCCGGCATGCCCTGCTGCGCGCTTCGCGGATTATGGGCGGTCAGCGGCAACTGGATTTGCTGCCGGTGTGCATCCGTGGCGAACGGCAGTTGTGGCCGAGTCCATTTTCCCTTGAGCCGCTGTTGGCCCGTCGCGGTGAACCGGTGTGCGTGCTGGCCAGCGGCGATCCGATGTTCTTCGGCGTCGGCGCCAGCCTTGCACGCCAGGTATCCGCCGAAGAAATGCAGATCCTGCCGGCGCCCTCCTCCTGTTCGCTGGCCGCCGCACGAATGGGCTGGCCGTTGCAGGAGGTGGTGACGCTGTCCGTGGTTGCCCGGCCGCTCGCCGCCCTCAATGCGCAGTTGTTCAGTGGCGTGCGTTTGCTGGTGCTGAGCAACGACGGTCAAAGCCCGGCGGCGATTGCCGCACTGCTGCGCGAGCGCGGTTTCGGGCCGAGCCGGCTCACCGTGCTGGAACATCTGGGCGGTGCAGCCGAACGGCGTATCGATGGCGTTGCCAACGACTGGCATGATCCGCAGATCGCCGACCTGAACCTGATCGCCATCGAGTGCCTCGTCGAGCCGAACACGCCACGCCTTTCGCGACTGGCCGGGCTGCCGGACTCGGCCTTCAAGCACGACGGCCAACTGACCAAACGCGACGTGCGCGCCATCACCCTCGCGCGCCTCGCGCCGGTGCCGGGTGAACTGCTGTGGGACGTCGGCGCCGGCAGTGGCTCGATTGGCATCGAATGGATGCGCGCGCACCCGACGTGCCGCGCGCTGGCCATCGAAGCCGATGAAGGTCGGCAGCTGCTGATCGAACACAACCGCGACGCTCTCGGCGTTCCCGGCCTGCAACTGATTCGCGGCAACGCACCACAGGCCCTGGCCGGGCTCGAACGCCCGGATGCGATTTTCATCGGCGGCGGTGTCACCCGCGAAGGCGTGCTCGACACTTGTTGGGCGCAGCTCAAACCCGGCGGCCGATTGATTGCCAACGCCGTCACCCTGCAAAGTGAAATGACCCTGATGGCCTGGCGCGAACGACATGGCGGCGAGCTGACCCGCATCCACATTGCCCAGGCGCAGCCGTTGGGCGAATTCGACACCTGGCGCCAAGCGCTGCCGATTACCTTGCTGGACGTGACGAAGCCCTGCGATGCGTGACGAAACCGCCGAACAACCCGCCCCGCTGCGCAGCGGCCTGACCACCGGCAGCTGCGCCACCGCGACCAGTCTGGCCGCAGCGCGGCTGTTGTTGGGCGGCCTGGGTGCTGACGCGGTCGAGATCGTGTTGCCCAAGGGCAAGCACGTGCAGATGCGCCTTGAATTTTGTCGCCTGACTGACGACGGCGCCGAAGCCGGAACCATCAAAGATGCGGGCGACGACCCCGACGTGACCCACGGCGCCCTGCTGTACACGCACGTGCGCCTGAGCACCGAGCCGGGCATTCATTTCAAGGCGGGGCGCGGTGTCGGCACGGTGACGCGCCCCGGATTGGTACTGGCCGTCGGCGAACCGGCGATCAACCCGGTGCCGCGCAAAATGATCACCGACCACCTGACCTTGCTGGCCAAAGAACTTGGCTACCGCGGCGGCTTCGAGGTCACCGTCAACGTCGAGGACGGCGAAGCCCTGGCGCTGAAAACCATGAACCCGCGCCTGGGGATTCTCGGTGGACTGTCGATCCTCGGCACCAGCGGAATCGTCCGGCCGTTCTCCTGTGCGGCGTATATCGCCTCGATCCACCAAGGCATCGATGTCGCCAAAACCAACGGCTACCTGCACATCGCCGCGTGCACCGGCAACGCCAGTGAAGACACCATGCGCCGGGTCTACGACTTGCCGGAAATCGCCCTGATCGAAATGGGCGACTTCGTCGGGGCCGTGCTCAAACACCTGCGCAAAGTGCCTGTGGATAAACTCAGCCTGTGCGGCGGCTTCGGCAAGATCAGCAAATTGGCGGCCGGGCACATGGACTTGCACAGCCGACACTCCAGTATCGACCTGCCGCAACTGGCGGAATGGGCCGCGGCGGTCGGCGCTGATGAAGCGCTGCAACAGGCCATTCGCGAAGCCAATACCAGCCAGCAAGCCTTGGCGATGGCGGCCGCTGCGGGCATCGCCCTCGGTGACGCGGTGTGCCAACACGCGCTGGATTTCGCTCGCAGCGTGGTGCCGGCGCAGGTTCAGGTTGAAGTGTTTGCGATTGATCGTCAGGGCGGGATTGTCGGCCATGCGGGAGCTTTTCAATGAAGCGCATTTTGCTGCTCGGCGGCGTGACGGAAGCGCTGGCCATCGCTCGCACCCTTGGCCCTGAACACATTTACAGCCTGGCCGGGGTGGGTCGGGTGCCGACGGACCTGACCTGTCAGGTGCGCGTCGGCGGCTATGGCGGCGCGGAAGGTCTGGCGCAATTCATTCGCGACGAAGGCATCGACCTGCTGCTGGACGCGACCCATCCCTACGCCGCACAAATCAGCCAGAACGCCGCCACTGCCGCGCAGTTGACCGGCATTGCCTGCTGGGCGCTGCGCCGTCCGGCGTGGCAACCTCAGGCGGGAGATGACTGGCGCGAAGTCGCCGACTGGGCCGAACTGATCGAAGCCCTGAAACCCTTCCACCGCCCCTTGTTCACCCTCGGCCGCGAACCCTTGCAGCACCTGCACGAAATCCCGCCGGAGCAATTCTGGACCCTGCGCGCGCTGGACGTTTACCCCGACAACGACCGCTGCGAAGTTATCGGCGCACGCGGACCGTTTGTGATCAAGGATGAACGCGAGCTGTTTGAGCGTCGGCAGATTGATGTGCTGATCAGCAAGAACAGCGGCAGCACCGCGACCGAGCCGAAGCTGGAAGTGGCGCGGGAGCGTGGGGTGCCGGTGATTGTGTTGAAGCGGCCGGTGTTGCCGGGGGTTGATCGGGAATTTGGGATGGTGGGTGAAGTACTGGCTACTCTTTCGATGTCGGACCATTCCTGATAACTGCTTAACATCGCGATTTTGCCGGCAACACTCTCGGACGGAGCCGGCTATTCACTCTATGGCTTCATCCCTATAGTCCGGGTCCTCAGATCTTAACAAGCACACTAACCCTGCATCTCGAGGGCCGGCTGAACTCGGCCCGAGGAAAGTGTATCTTGCCAACTTGTATCCCAAGGAATACGATCGATCATGATCGACTTCGAACGATCCCGTACTTTTGCCGATTGGCTCGACTCACTGAGAGACATCATTGGCAAAGCTCGCATCATTGCCAGGCTCCGGGCTGCCGAGCATGGAAATTTTGGAGATTGCGAATCCGTAGGCGGAGCTGTTTATGAAATGCGTGTTCATTACGGTCCCGGCTACAGGATGTACTTCACCCGTCGAGGTGAAGTGGTTTATTTGCTGTTGATGGGTGGAGATAAGTCCACTCAAAAACGAGACATCAAACGCGCCCTTCAAATGGCGCAAAACATCGGTAATGAGGAGTAAGTCATGGCCGAGCAATTCACCCGCTTCGATGCCGCCGAGTTTCTCAAGACACCGGAAGAAATGGCTGCCTACCTGGATGCATGCTTTGAAGAGGATGCTGGAGACGGATTACTGATACGTGCCGCCCTCAATGACATAGCCCGAGCAAAGGGCATGACACAAATTGCCCGGGATGCAGGCCTGGGTCGTGAAAGTTTATACAAAGCGCTCGGTAGCACTGGCAATCCGGAATTCGTGACTATCATGAAGGTTATGAAAGCTTTGGGCCTGCGCTTGCATGCCAGTGCACTCTGAGTGCACTGCGACACCAAACCGCACGCCGCTTTTTTACTTATCGGCCCTGATCAGGCTAAATAGCCGCGCTTGATCGCCCACCCAAACGGATTTCCTCATGTCCCGACATCGGCTTGCAATTGCCTGGATCGCCTGCTTCGCAGTGCTGTTCAACATGCTCGCCATGCCGATGAGCAATGCGATGGCGCAGTCGGCGAAATCGCCTGCCGAGCAATTGTTGTGGGGCAGTTTCTGCACGTCCAGCGGCACCAAGATGGTGGCGATTTCCCTGGGCGATCTTGGGCAGAAAGCACCGCAAGGCGACGAACATTCCAACATGCAGCATTGCTGGTGTTGCTCGGGCGCAGCGCCTGTCGTGGCGCTGCCAGGGCATGAGCCGCAGCTGTACTTCGCGCAGTTCGAGGCCAATCGAAGCCTGCCCGCCGTCACACTCGATATCCCCACACCGCGCCAGCAATGGCCCAGTCTCAATCCCCGCGCTTCCCCTCTGGTGTGATTCCTTCTCGCAATTGACCTGCGTTTTGAATCGCTCTGGAGAACTGCCATGTTGAACAAACTTATCGTTCTGGCCGCGCTGCTGCTGCCTGCCTGCTTTGCCAATGCTCACGAATACAAAGTCGGCGAGCTGGAGATCGCTCACCCGTGGTCGCAGGAGTTGCCGCCCAACGCGCCAACCGTTGCTGCCTATTTCGTGATTCAAAACAGCGGAAAAACCGCTGATCGCCTGGTCAGTGTCGATTCGCCGATTGCAGGCGAGGCGCAGTTGCACGAACACGTGATGCAAGGCGATCTGATGAAGATGCAACAGGTGCCTAGCGTCGATGTTCCGGCGGGCGGCAACGTCACGTTTGCGCCGATGGCCTATCACGTGATGCTGGTCAACCTGAAAGACCGCAGCCTGTTGAGCGACGGCAAACGCTTTCCGCTGACGATGCATTTCGAGAAGGCCGGTGACGTCACGGTCGAAGTTTCGGTGCAGAAGAAGCCGCCTGAAGACATGCAGATGCACGCTCACGCCCAGTAACCGGCAGAGCAGAATCCGCCATGCGCCCGCTTAGCGCCAGGTCATCCGCACACCGTCGTCAGTCATTGAGCCTGACGCGCGGCAGCTGGATCAGCCTGTTCGCCATGCTGATGATCTTTATCGGTCCGCTGATTTCTCAGTCGATGCCGATGGATCAGCGCGCCTCTGCAATGACCATGAACATGTCGATGGACATGAGCATGGATATGTCGGCAATGGAGCACGCCGACCACGGCGCGCAACCCGCTGCCGAGCACTGCCCGCCCACCCCGTCGCACCACGCGATCTGGGAAAAATGCGGCTATTGCAGCCTGCTGTTCAACTGCCCGGCGCTGACCGGCGGAGTTTCATTCACCGCCTTCAATACCCCGCCCGCCAACACCTTCACTACCCCGTCCCCCCGCCTGGGCCACGCCCGGCAAACCGTCTTCCCCGGCGCCCGAACCCGCGCCCCGCCCATCGTCGCGTAAACACCCACCTCTGATCTCACACGGTTTAGAAGCCAGCCAGGCAAACCTGTGGGAGCGAGGTTTTGTGGCAAGGGAGCTCGCTCGCCACAAAAACTCGCTCTGACAAGGAAATTGCCTTGGCTGTCGGCCGTGTCGTTTATGCCGTTCGATGGAAATTGTCATGTCCAGGTTTTCTGCTGACTCACGCTTGAGCACTGCCCAAGCTTCTTTTGCCCTGAACGACGCCAGTGTTCGTTTCAGGCACGCCACCGCATTCCTTTGTGGCGCTCTACTTACACCCATGGCGCTGGCCGATGAACACGCTGGCCACAACGAAGAACTGAGCCCGACGGTGATCACCGCGATTGCCCCCAGCTCGCCGCTGACCATTGTCACCAACCCCAAGGACCCGCGCCAACCCGTGCCGGCCAGCGACGGTGCCGACTACCTGAAAACCATCCCCGGCTTCGCCCTCGTGCGCAACGGCGGCACCAATGGCGACCCGGTGCTGCGCGGCATGTTCGGTTCGCGGATGAACATCCTCACCAACGGCGGCCAGTTGTTGGGCGCCTGCCCCGGCCGGATGGACGCGCCCACCTCGTACCTCTCGCCGGAAACCTACGACAAACTCACCGTAATCAAAGGTCCGCAAACCGTCCTCTGGGGACCGGGAGCTTCCGCCGGGACCATCCTGTTCGACCGTGAACCGGAAAGCTTCGGCGAACTCGGCACGCGGGTGAACGCCAGCGTACTGGGCGGCTCCAACGGCCGTTTCGACAAAGTGCTGGACGCCGCTGCCGGCGGGCCACTGGGCTACGTGCGAGTGATCGGCAACACCGCCCACGCCGACGATTATCGCGATGGCAACAACGACACCGTGCCCTCGCGCTACGACAAGTGGAACGGCGATGTCATGCTCGGTTGGACCCCGGACGCCGACACCCTGCTGGAATTGACCGCCGGCAAGGGCGATGGTGAAGCGCGTTATGCCGGGCGCGGCATGGACGGTTCGCAATTCAAGCGCGAGAGCCTGGGCCTGCGTTTCGAGAAGTCGAACATTGGCGACGTGCTGGACAAGGTCGAAGCGCAGATCTACTACAACTACGCCGACCACGTGATGGACAACTACACCCTGCGCACGCCTTCCGGCACCGGAATGATGTCCGGCCCGATGGCCTCCAACGTCGACCGCCGCACCGTCGGCGCGCGGATCAAGGGCACCTGGCGCTGGGCCGATGTGCAGTTGATCAGCGGCATCGACGCGCAGACCAGCGAACACCGTCAACGCGGCAGTATGGGCATCGACACTTACAAAAACCTGCCTTATACCGAAGACGCTGACTTCCACAACTACGGCGCGTTCGGCGAACTGACCTGGTACGCCGCCGACCGCGACCGGCTGATTACCGGCGCGCGGCTGGACCGCGCCTCGGCCAAGGATTACCGGCAAACCACCGGTTCGGGGATGATGACCCGCCCCAACCCGACCGCCGACGACACCCGCGCCGACACCCTGCCAAGCGGCTTCGTCCGTTATGAGCATGACTTGGCTGACAGCCCGACCACCCTCTACGCCGGCATCGGTCACACCGAGCGTTTCCCGGATTACTGGGAGCTGTTTTCACCCAAGCTCGGCCCCGCCGGCTCGGTGAATGCCTTCGACTCGATCAAGCCCGAAAAAACCACCCAGCTCGACTTCGGCCTGCAATACAAAACCGAAGACCTCGACGCCTGGGCCTCGGGTTACGTCGGCAAAGTCCACGACTACATCCTGTTCAACTACCTCCCGACCCCGATGGGCACCACCTCCCAGGCGCAGAACATCGACGCGCGAATCATGGGCGGCGAACTCGGTGCGGCCTACAAACTGACCTCCAACTGGAAGGCCAACGCCACCCTGGCCTACGCCTGGGGCAAGAACAGCAGCGATGGCAACGCACTGCCGCAAATGCCGCCACTGGATGCGCGTTTCGGCCTGACCTACAGCGAAGACAACTGGAGCGCCGGCGCCTTGTGGCGAGTGGTCGCGGCGCAAAACCGCATTGATCAGAACAAGGGCAACGTCGTCGGCAAAGACTTCGACAAGACCCCGGGCTTCGGCGTGTTCTCGCTCAACGGTGCCTACCGGATCGACAAACACTGGAGGGTCAGCACCGGCGTCGACAACCTGTTCGGCAAGGCCTACGCCGAGCATTTGAACCTGGCCGGCAACGCCGGTTTTGGCTACCCGGCCAATGACCCGCAGGCCATTAAAGAACCGGGGCGAACGCTCTGGACCAAGGTGGACATGAGCTTCTAAAAGCATCGCGAGCAGGTTCACCCATGTGGGAGCGAGCCTGCTCGCGAATGACTGCGCAGCAGTCACCAGACAACAACAAAAGACCCAAGCCAAAGCGGAGCACACGTGATGAAACAGCCCAAAGTGAATTTCTACAACCTGGCCTGGCGCTGGCATTTCTATGCCGGTCTGTTCGTGGCCCCCTTCATGGTGATGCTGGCCCTGACCGGCACCCTTTACCTGTTCAAACCGCAACTCGACCCGTTGATGTACGGCAGCCTGATGAACGTCCCGGCCGGCCACCACACCGTGTCCGCCGATGACCTGCTCAAGCGGGTGAAAGAGGCTTATCCACAAGCAACCATCAAACAGTACCTGCCGCCGGTCAACGCCGAACGCAGTGCGCAATTCGTCGTGATCAACGGCGACACCGAACTCAACGTGTTCATTGATCCGTACCACGGTGACATCCTCGGCGAGCAAGATGCCAAGAAAAACCTGCAAGCCATTGCGCGGGCGATTCACGGCGAGCTGATGATCGGCACCGTCGGTGATCGACTGATCGAAATGGCCGCTGGTTGGGGCATCGTGCTGGTGGTGTCCGGGGTATTCCTGTGGTGGCCGCGTGGTCAGGCCGCAGGCATTTTGTGGCCACGCCTGAGCAGTCGTGGTCGCGTTCTGTGGCGTGACCTGCACGCGGTCACCGGGTTCTGGGGCGCGTCGTTGCTGCTGGTGATGCTGCTCAGCGGCATGACCTGGACCGGGTTCTGGGGCCAACAATACGCAGGCGTCTGGAATGTGTTCCCGGCCGCGATGTGGGACAACGTACCCAAATCCGATGAACAGGCCCGCAGCCTCAACACCGCCACGCAACAGACCGTACCGTGGGCGATGGAAAACACGCCGATGCCGATGTCCGGTGGCGACCACGCCGAACACATGGCTCACGGTGGCGCACAGGCCAGCCCCGCCGCCCCGACCATCAGCCTGCAAGACGTGCAGAACATCGCCGTGCAACGCAAGGTCGAGCCGGGTTACAGCATCACCTTCCCGAAAACCGCCACCGGTGTGTTCACCATCGCCGTGTTCGCCGACGACCCGCGCAACGACGCCACGCTGCATGTCGATCAATACACCGGCGATGTCCTTGCCGATGTGCGCTTCGAACAGTACGGCACCGTCGCCCGCGCTACGGAAATCGGCGTGATGCTGCATGAAGGCAAGATGTTCGGCGTGGTCAACCAGATCATCGTCCTGCTGATTTGCCTGATGATTCTGCTCAGCGCCGTCAGTGGTGTGGTGATCTGGTGGAAGCGTCGGCCACAGGGCAAATTCGGTGTGCCGCCACTGCGTCACGACCTGCCGAAATGGAAAACCGCGACGGTCATCATGCTCGCCCTGGGCGTGATGTTCCCGCTGGTGGGAGCTTCCATGGTGGTGGTCTGGGTGCTGGACCGCGTGCTGTTGTCGCGTTTTAGCCGACAAACTGAATCGGCCTCATCTTCAACATGAAACAGGCGAGATGCGCGGGTTAGAGAGGCCTGTAGACTTCCCGCGCTTATCTCGCGCTCATTTTTAGTGTTACTGTGTAACGCAAATGCCGTTCTGATCCAAAGGCCCTTTCGCGAGCAGGCTCGCTCCCACAGTGGTTCTGTTGCGTACAGACCAAATGTGGGAGCGAGCCTGCTCGCGAAGGGGCCATCAGCAACACCCCAAAATCTCCGAGTAATTGCATGACCTCGCTGAACCTCAAACACCTCGCCTGGACACCCTTGGGCCACGGCCATTGCCACCACCAGTTCCAACTGCGTGATGCCTCGCTGCACGTGGCCGCCGGCGAGTTCGTCGGGTTGATCGGCCCCAATGGCAGCGGCAAGACCAGCCTGCTGCGTTGTGCCTGGCGCTTCAGCAAACCCGAGAGCGGCGAGGTCCAACTCGATCACCACAACGTCTGGAAGCAATCCTCCCGTTGGTGCGCGCAACGCATTGCCGTGGTCTTGCAAGAGTTCCCCGACGCCTTCGGCCTGACCGTAGAAGAAGTGGTCGCCATGGGCCGCACGCCGCACAAAGGCCTGTTCGATGGCGACACCCTCGAAGACCGATACCTCGCGACCCAAGCGCTGGAATCCGTCGGTCTCAACGGCTTTGAAGACCACGCCTTCGCCACCCTCTCGGGCGGTGAAAAACAGCGGGTGATCCTCGCCCGCGCCCTGGCGCAACAACCGCAATTGCTGATCCTCGACGAGCCGACCAATCACCTCGACCCGCGCTATCAGCTGGAACTGCTGCAACTGGTCAAACGCCTGCAGATCGGCACCCTCGCCAGCATCCACGACCTCAACCTGGCCGCCGCTTTCTGCGATCGGTTGTACGTGATCAACCACGGCCGCATCGTCGCCAGCGGCACCCCCAACGAAGTCCTGACCGCCCCGCTGCTGCGCAACGTCTTCGGCGTCGACGCCTTGATCGACGAACACCCCCTGCACGGCTACCCACGAATCACCTGGATTACCCAACCATGACGTTGCGTTCCCTGCTGTGCGCCGCCCTTCTGCTGGGCAGTGCCCAGGCATTGGCCGAGGCCACTCACTACCCGCTGACGATTCAAAGCTGCAATCGCGAAGTCACCTTCAAGCAAGCACCGAAACACGCGGTCAGCCACGACATCAACATGACCCAGATGATGCTCGCCCTCGGCCTCAAGCCGAGCATGGCCGGTTACAGCGGCGTGAGCGGCTGGAAGTCGGTCACCCCTGAAATGCAGAGCATCCTCGACGGCTTGCCGGAGCTCGCCGCCAAGTACCCGTCGGTGGAAACCCTGCTCAACGCCAACGTCGATTTCTTCTTCGCTGGTTGGGATTACGGCATGCGCGTGGGCGGCGACCTGACGCCGCAAACCCTGCAACCGCTGGGCATCAATGTCTATGAGCTGACCGAGTCCTGCGCGTTCGTGATGAAACGCCCCGCCGCCAGCCTGGAAGACACCTACAACGACCTGCGCAACCTCGGCAAAATCTTCGACGTGCAAGACCCCGCCAACGCTTTGATCGCGCAGATGCAGGCGCAAGTCGACGAGGTCCGCCAGGACCTGCCGGCGGACAAGCCGCGTGTGTTCCTTTACGACAGCGGCGAAGACCGCGCCATGACCTCCGGCCGCCTCGGCATGCCGCAAGCGCTGATCGACGCCGCGGGCGGGCGCAACATTCTCGATGACGTCGATGCGAGCTGGACGCGGGTCAACTGGGAGAACGTGGTCGAGCGCAATCCGCAGGTGATCGTGATCGTCGACTACGGCGAAGTCACTGCCGAACAGAAAGAACAATTCCTGCTCACCAACAAGGCGCTGCAATCGGTGGACGCGATCAAGAACCAGCGCTTTATCGTCATTCCTTACGTGCAGGCCACACCGGGCATCGACAACGTGCTGGCGGTTGAAACCCTGGCCAAAGGTTTCCACGGCGAATGATCAACCGTCGTTACGCCTTGTTGCTGCTGACCCTCGGCGCGTTGTTGCTGGTGTCGTGCGTGGTGTCGCTGGGCTTCGGCCCGGCGCGGGTGCCGGTGGACGTGGTGTGGCGGATTTTGCTGCACAAGGTGTTTGGGCTTGGTGACATGAACTGGAGCGCCGGGCAGGAACACATCGTGTGGTTGATCCGCGTGCCGCGCATGTTGCTCGGCGCGTTGGTCGGCGCCGGGCTGGCGTTGATCGGTGCGGTGCTGCAAGCGGTGACGCGCAATCCGTTGGCTGATCCGCACCTGCTTGGTGTGACCTCCGGCGCCACCCTTGGCGCGGTGATTGTGGTGCTGCATGTCGGTGAGTTTGTCGGGCTGCTGACCTTGCCGATTGCTGCGTTTATCGGCGCGTTGGTCAGCATGTTGCTGGTGCTGATGATCGCCAATCGCAACGGGCGGCTGGACAGTGATCGACTGCTGCTGTGCGGTGTGGCGGTGTCTTTCGTGATGATGGCGATGGCCAATTTGCTGCTGTTTCTGGGCGATCACCGCGCCAGTTCCGCAGTAATGTTCTGGATGCTCGGCGGGCTTGGGTTGGCGCGTTGGGAATTGCTCACGGTACCGGCGGTTAGCGTGTTGCTGGGGTTGGTGTTGCTGCTGGGCATGGCCCGCCCGTTGAACGCGTTGATGGCGGGTGAGCAGACCGCAGTGACCCTCGGGCTCAATGCACGCACCGTGCGCTTGCGGGTGTTTTTGATTGCATCGCTGATGACCGGGGTGCTGGTGTCGATCAGCGGGTCCATCGGCTTTGTCGGGCTGATGGTGCCGCATATTGCGCGGCGTCTGGTCGGGGCGGAGCATCGGCGATTGCTGCCGGCGTGCGTGTTGCTGGGCAGCGTGTTCCTGGTCTGGGTCGACGTCGCCGCCCGCACCCTGATCGCGCCGGAAGACCTGCCCATTGGCGTCGCCACCGCAGCCATCGGCGGGCTGTTCTTCATCGGCCTCATGCGCCGTCGCTGAAGCTCACAAGAACACCACTGAACCCTGTGGGAGCGAGCCTGCTCGCGAAGACGACGGCACAGCCAACATCTATGTGACAGACACACCGCTTTCGCGAGCAGGCTCGCTCCCACAGGGGATGGTGATTCTGGGGTTGTTTAGATGTGTTTATACGGACGCAAAAATACCGGACGTTTCCCACGACTTTTTCAGGTTGTTCGTCGGACGTGGGCTGTCTAGTCTGGGGGCTGTCACTGCACATCAGTGATCGGGCGTGAGAACCCGGGAAATATAGCCACGCAGTACGCGTATCAGCATAATTGCCGTCAGCTTATCCGCTGCCTGCAAATGCGTTATGGCGGCTGTGTGTGGGCGGACTTCGGTCCGGCCGGTTTCTTGGCTTCCCGGTTTCTCACCCTGCACATAGCTGCCTCCCTCTTCGCCGCGTGAGAAACGGCAATTGGTGGCTCCAACTTGAAACCAAGGTAGTCACATGAATAAAAAAATTGTTCCAGATCCACCCATCGACACCACCACGCCCGAACCCGAAACATCTCGCGACGAAGACCTGCTCCGAGACCGCGAAGCCATCAAACGCGCCCTCGACTATTACCTCGATCCCCCGGAGCTCTTCACCGAAAAACCCCGCCGCCCCAGCACCATGTACATGATCGCCCCAAACAACGACACCGAAAGCCTGTTGGTCCATGCCTGTGAATCCCTGGCCTCCGCCAGTGTCCTGGCCAGCGATTTCGCCGGCGACCTGATTGGCCCGCAACGCCATAAGGCGATGGCCATCCAGCAAATCATCATGCTCGCGGAACTGGCCGTGAACCGCGCAGTGGATAACGTCGTCCCAACCTGAATACACCGCAAGAAAATGTGGGAGCGAGCCTGCTCGCGATAACAGTGGGGCAGTCACTGTGATGTTGAATGGGCTGCCGTCTTCGCGAGCAGGCTCGCTCCCACAGGGGTTTATCGTCGTCCGCAGATCCCGCGCCCGACACACATCCATTGTGGGAGCGAGCCTGCTCGCGATGGCGGTGGGTCAGTCACTGCGATGTTGAATGTGTCCTCATCATCGTTCCCACCCGGGCTCAACATTCCCTACACTGCGCGTCTCACGACTCTCAGGATGAGCCTCATGTTGAAATCTGTTTTCCTGTCGTTGCTGGTGCTCGGCTCCAGTGCCGCATTGGCCGATACCACCGTCGATGTTTCGAAGATTTACGGCAAGATCCAATTTGTCGACAGCTTCCCGGACTACAAGGTGCAGGTGGTGGATTCCTTTCCGGATCTGAAGGTGCAGCAGGTCGACTCTTTCCCGGACTCGCCAGGCAAGTGGAAAACCGTCGACAGCTTCCCTGATTACAAAATCCAGATCGTCGATTCCTTCCCTGATTTCAAGATCCAATACGTCGACTCATTTCCCGGCCCCAACTGACTCCCTCTGCATCACCGCTGCCGCCACGCGGCAGCACCACAATGACGCACACCCTCGCACCACCGCCCCGCCCTCGTCCCTTCGTGGTGCGCCGCCAACCCGCGCAACCGCTCTAAACCGACATTTCCCTGCCTTTCGCCGACCGGGCACAGCCTTTGCAAAACACCCTTCAGTAGTCCGCATCTGCCAACCAAAAAAATTCATAAGTTCATGGAGATCGCACAATGAAGCGTCGTAGCTTGATCAAGGCTTTCACACTCTCGGCAAGCATTGCCGCGATGGGCATGACCTGGACCGTCCAGGCCGCCGAGACCATCAAGGTCGGGATTCTGCATTCGTTGTCCGGCACCATGGCGATCTCCGAAACATCGCTCAAAGACATGGCGTTGATGACCATCGACGAGATCAACGCCAAGGGCGGCGTGAACGGCAAGATGCTGGAGCCAGTTGTTGTGGACCCGGCGTCGAACTGGCCGCTGTTCGCCGAAAAGGGCCGGCAGTTGCTGACTCAGGACAAAGTGGCCGTGGTGTTTGGCTGCTGGACTTCCGTGTCGCGTAAATCGGTGTTGCCGGTGTTCGAAGAACTCAACGGCTTGCTGTTCTACCCGGTGCAATACGAAGGCGAAGAGATGTCGCCGAACGTGTTCTACACCGGCGCCGCGCCGAACCAGCAGGCGATCCCTGCGGTTGAATACCTGATGAGCGAAGAAGGCGGCAGCGCCAAGCGTTACTTCCTGCTCGGCACCGACTACGTCTACCCGCGCACCACCAACAAAATCCTGCGTTCGTTCCTGCATTCCAAAGGCGTGGCCGACAAGGACATCGAAGAGGTCTACACCCCGTTCGGCCATGCCGATTACCAGACCATCGTCGCCAACATCAAAAAATTCTCGGCCGGCGGCAAGACGGCGGTTATCTCCACGGTCAACGGCGACTCGAACGTGCCGTTCTATAAAGAGCTGGCCAACCAGGGCTTGAAAGCCACCGACGTTCCGGTGGTGGCGTTCTCCGTCGGTGAAGAAGAACTGCGCGGCATCGACACCAAACCGTTGGTGGGCAACCTCGCGGCGTGGAACTACTTCGAGTCTGTCGAGAACCCGCAGAACAAGAAATTCGTCGCCGACTGGAAAGCCTACGCCAAGAAACACAACCTGCCGGGCGCCGACAAAGCGGTAACCAACGACCCGATGGAAGCCACCTACGTCGGTATTCACATGTGGGCGCAAGCGGCTGAGAAAGCCAAGTCCACCGACGTCGACAAAGTCCGCGAAGCCCTCGCCGGCCAGACCTTTGCTGCACCGTCCGGCTACACCCTGACCATGGACAAGACCAACCACCACCTGCACAAGCCGGTGATGATCGGCGAGATCCAGGCGGATGGTCAGTTCAACGTGGTGTGGCAGACCGAAGGCCCGATCCGCGCCCAGCCGTGGAGCCCGTTTATCGATGGCAACGACAAGAAGCCGGATTATGCGATGAAGAGCAACTAAGCCACTGGATGTCCGACCTGGGCATGGAGCCCAGGCCGGATGCAGTTCCCTGTGGGAGCGAGCCTGCTCGCGAAAGCGGTGTGTCAGGCAACCTTTTTCTGAATGTAGGTCCGCTTTCGCGAGCAGGCTCGCTCCCACAATGTCCGTGTCAAGGCGACTACCTATGCCCTCCGCCCTTTATCGTCTGATTCTCGCCATCGCACTGTTATTGCCGATGGCCGCTCATGCCAGCGACGCCGAAGACTTCGTCGCCGCCAACCCCGTGCAGCAAGCCAAACTGCTGGAAGCCTGGGCCGCGCAGCCCGAGCCGGCGCGTGTCGAGCTGATCAACGCCCTGCAACAAGGAGAGTTGACCGTCGACGGCCAAGCCAAAACCCTGCGCCTGAACAATCGCCTGCGGGGTCTGATCGACACCGCACTGGCCAGCCATCAACTGCTCGCCGCCGACCCAAAAACCCGCCTGGCCGCCGCGCAGCAACTGCAAAAAAGCGCCAAACCCGCGCAGCTGAAATTCCTCGACCAGCAATTGGCCGGCGAAAAAGACGAAAGCGTCCACGCCGCCCTCAGCCTTGCGCTGGCCAATCTGCAACTGGTCGACACCGACCCCGCCGTGCGCCTCGCCGCGGTGCGTTTGCTCGGTGAAACCGGGGACCCACTGGCCCGCACCCGCCTCGAAACCTTGCTGGAGCCGGGCGTCGAAGCCGACGTCGCCGTGCGCACTGCTGCCGAAACCAGTCTCGCCCAAGTCAAACGAAAACTGCTGATCGGCGAGTTGCTCGGCCAGGCCTTTAGCGGCATGTCCCTCGGTTCGATCCTGCTGCTCGCCGCCCTCGGTCTGGCGATCACGTTCGGCCTGCTCGGCGTGATCAACATGGCCCACGGAGAGATGCTGATGCTCGGCGCGTACTCGACGTATGTGGTGCAGATGATGTTCCAGCGCTACGCCCCGCAAGCCATCGAGTTCTACCCGCTGATCGCGTTGCCGGTGGCATTTTTCGTCACCGCCGCCATCGGCATGGCGCTGGAACGCACGGTGATTCGCCACCTCTACGGCCGCCCTCTGGAAACCTTGCTCGCCACCTGGGGCATCAGCCTGATGTTGATTCAACTGGTGCGCCTGGTGTTCGGCGCGCAGAACGTTGAAGTGGCCAACCCGGCGTGGTTGTCGGGCGGGATTCAGGTGCTGCCGAATCTGGTGCTGCCGTACAACCGCATCGTCATCATCGCCTTCGCGCTGTTTGTGGTGGTGCTGACCTGGCTGCTGTTGAACAAGACGCGCCTGGGTTTGAACGTGCGCGCCGTCACCCAGAATCGCAACATGGCCGCGTGCTGCGGCGTGCCGACCGGGCGCGTGGACATGCTCGCCTTCGGCCTCGGCTCGGGCATCGCCGGCCTCGGCGGCGTGGCGCTGAGCCAGATCGGCAACGTCGGCCCGGACCTCGGCCAAAGCTACATCATCGACTCGTTCCTGGTGGTGGTGCTCGGCGGTGTCGGCCAGTTGGCCGGTAGCGTCCTGGCCGCGTTCGGCCTCGGCATCGCCAACAAGATTCTCGAACCGCAGATCGGCGCCGTGCTCGGCAAGATCCTGATCCTCGCGCTGATCATTCTGTTCATCCAGAAGCGTCCGCAAGGCCTCTTCGCACTGAAAGGACGGGTGATCGACTGATGAACCAGCCCCTGCTCGTTACCGCTACACAAAAAGCCGGCCCCAAAGTCACGATCGCGGTCGGCGCGGTGATCCTTGCGCTGCTGCTGGCGTTGCCGCTGCTGTCGCTGTTATCGCCGATCAGTGTGTTTCACGTCTCGGCCTACACCCTGACACTGGTGGGCAAGATTCTTTGCTACGCCATCGTCGCCCTCGCGCTGGACTTGGTGTGGGGATACGCTGGCCTGCTGTCTCTCGGCCACGGTTTGTTCTTTGCCCTCGGCGGTTACGCGATGGGCATGTACCTGATGCGCCAGGCCTCGGGCGATGGCTTGCCGGCGTTCATGACATTCCTGTCGTGGACTGAATTGCCGTGGTACTGGACCGGCACCAGCAACTTTCTCTGGGCCATGTGTCTGGTGGTGTTGGCGCCGGGATTGTTGGCGTTGGTGTTCGGCTTCTTCGCCTTCCGCTCGCGGATCAAGGGCGTGTATTTCTCGATCATGACCCAGGCCCTGACCTTCGCCGGAATGCTGTTGTTCTTCCGCAACGAAACCGGGTTTGGTGGCAACAACGGCTTCACCAACTTCCGCACCATTCTCGGTTTCGGCATCACTGAACCAGGCACCCGCGCCGTGTTGTTTTTCGCCACGGTGGTGTTACTGGTGGCGAGCCTGTTCATCGGCTGGCGCCTGGCGCAGAGCAAGTTCGGTCGGGTGCTGACCGCGCTGCGCGATGCAGAAAACCGCCTGATGTTCTGCGGCTACGACCCACGCGGTTTCAAGCTGTTTGTCTGGGTGTTGAGCGCAGTGTTGTGCGGCTTGGCCGGGGCGTTGTACGTGCCGCAAGTCGGGATCATCAACCCGAGCGAAATGTCGCCGACCAACTCGATTGAAGCGGCAGTCTGGGTGGCCCTCGGTGGTCGCGGCACCTTGATCGGCCCGCTGCTCGGCGCCGGTGTGGTCAACGGCATGAAGAGCTGGTTCACCGTGGCGTTCCCGGAATACTGGCTGTTCTTCCTCGGTGCCCTGTTCATCGTCGTGACCTTGTACCTGCCGAAGGGCGTGATCGGTCTGCTGAAGAAAAGGGGCGAACAATGAGAATCACACCCACGGCGGAATTCATGCTCGAACCAGCCTTTTTTCCCGTAGAGCCAAACAAGGACGCCGGCACCAGCCGCGATGCCATCAGTCACGGCCAACGCGTCGGCCCCGGCCTCGATACCCGCCACGGCACGATCCTGACCCTGGAAGACATCAGCGTCAGCTTCGACGGCTTCAAGGCGCTTAACGATCTGAACCTGTACATCGGCGTCGGCGAACTGCGCTGCATCATCGGTCCCAATGGCGCGGGCAAGACCACGCTGATGGACGTGATCACCGGCAAGACCCGGCCGAGTCACGGCAAGGCCTGGTTCGGTGAAACCCTGGACCTGACGCAGATGAGCGAAGTGCAGATCGCCCAGGCCGGCATCGGGCGCAAGTTTCAGAAGCCGACGGTGTTTGAAGCCTTGAGCGTGTTCGAAAACCTGGAGCTAGCGCAGAAAACTGACAAGTCGGTATGGGCCAGCCTGCGTGCGCGCCTTACTGGTGAGCAGAAGGATCGCATCACTGACGTGCTGGAAACCATTCGCCTGACCACGTCGGTCAATCGGCCGGCGGGGTTGTTGTCCCACGGTCAGAAGCAGTTTCTGGAAATAGGCATGCTGCTGATGCAAGACCCGCAACTGCTGCTGCTCGATGAACCGGTGGCAGGCATGACTGACGCAGAAACCGAATTTACCGCTGAACTGTTCAAGAGCCTGGCCGGCAAGCATTCGTTGATGGTGGTGGAGCATGACATGGGGTTTGTGGGGTCGATTGCCGACCACGTCACCGTGTTGCACCAGGGCAGCGTGCTGGCCGAAGGGTCGCTGGAGCAGGTGCAGGAGAACGAACGCGTCATCGAGGTTTATCTCGGTCGCTAGAGCTGCAAACACTGATCAACTGTGGGAGCGAGCCTGCTCGCGAATGCGGTTTACCAAACAACATCAATGTTGCCTGACACACCGCTTTCGCGAGCAGGCTCGCTCCCACAGGGGATTTGAGGGGAATTCGAAGATGCTGCAAGTCGACAAGCTGCACCAGTACTACGGCGGTAGCCACATCCTGCGCGGCCTGACGTTTGAGGTGAAGGTCGGTGAAGTGACTTGCCTGCTAGGGCGCAACGGCGTGGGCAAGACCACGCTGCTCAAGTGCCTGATGGGTTTGCTGCCGTCAAAAGAAGGCGCAGTGAATTGGGAAGGCAAACCGATCACCACCTTCAAGCCGCACCAGCGCGTGCATGCGGGGATCGCCTACGTGCCGCAGGGCCGTGAAATATTCGGCCGCCTGACCGTCGAAGAAAACCTGCTGATGGGCCTTTCGCGTTTTCCCGGCAGCGAAGCCAAGGAAGTCCCGGCGTTCATCTACGAGCTGTTCCCGGTGCTGTTGCAAATGAAACAGCGGCGCGGCGGCGACTTGTCCGGCGGCCAACAGCAGCAGCTGGCTATCGGCAGGGCCCTGGCCAGCCGCCCACGGTTGCTGATTCTCGACGAGCCCACCGAAGGCATCCAGCCGTCGGTGATCAAGGAAATCGGCGCGGTGATCAAGAAACTCGCGGCCCGGGGCGACATGGCGATTTTGCTGGTGGAGCAGTTCTATGATTTCGCTGCCGAACTGGCCGATCAATACCTGGTGATGTCCAGGGGTGAGATCGTGCAGCAGGGTCGCGGTGAAAATATGGAAGCCGAAGGTGTACGCGGTCTGGTAACGATCTAATCTGTAGCGTCCTAACGATAATTAAAAAATATGAACTTACCTGCCTCAACTGCCCTGTTTACCCCGAGCTGGCACGCCGAACTGGAGCTGGGTTACGCCCGATTCGGCGACAACACGCGCCCGGTTCAGCGCCGCCACAAAGGCCCGCTGCGAGTGCAAAAGCATCTGTATGCCGAAGGTCCCGAGGTGTGCCAGCACATCATCGTTCACCCGCCGGGTGGAATCGCCGGCGGTGATCGGCTGGACATTTCGGCCAGTGTCGGTACCGACGCCTGGGCACAAATCACCAGCCCCGGTGCGGCCAAGTGGTATCGCGCGGCGGGACCCGCCTATCAGAAGCTCGACTTGAAGGTAAGCGCTGGCGCGACACTGGAATGGTTGCCGCAAGAGACGATTATCTTCAGCGATGCCCAAGCCGAACTCAGCACCTCGATTGAGCTGGAAGGTGATGCGCGGTTGTTCTACTGGGATGTTGTGGCGCTGGGTCGCCCGGCCAGTGGCGAGCGTTTTGACCTCGGGCATTTTCAGGCGCGGCTGGACATCCGCCGCGACGGCCAGTTGCTCTGGCACGAACGCCAGCGCATTGTCGGGAATGACGGGTTGCTGGATTCGCCGATTGGTCTTGATGGTCAACCGGTGTTTGCGACGTTGCTGGTCACCGGGGAGATCGACAGTGAACTGCTGGAAACCTGTCGGTCGTTGCCCAATGCCGTGCGCGGGGATTTGTCCCAGTTGCCGGGGCTGTTGGTGGCCCGGTGCCTGGCCAGCGAAGCGCTGTTGGCGCGCGGCTGGTTGATCGAACTATGGCGATTGCTCAGGCCTGCCTTGCTTGGCCGGGAAGCGGTCCCACCCAGAATATGGAGCACCTGAAACACTGTCCAAATGTGGGAGCGAGCCTGCTCGCGAATGCGGTGTATCAGTAAAAAACCTGTTAACTGACACACCGCATTCGCGAGCAGGCTCGCTCCCACAGGTAACGTGTTTACAGATCTGAATACTTTTTATCTGCCCAGATGGATTCCAACGATGGACCTGACACCACGCGAAAAAGACAAGCTGCTGATCTTCACCGCCGGCCTCGTGGCCGAGCGGCGTTTGGCGCGCGGCGTGAAACTCAATTACCCGGAAGCCATGGCCTACATCTCCGCCGCCCTGCTCGAAGGCGCGCGTGACGGCCAGACCGTGGCCGATTTGATGCATTTTGGCACCACGCTGCTGACCCGCGAACAAGTCATGGAAGGCATCCCGGAAATGATCCCGGAGATCCAGGTCGAGGCGACGTTCCCCGACGGCACCAAACTGGTCACCGTCCACCAACCCATCGCCTGAGGAGCCGCCATGAGTTACCACATCCGCGATGCGGTGCACGCCGACCTGCCGGCGATCCGCGACATCTACAACGACGCCGTGCTCAACACCACGGCAATCTGGAATGAACAAGCCGTCGACCTCGGCAATCGCCAGGCCTGGTTCAGTGCCCGGCAAGCCCAGGGTTATCCGATTCTGGTGATTGTCGACGGTGACAACAGCGTGCTGGGCTACGCTTCATTTGGTGACTGGCGGCCGTTCGACGGTTTCCGCCACACCGTCGAGCACTCGGTTTATGTGCGCAGCGACCAGCGCGGCAACGGCCTCGGCCCGCAGCTGATGACGGTGCTGATCGAACGCGCCAAGGGCTGCGACAAGCACGTGATGGTCGCCGCCATCGAAAGCGGCAACGCCGCTTCCATTCGTCTGCATGAACGCGCCGGTTTCATCACCACCGGGCAAATGCCGCAGGTGGGCACCAAGTTCGGCCGCTGGCTGGACCTGACCTTCATGCAATTGACCCTCAATCCTGGCGCGGAGCCGCCTGCCGCCAGCAAGGAGTAACGCCCGATGAACGCCGCCCAACTGCGACGCGTCAATGTTGAAAGCTTTGCGCACTACCGCCAGGGTTTGATTGATCTGCTGCTCGACGCCGTGGGTTATGGCGCCAGCGTCGGGTTCATGGCCGAACTGGATGCGACCCAGGCCCGCGCCTATTTCGATGAGGTTCAGGAGAACCTGAACAAGGGCAACGTGCTGCTGTGGGTGGTGGTTCGCGACGAACAAGTGGAAGCTAGCGTGCAACTGACCCTGTGCCAGAAAGCCAATGGCCTGAACCGCGCCGAAGTGCAAAAACTGCTGGTGCGTGAACACGCCCGTCGTCGCGGTCTGGGCCAACAGTTGATGAGCGCTCTGGAACAGGCCGCGCTCCAGCACAAGCGCGGCATGCTCTACCTCGACACCGAAGCCGGCTCCCCCGCCGAAGATTTCTACAAGGCGCTGGGTTACACCCGGGCGGGCGAGATCCCCGACTACGCCTGCGACCCGAGCGGGCGCTACAAACCGACTGCGCTCTACTACAAGATTCTGCAAGGAGCCCATTGATGATTCCCGGTGAATACCAGATCCAGCCCGGTGACATCGAACTCAACGTTGGCCGCCGCACCGTCAGCCTGAAAGTGGCCAACAGCGGCGACCGGCCGATCCAGGTCGGCTCGCATTACCACTTTTTCGAAACCAACGACGCCCTGACCTTCGACCGCGCCGCCAGCCGCGGCATGCGCCTGAACATCCCGGCGGGCACCGCCGTGCGCTTCGAGCCGGGGCAGAGTCGTGAGGTCGAGCTGGTCGATCTGGCCGGGCATCGCCGGGTGTTCGGGTTTGCCGGGCGGATCATGGGTGACCTTTAAGTATTGCGGTGTCTGAACCGGCCCCTTCGCGAGCAGGCTCGCTCCCACAGTTGATCGCATTCCCCTGTGGGAGCGAGCCTGCTCGCGAATCTGTGAGCGTAGCGAACAGTCTCAAAAACAATTGAATTTCAAGGCGAACGAATGAAGATCTCCCGTCAAGCCTACGCCGACATGTTCGGCCCCACCGTCGGCGACAAGGTTCGCCTCGCTGACACCGAACTGTGGATCGAGGTCGAAAGAGACTTCACCACCTACGGCGAAGAAGTGAAATTCGGTGGCGGCAAAGTCATCCGCGATGGCCAGGGCCAAAGCCAACTGTTGGCCGCAGAAGTCGTCGACACCGTCATCACCAACGCGCTGATCGTCGACCACTGGGGCATCGTCAAAGCCGACGTTGGTCTCAAGGACGGCCGTGTCGCAGGCATCGGCAAGGCCGGCAACCCGGACGTGCAGCCGAACGTGACCATCGCCATCGGCGCCGGCACCGAAGTCATCGCCGGTGAAGGGATGATCCTCACCGCCGGCGGCATCGACACGCATATTCATTTCATCTGCCCGCAGCAGATCGAAGAAGCGCTGATGAGCGGTGTCACCACCATGATCGGCGGCGGTACCGGCCCGGCAACCGGCACCAACGCCACCACATGCACCTCGGGACCATGGCACCTGGCGCGGATGCTTCAAGCGGCGGATGCCTTCCCGATGAACATCGGCCTCACCGGCAAGGGCAACGCCAGCCTGCCGGAACCGTTGATCGAGCAGGTCAAGGCCGGCGCCATCGGCCTCAAGTTGCACGAAGACTGGGGCACCACGCCGGCGAGCATCGACAACTGCCTGAGCGTCGCCGATCAATACGACGTGCAGGTGGCGATCCACACCGACACGCTCAACGAATCCGGCTTCGTCGAAACCACCCTCGCCGCGTTCAAGGGCCGCACCATCCACACCTACCACACCGAAGGCGCGGGCGGCGGTCATGCCCCGGACATCATCAAGGCCTGCGGCTTTGCCAACGTGCTGCCGAGCTCGACCAACCCGACCCGGCCGTTCACCCGCAATACCATCGACGAACACCTCGACATGCTGATGGTCTGCCACCACCTGGACCCGAGCATTGCCGAAGACGTGGCCTTCGCCGAAAGCCGCATCCGCCGCGAGACGATTGCTGCCGAAGACATCCTGCACGACCTCGGCGCGTTCTCGATGATCAGCTCCGACAGCCAGGCCATGGGCCGCGTCGGCGAAGTCATCACGCGCACCTGGCAGACCGCTGACAAGATGAAAAAGCAGCGCGGCCCGTTGCCGGGCGATGGCGAGGGCAACGACAACTTCCGCGCCAAACGCTACATCGCCAAGTACACCATCAACCCGGCGATCACCCACGGCATCAGCCATGAAGTGGGCTCGATCGAAGTCGGTAAATGGGCCGACCTGGTGCTGTGGCGTCCAGCGTTTTTCGGGGTCAAACCGACGTTGATCCTCAAGGGCGGCGCCATCGCGGCCAGCCTGATGGGCGATGCCAATGCGTCGATTCCAACACCACAGCCGGTGCACTACCGGCCGATGTTCGCCAGTTATGGTGGCTCGCTGCATGCCACCAGCCTGACCTTTATCAGCCAGGCGGCGCAGGAGGCAGGTCTTCCCGAAGCACTGGGCCTGAAAAAGAAAATCGCCGTGGTGAAAGGCTGTCGCGAGGTGCAGAAAACCGATCTGATCCACAACGATTACCTGCCGAATATTGATGTCGATCCGCAGACGTATCAGGTCAAGGCCGACGGTGTGTTGCTGTGGTGTGAGCCGGCGGATGTACTGCCGATGGCGCAGCGCTACTTCCTGTTTTGATCGGTTGAGCGGCACACAAAAAAGGCCTGGATGCTTGCGCAGATCCAGGCCTTCGTTCATCGGTTAGCAGCGTTTTTTTAAATCGGGTGCTTGACCAACTCCTCGCGAGAGAACTTCTCGATCAGCACAGCTTCCTCAATCTGCAACTGAGCATCCAGGTCAGCAGATTGCACTTTGAATTGCTCCTCTGATAATTCGCCTGCCTGCTGGCGATCACGCAGACTGGCCAGGCGATCCTGATAAGGTTCGCGCTGCGCTTCGAACTGCGCGCGGTACTTGTTGGTCACGAAGTCATTCCAGAAATCTTTCGCCACCAGCGACTGAAATTCTTCAGGCGAACTGTCCAGCGCCAGCACCTTGGCACAGGCCTGATCCAGCATCGCGGGGGTGACTTTGCCCATGTGGACGAAGCGGACTTGCTGCGGTTGCCCCGGCAATCCGAGCCGGTCCTTGAGCCCGTAACGATAGGCCAGTTTGATCTCGACCTCTTCCAGATTCCGGATCTGCTGTGCCTTGAGGGCCGCCGACAAGCCCGGCGTGTTGTTGATCGCGGTGGTGCGTCGCTCAATATCGGCCAAGGCGATTTTCTCGAGCTC
The DNA here is from genome assembly GCF_057128725.1 of Pseudomonas oplopanacis. Taxonomy (NCBI): domain Bacteria; kingdom Pseudomonadati; phylum Pseudomonadota; class Gammaproteobacteria; order Pseudomonadales; family Pseudomonadaceae; genus Pseudomonas; species Pseudomonas oplopanacis. The sequence continues at coordinate 463,838 of NZ_JBSKHV010000003.1, read as the reverse complement.
GTCCAGCCGGAACAAGCCTCTGGACAGTTTCAACAGCGCAGCACCTTGCTCGCCGTCCATGGCCAGCGTCCGCGCTCTGTACACCATCGCCATGATTTCCAGGTTACTGAAAGACAACGCGGCACGATCACAACAGGCAGGCCTGCCGGCCCACTCGAACATCTCCTGACGTAACGCCATCGACTCGGGGTTGGCCTCGGTGATGGTGTCGACGACTTCCCATACGCGTAGCTGAAGGTCTGCATGGCCGGTGCCGGCATTCTCGAGTTTGCTGAGCACATGGAAAAATCCTTGGGAACCCTCCTGCGTGGACAGTGATTGCCATTGGGCCTGCCTGGCCGGGACCTGGTCAGCGGACAGGTCTTTGAGCCAACGCTGAAGCGCGGCCCGTTCCTGCCCTCCCGCTATCGCGCGCTCGACTGGGGCTTGATACTCGAAGACTCCCGGTCGCCTGGCGCCCCACAAGTCATGACGCTCACGCTCGAGCCGGCTCCAATAATCGCGTAGCTGTTGCTGGGCGACCTCGGACAGTGGGTTGCCACCAAAGAAGGTAAAGTTGTTGACGCGCGCCACCTGTTCCAACCGCTCCGCAGGAGGTGCGATAACCGCCTCCGGGATCGTCGTGATCCGGTTATTTCTCAAATCGACGACATCCAGCAAAGGCTGCTCCCCCAGCCCCACCGGCCACGTCTCAAGGGCGATCGAATTCAGGCCGAGCGTGCGCAGATCCGTAATTTGGGTGAAGTCCGGCGCCATGCCCAATGGGTTTGGCCCCAGGACTATCGCCCTGAGCGTTGTCCTGCGGGAAAGGATCCCCGCCGTTTCCGGCGTCAGGCGAATGCGGTTGTGCTGCAAATACAAACGCGTCAGGCCGTGCATGTCGTCCAGCGCCGGGGGTATCGCCGTCAGCTGGTTATTCGACAGATCCAGCCAGCGCACGCCTTTGAAGTGCGCAAGGAATCCCTCTGGCGAAACGCTCAAGCCCATATTGTTAAGTTTGAGCGAACCCACATGTCTGAAATCGGCCTCAAGGTCCGGCACGCTGTCGAGCGTCTGGCCACTCAAGTCGAGTTCAAAACCGATCGGGCTACCGTCGACCGCGTTCCTTTGCGGGGATTGCCGCCGCCAGCACGCTCGAATGCGGTCAGCGGCGGTGTAGCGCTCTGCCCGGTCAGACAGACCTGTGGCCATCTGACCGGCGCGAACGTAGCGCGAACGTGCGCCGCCCCCGGAAAACGCCCAGGCCGACAGCTGCTGATTCAGCGTTTCATACTCACGCTCAAGGCGAGCCAGCTCGGTCTGGGCCGCGAGCCCGTGGGTTTGCAGGAATGCCTCAACCTCGAATTCGTCGAAGCCGGGATACAGTTGACGAACCCTGGCGCTCATTGTGTCCTGAACTTTAAAGGCATCCGGCAGGCTTCCCTTCAGGAGTTCAGGCCTGAGCGCTTGCAGACGTTCCCGATAGTCCTTGAGTTGCTGCCCGCCCTCACGCGTAAACGGGTTGCCCTCAAGCAGCGTGATCCGATTCACCCTGGCGTTTGCTTCCAGATGATCATCCGCCGTAGAGAGCCTCTCTTGAGGCACTTCGGTCAGGTGGTTCTCGCGCAAGTCCAGCACCTGCAAATAGGGCAGATTCTCCATGCCCAGGGGCCATTGGTCGATGCCCGTACCGCTGAGGTTGATGGTCTTCAGTCGCGTCAGGGCGCTGAAATCAGGGGCGATTCCCAGTGGGTTTTTCAACAAATCGAGCGTCTCAAGCGCACTTGATTTCCCGAGCACCGCAGCCGTGTGTTGATTCCACCGAACCCGGCTGCCTCTGAGGCTCAAGTGAGTCAAACCTTGCATTTCACCGACCGCCTCCGGCAATTCGCTGAGCCGGGACATGCCCTCCAGCTTCAACGTCTTGAGCGCGGTGAACCCCTTGAGAAACGCATCGAGGTTGCGCACGCCCGTACCGGTCAGCGCGAGCGTCTCGACATGTTCGAATCGGGCACTCAACGTCGGCAGCTCAACGGTCGAGTCGATACTCAGTGTCGAACCGCTCTGCCGACGCCAGCAACGTTTGATGTTGCTGGCGATCTGACGCTCGCGCCCGCCCGGGATCCGCCCGGCTACAGCGGGGCTGCTTTCTGCGGTGACGCGGGACTGGACCCAGGTATCCAGTTCTTTCTTGAGGGTCGTGCATTCGGCTTCACGTCGAGTCAGTCCGCCACGAACGTCTTCACCCAATGAACGCAGGAAGGATTCGACCTCGGCCTCGCTGAAATCCGGGTATAGCTTGAGCACCCGCGCACGCGGCGTGCGGAAAAAACTTGCCAGCCCTGAGGGCAACGGGCCAACGCCGCCGAGCAATTTCATGCCTGGCTCGACGCTTGGCTTGAGCACTCGGTGCTTCTGAAGTACCGCCCTCAATTGATCTCGCGGCAACGGCGTCTGTTGCACCGTCATTTTCAATCGTTCGGCCTCTTGCAGCGTGAAGCCCAATGCCTGGCGTTCCTCTGCCGTCAGCGCCTGCAACACAGACGAATAGAGACTTGAAGACGTCGACTGGGCGAACCGGGTGTTCGCATCCACCACCAGCACCGCACGCACCGGGTTCTGCTGCGGGCCAATCGCATCCAGTAACTTCCCTTGCAGCCCATATTCGCGCAGCTCGAAATGTGCGTCCTTCGGCCAGCCAGGCAGCGCTTCAAGGCTGCGCAGGGCCAATCGTTCGCTGTCGACACCGGAGGCGGTCTCGAGATAAAGGCCTTCATAGGCTCGCGCCACACGCAGCTCCTGCCGGGCCTGTTCGGCCTGCTCGTAAATGCGCTGAGGCAAGGGCCCGGGCTTGTCCATTTCCAGCCGTTCTGCCTGAGTCGCGCCTTGCAGTATCTCTTCGACAACGACGTTGGGTAGCTGCGGGAAAAAGACTTTGATTCGCGCAACGGAATCTTGAGCGTTGGCATCCTGCTCTCGATACAAAGACTCGAACAATGAGTGTTTTCTGTTCTGCACGGCGCGAGCGATTTCCTTGCGCAGTTCAGCGGCGCGTTGTTCCAGCGTCATTTCCGGGGTTCCCGGCACGGGCAACAGCTCCTGACTGCGCATGAGCCTCAATTGCAGGCGCAGATCAGCCTTGGCATAGACCGCAGGGTCATTGCTGCTTATCTTCGCCTTGAAGGTTTCAATGTCCCGGTCGATTCGAAAACGCGTGAGGGTGTCGGACAGCTGCGCACCCGGCGGCTGTTGTTCGACATGCAGGCGACGCAACTGATCGTGCTCGACGCCACTGGCGATGCGCACCTGCTCCAGTTGCGCATCGGTGAAGGCCTGCGCGCGATAACCGAGTCGCCGCATCAGGACTGGCCCCTCCCAGCTCAGGGGGTCTTCCCCTTCGTGGCTCCACGCGCCGGCACCGTTATGCTCCAGGTGCGGCGAATAGGCCTCGGGCCGGCGCGGGTGCAGGATGCAATACTCACCGCTGGCGGAATTTTGCCTGACCAAAAAGCGCGCCTCGTCGAGCGGCAAAATGGCATGACCGTTGACCGCGTGCAGTCCCAGTCCGTCCGGTTGTGAATCCGCCGGTATCGTAATGGGAGACTTGTACGGTTCAAGGTCCGGCTTCCACAGCCGCTGTTGCCCCGTGGGCAGCGTCACCGGTTTCAACCCCTCGACCAAGGGTTCGGGCTTCACCGCTGCCAGTTTGCCCAGGCCTTTCCCCGCCCCGTGCAGCACGGCAATCAGCGCGAGGTTTTCCGCCACGTCGGTAAGGTGAGCCCAGGCGGCCTTGCGATCACCTTCGCTCCACTCAATGACACCTTCGAATGTCTCGTACAGGATCTGGCCTGCCATCACCCCGATCATCACCTCACCCAGCACCGGTACAAACATCGAGGCGCCGTTCAACACCAGCATGCCGACTTCAAGCAAATGGGCGATTTTTTCCGCTCGGACCCGGGCATCGACATCGGCCGTTGGAACCGCGTGACTGCGGGCATCCGCCAGGATTTTGTGACGACTTTGCTCAAAGAGATCCGCCCAGGGGTCGACGTTCGGCCCCCAGAGACCATGCTGCCGGTAACCCGTGATCGGGAGATAAAGTTCGTCGACCGGTTCCTGTCGGGACGGTGATTCGGGAGGCAGTTCTTTAAGCTGGTAGAAGGCAGAAAAAAACGGGGGGAGCACTTCAATAGCTTTCCACAAGGGAGATCGCAATGGCGCTAGCGGGTCTGGCGGGGCATCCGCGGCTTTGCGGGTGAACTGGCTGAAGTAATACGGACGATCCGCATAGGCAACGAACTGGCTGAAAAAGCGTTGATACGCCTTGGGGCCACCGTTGGCCGGTGGCGAGGCGTCTTTGGCCATGAACAGACGCTTCAAGGTCGCCTCCATTTCCAGGCCCTTGTAGCGCTTTAACGGGTGCTGCGGGTCGTGGGGAATGTAGAGAAGGACGTCATCGGAGTAGCGATACTTTTCGCAAATATGAAAAAGCACACAGCCGGTCATTCGCTTCTTCATCAACACCAGGTCGCAGATCCACACCGGTGTGTTGTCGATCGTCGGGTTGAGCTCTCCGTCGATGACCGAAAGGATCATCGAATAATCCTTCGGCTCAATGTCCTTCTTCAGCAAGGCGAGCTCGGCAGCCGCGCGCATCGCATCCTTTTGACTGTTCACAAACCGCTTGCGCAGCACGGCTTCGGCCACGGGATCCGACGGTTGCACAAAGTCCTTCAGGTACGCCTGATACTTCGCACCGATGTCCAGCTCCCGACACAGCTTCAGGTATTGCATCACCGTCAAGGCAGTAGTCACCTTACTGAACTGACCCGGGTTCGATTCGACAACAAAGCCTGAGGAAGAATGAAAGTGCGCAGGAGCACACTCCTGCTCTTCGAAGTTATGCAACGCGGCTTGCAGCAGCGGCAATTTCAACACTTCGAAGGTGCCGACCTCTATGTCGAAAACACCCATCTCCAGAGGCTTTTTCAGCTGCAGGAAGGTTTTAGTGACGTCCAGTTCAACGGCGAACTGATCCTTGAGTGCCTTGACCAGTAACGGCTGCGCAAAAGCATCAATGTCCTGCAGGCGCGACAGGGTTTTATCCAGCAGGTTCTGCGACGTCACACTCGCCACAAAACTCGCGCTCAAGGCCTGACGCTGCGCCTGCGAGGCCGCCAGATACCAGTCGGGAAGAATCAGCGGAGCGTTTTTCAGCGCCTCTCGCCGTTCGGGGGAGGCATTTACCAGCCAGTCCGGGATGGCATTGGCGATGAATTCGGCGTGAGCACTTTGTAGCTCGGCAGCGGGTATTTGCGCTGCATTGTTGTCGTTGCTTTCGTGTTTGTTTCGCAAGGTACATATCCTTATGTACGAGGTAATAGGCCGGCACGAGAACCATCGGTTCTCGTGCCGCAATCGACATCCACGTCAATTCAGTTTTTCAGGGTGAGAGGGGTTTCGACCCGTTGCAGCTTTGCCCGGTCCATTGCTTGGCGGGTCAGCGTCTTGAGCAATGTCTGCGTCTGTGCATTGAGCCGGCTCATTTCGCTTTCATACTCTTCGGCGCTCATGACACGTCCTGGGGCGAACTCGCTTTCCGGTAGGCCAAGCTCGGCGGCGAGTACCCGGATCTCTTCTTTCAATTGCGCTTTTTCCGGCAAGGAAAGGGACTGGGTCGCCCGTTTTTCCAGCGCCATGTAAAAATCGGTGGTCGCGTCGATACGGCGCCTGATGGCTTTGAATGCCCGACGATTGGAGCCCTGGATGTAAGACACCCAGAATGGCTGCTCGCTGATCGAATCACGCAGCAGCTCCCCGGCCTCCAGATCCAGCACACGCTGGCAAGCCGCTTCGATCATCTGTGGCGTGACAGCGGCGATTGTCCTGAACTGCATTTTTCGAGACTGCCAAGGCAGTTCCAGGCGGTCGGCCAGGTCCGTCATGTACGCCAGATGCACCTCGACTTCATCAATGGTGCCCGTGACCTGACCCGCCGCATTGACGCGCCTGAACTGCTCGCCCTGGCTCGCTCGCTCACCGATAACCTTGTGGGCGATTTTGCTCAGCTCATCCAGACGGGACTTGCCCTGCGCCAGCTGCACCAACTCGGCTTCAACCAGATTCGGACTCGCCAGTTCATAGGCTTCGTGAATCAGCACTTCCACACCCATGGCATTGAACAGTTGAGCCCCGCCATCGACGCACTGCGTAGGCGCCGAGGACATCGTGAACAGTTTTTCTCGCAGCGGGGTGTCTTTGGACATGGCGTCGAGCATGCGCCAGACCTTGGCGGTCATGTCCACCCGAAAGGCGATGTCATGCTTGAAGTGATACGACTCGGTCAGCTTGCGGATCTCGTTGAAAAATGGCACTGAACCGTGCTCATCCTCGACCTCATTCCAGACTTCCTGTCGGGCGACCCACTCAGGTCGAGTCAGCCCTTGCTCCCAATCGAGGCTATCGCGTATGCCACGGGGCGGATAAGGTCGATCAGGGTCCATGCCGACGGACTGAATGTATTCGCGCAGCGTCTGCAAATTGGCTTCCGGTAACCACCGCGCATTGCGACTCAACACCGTGCGCGCCAACAGTTCCGCATCGGCGCTGCCCCGCGCAACCGAAGGGACCTCGAGGATCCGGTTGTATTGAATATCCAGATAAAAATGCCGGAACCTGGGCAGCGAAAACAGTCCGTCGGGCCAGGTGGAAATGCCCGTATCAGTCAACAGCAGCGTATGCAGCATGGGCATGCGGCCGATATCGGGAACGCGTCCCAACGGATTGCCCATCAGGTCCAGGCTTTCCAGCTGAACGAGCCCGCCCAGATCAACCACCGCGTGTTCGTCCAGCGCGATTCGATTGCCACGCAGATTCAACTCCGTCAGCCCATGCATCCGGCCCACCACACGAGGAAACCGTGTAAGCGGGTTTTCGTTGAGGTTCAGGTGGCGAAGCCTGGGGAAGTGATCGAGCAGCGACACCTGGGCATCGGCCAATCCGGTGTTCAGCAGATTCAGGTGGGTGACATGCCCGAAATCACCCTCCAGAGGCGGCATCGTCGCCAAATGCCTGCCCAGTGGCATACCGCTCAGGTCCAGCGTTATCCCATGCGCATTGCCGAAGACATCCACATCCTTTGGCCCGGTGTGCTGCCAGCATTGCCTGATCGCTTTAAACAGCGCGTTTCTTGACTGCCATTCAGCCCTTCCGGCAGCGCTGTATCTGGACGCTTCGGTTGGAGAGCTCAGCCAGCGCTGGAAGTTAGCGGTGAGTCGATTGAACTGCGCCTCAAGCTCGCTCGCTCGTTGTTCCGGACTGCCTTCACGGCCACCACCCGCCAGATAGGCCTGCGCCTCGGTTTCTGTCCAGCCGGGACGCACACTCCGGACCCGCTCTTGCGGGGTCAGCCGTGCGGTGAGTCGTTGAATGCCTTGAGCGTCACCGGGCATGCCGCCGCGCAGTTTCATCGTTTGCGGATCATAAATCGGCTTGCGAATCGGGTTGTCGGCCAGCATCGGCAGCAGCTTGTCCCGTGCCAGTGGTGCCCTTTGAACCGCCTGCCTGAGTGCGTCCGCTTGATTGATCTCATAACCGAGCGCAATACGTTGCGTGTCGGGCAACGCATGCAGCACCGAAGCAAACAGATTGTCAGCACCATGCAAATGTTGATCGGCAGCGTCACGCGCTTGATAGTCACCGTCGCTACTCACCAGCACCTTGCGCACGCTTGCGTCTTGCGAGCCAATGCTGTCTCGCAGGGGACCTGTGAGTGAATGCTCACGGATTTCGATGCGCACATCGCCAGGCCAATTCGGCAATGTTTCCAGGGTGTGCAACGCCAGCCTGTCGGTATCCGCGGTGTGCAGAAACTCAAGGAAAAGCCCTTCATAGGCACGCGTCGTACGCACCTCCAGTAAGGCTGAACGTAGCTGCGCCTTGAGACTCAAGGGAAGACGTTTGTTCTGCGCAACTACACGCAGGTCTTCAGGCGCGGCGGCGGCCAGTAACTCTTCGGCAAGGTTGGCCGGACAATGCGAAAAGGCGTCCTGTATCACCCGCACACCGGCATCGTCTGAAAGTTGATGGGCGTTGTAGAGCGCATCGAAACGGGTCTTTCGTTGCAGGTAGGTCAACGGGCCTTGCTGTTTCTCGGTTTCAGCCCATGCCTGGAAGCGTCTTATCGTGTCGACGAGCAGCGCCGGTGGTGCGTCGTTCTCCACCTGCAACCTGCGCAGTGCGTTTTCTTCGACACCACTGGCAATGCGGATCTGTTCCAGTGTCGCATCGTCAAAGCCATCGACCATCGGCCCCAGACGCCGCATGAGGGCAGTCTTGTCCCACTCGATGGGACGGTCAAGTTCGGTTTGCCAGGCACCGGCCCCGTTGTGCTTCATCTTCGGTTGATAGGCCGTCGATCTATTCGGGTGCTGCAACCGCGGCTGGCCGGTCTGCGGATCATCGGTGACTTCAAAGTGCTTACCCTCACGTGGAAGAAAGTCCCTTCCATTGTGTCGATGAAGACCTCGTTCATTCGCCACCGCATCCTTGGGCAGGGAAACCGCGTGTTCATAGGGTTTCAGGTCCGGGTTCCAGAGACGGGTAGAGCCATCGGCGAGTTCGACCTTTTTCAGTTGGTCGACAAACGACGACGCCTTGACCGGCATCGGGAGGCCTCCTGGCAACACGTGCCCGGCCATCATCAGTGCCAGTTGGGCCGCATTGATCATGACCCCGACCAGCAGACCCGCAGCTTCGTCCCTGTCCCCTTTGCTCCAGTCTTCAATACCCTCCATGGTTTCGAGGAGCATTTGCCCGGCCATGATGCCCAACATGGCTTCCCCCAGCCCGGGCACCAACAGGGCGCCGAAATTGAACACGTTCCAGCCCAGACTCAAGTAACTGGTCAACCGCGCCCAGCGAGTGGCGGCATCTTCATCACCCGTCGGGACGGCAATGTGCCGCGCGTCGGCGATGGCCTTCTCTCTGCGCCAGCCTGAGACATCACGCCAGATATCGCCGGTAACAGGGTTGGTGATCGGCTCTGCATCGGGGTTTTCCGTGGCGGTTTCCCTCCACCAGGGGCCCATATCCAAGGGCTCGCGTTGATGCCAGGTAAAGGTGCTAAGGCGCTCGTTGATTCGCGAGAAAAAACGACCTTTGTCTTTTTGCGCCACGAACCGACTGAAAAACTGTTGATAGTCCGGTGCACGCAACTGGCTGATCAGCGCCTTCATGAAATCAGCTAACGATGCATATTCCTTGAGCGGGTGTTCAGGGTCGTCCGGTACATAGGCGATCAAGGGGCCGTCCAGACGACTTTGTTGATGAATATCATCCTGACGGAGCATCTCATCAAGCACACCACCGGGACCGTTGGCGAAAAACGCCTTGAGGAGCTTGAACTGTTCAAACTCCTGGCCCGGCAATATCGACAGGCGCTGAGACCATTCCATCAGCAATTGCTGGTGCGCCGGAATCAGACTGTCATAGGTTTTTTTTACCAGCGAGGAGTCTGCCACTGCGCTGAACACTACAACGCCGGTCAGTTTGAACCCCATGAGAGACAAGCGATGACATTGCAGGGGCCGACTACCCAGCATGATGTTGCTTTTACGATCCCGTACGTCCTGCAACTTGCTGTATGAATAATAAGAGAGGTCGTTTTTCAGATACGCAATGAGCGCTGACTCGTTGAACGCCGCTATTTCGCAGGCGACGGCATGCCGCTCAAGCGTTGTTCTGGCATCAACGCTGTCTGGCTTGAGCAATGCAGTGATGTGTTTCTGATACTGGGCGCCGATATCCAGCGTCCGGCACAGGGAAGTAAACCGCTCGACCGTCAGGGTCTGGCGTTGCAACGCCCCCTCGGCATCCTGGGTGAAAACGCCGGAGCCATCGCGAAAGGCCCCTGCCTGTGTTTCCGGTTCTTCAAAGTTATGCAGAGCCGCTTCCAGCAATGTGTACTGCCTGACTCGACTGGCGTGGGTATCGATGCCAAATGTCAGTGTGGCGGGCGCATAAATGCGTAATACCGTTGTATTGACGTCCAGTTCGAGATTCAGCTGACCTTTCAGGGCTTGAACCAGTAGCGGTTGCGCAAAGGCCTTGATGTCCTGTTGTACATCTTTCAGGGTCTTTTCCAACGGCCCCTGCAATCGCCAGCGCTCATCGATAAGCGCCTTCAAATACTGGCGATCAATCACCCGCGCACGGCCATACCATTCGGGAACGGCCGGTTTTTGTTTAATAAATGATTCAAGCCTTTGGACCGGCACGGTCTTTATGAACGCCGGGACTTTTTGTGCGAGGTATTCCAGATAAATGTTCTCGCCCTCATCGGACATCAATGAAGATGTTTCCCCAACAGTTCCTTCTGATGATGCTTCCATTTCGCAAACACTCTTTATGCAACTCCAAGAGCGACCAGCTTATGCAGCGACGAAAAAAACAAAAGATCAAATAACTGCTGACAAACCGCTGAAAACAGCCGCTCCCATCCAACTTTAAAACCTGAAAAATATTTAATTACCACCCTGCTCACCGCATCGTCTGAACCTGCGCGTGAACGGTAGTATTGGCCAGCCTGTAAAAAGACTAAGCTGCCCAGACCTTCTGCCAGGAAACCCGCCATGCGCTTATCCGAATTCATCAGGCAACACGTGGACCGTATCGTCGATGAATGGGAGCAGTTCGCCAGAACCATTACGCCAGCGGCCGAAAACATGGATCGGGTGGCCTTGCGAGATCACGCCAAGGCGATCCTGTTGGCGGCAGCGCGAGACATGACCACTGCGCAAACCGCTAGCGAACAGCGCGCCAAGGCCAAAGGTGAAGGCCCGGAGAAGACCCCGAGCCTGGACGAGGCGGGCGCCAGCCATGGCGAACTGCGGCATACCGTCGGATTTGATCTGGTGCAGATGACCTCGGAGTTCCGGCATCTGCGCGCCTGTGTGATCCGTTTGTGGGTCGACACCCTGGAATCACCGGACCTGACCTACTTCCAGGACATGATCCGCTTCAACGAAGCCATCGACGAAGCCCTTGCCGAGTCCACTGCGGCCTATGCCGAACAGGTCAATCACTCACGGGACATATTCCTGGCGATTCTTGGGCATGACCTGCGCGCGCCATTGCAAGCGGTGAGCATGTCCACCGAATTGCTGATGCGCAAAGCCGCGCTGGAAGGCGATGCACTGGCCTGCGCGAACAACATAAAGCGTGGCGCACGGCACATGGCGGTGATGGTCAGTGATTTGCTGGAGCTGGTGCGCAGTCGTTTGGGCAAGAGCCTGCCCATCGAGCCGGCGCCCATGGACCTGGCCGATGCCGCGCATGCGGCGATTGCCCAAGCCTGCGCCGGTAACCCGGAGTGCGATCCGACGGTAAAAGCCGTGGGAGACACACAAGGTGTCTGGGATGCCGGACGGATCGCTCAACTGTTGCAGAACCTGATCGGCAATGCCTTGCAGCACGGTTTGAACAAACGTGATGTAACCGTCACCGTGAGCGGGGAGCCTCAGACGGTTCGCCTGACGGTGCACAACTTCGGCGTGCCGATTCCCGAGGAGACCATCGGCACCATTTTCGACCCGCTGGTGCGCAGTGCCGACGAAGAACTCGGCCAGCCAACGACCAGCCTTGGCCTGGGGTTGTTTATCGTCAAGGAAGTGGTGAACGCCCATGGAGGGACGATTGAGGTCAGTTCGAACGAGACTGACGGGACGCTGTTTACGGTGGTGTTGCCCCGGAACGGATAGGCTGGGATACCGCGCTTCCGTTCTTCGCGAGCAGGCTCGCTCCCACAGGGGAATGCGATCAACTGTGGGAGCGAGCCTGCTCGCGAAAGCGGACTGACAGGCAACCCAGAATCAACAGAATACCTACTCGACCACCAACCGCCCCAACCGCTGCTTCAACATCCGGTTCTCGGCCCGCAACTGCTGCACTTCTTCCAGCAGGTCCAGCGCCAAGGCGACGCCTTCCCATTCCAGCTCCAGGTCGCGCCGCAACTTGGCGGCGCGCTTGGCCAGTGCCAGCTCGTAATCGTTGAAACGCCAATCCTTGGGCTGCTTGCCCTGAGGTTCGAGGATGCCGTGTTCGACGATTTCGATCACGTAGACGTCCGACAGGTCGGTCGCCTCACAGAATTCTGCCAGGTCCAGGTGAACGATCAGGGGGTTGCTCATGATGGGCTACTCCGTCTCTTGGATCAGAAGTTTTCTCTTGGGTTGAACTCGGCTTTTTTCGCCAGTTCCTGCCACAACGCCTTGACCTCATCGTTCGAGGTTTTCGGCATGACGGCCTTCAATTGCACGAACAGGAAGCCACGCTCGCCCGCCTTGTTCAGCAGGCCGTGGCCCTTGGCGCGCATGCGCTGGCCGTTCTGGCTGCCGGCCGGGACCTTGAGGTTGATCTTGCCGGTCAGGGTCGGCACCGCCACTTCGGTGCCCAGCGCCAGTTCCCACGGTGCCAGCGGCAACGTGATGATCAGGTTCTCGCCTTCGACGTCGAATTTAGGGTGCGGCGCAAAGCGGATGATCAGAAACAGGTCGCCATTGGCGCCACCACCGATCCCCGGGGCCCCCTGGCCCTTGAGGCGGATGCGCTCGCCGTCGGTCACACCGGCCGGGATCTTTACGTTCAGGCTCTTGGTGGTGTTGCTGACATGCTGGCCGGCCGCGTTGTACTGCGGCACCTGGAAGGTGACCTTCTTGGATTCGTTCGAGAGGGTTTCTTCCAGAAAAATTGCGAGTTCCATTTCCACGTCTTGCCCTCGACGTCCTGCGCTGCGACGCGACTCTCCACCGCCAAAACCAGGCCCACGGTTGCCGAAGATCGAACTGAAGAAGTCCGAAAAATCGCCCGTGTCCTGACCACCACCAAAACCACCGGCACCACGACCCTGCCAACCCGGCGGGCCCTGGAACGGTTGGCCGTGCTGGCCGTATTTGCGCAAGTCGTCGTATTCGGCGCGCTTGTCGGCGCTTTTCAGCGCTTCATAGGCTTCCGAGGCGTCCTTGAATTTGGCCTCGGCGTCCTTTTCCTTGCTGACATCGGGGTGGTATTTGCGCGCCAGCTTGCGATAGGCAGCCTTGATTGCCTTGTCGTCAGCGGTCGGTTCCACACCGAGAATCTTGTAATAGTCTTTGAAGTCCATCTAAGGATCACCATCCGTTATCAATTCGCGCAGCCACGCACAGCATGCTCTTGTTTGCAGCATTTGGATTGACCGATCTCAATTTTGTGACCGGGCGGCGCGTCAGAAGTTTATCGGCAGCGGGCGGCGGTTCTTGCGACCGCCGGTTGGCTACCAGGCCCATGCCAGCAAGTTTGGGGCAAAGCTGAGTGTTTCAAGCGCTAATGCCTGCGAAATAGCGGATAGTCGGCCTTCGAATATTCGCCTTCCTGGCATACACTGCGCGGCCGTTTTTTAACCGGAACCTGTAAAGACATGAAAAACGCATCTCCAGCCCGTGCCTGTGGTATCGACTTCGGCACGTCCAACTCCACCGTCGGCTGGCTGCGCCCCGGCATGGAAACGCTGATCGCGCTGGAGGACGACAAGATCACCCTGCCCTCGGTGGTCTTCTTCAACATGGAAGAACGCCGCCCGGTGTACGGCCGTCTGGCGCTGCACGAGTACCTGGAAGGCTATGAAGGCCGGCTGATGCGCTCGCTCAAGAGCCTGCTGGGCTCCAAGCTGATCAAGCACGACACCAGCGTTCTCGGCACGGCGATGCCGTTCAAGGACCTGCTCGGGCTGTTTATCGGTCAGCTGAAGAAGCGCGCCGAGACTGCCGCTGGTCGGGAGTTCGAGGAAGTGGTGCTGGGCCGTCCGGTATTTTTCGTCGATGACGATGAAATGGCCGACCAGGAAGCCGAGAACACCTTGGTGGATGTGGCCCGCGCCATCGGCTTCAAGGATGTCTCGTTCCAGTACGAGCCGATTGCGGCGGCGTTCGACTATGAGTCGACCATTGAAAAAGAAGAGCTGGTGCTGATCGTCGACATCGGCGGTGGTACCTCCGACTTCTCGCTGGTGCGCCTTTCGCCTGAGCGCCGCAACCACGACAACCGCCACGATGACATCCTCGCCACCGGCGGCGTGCACATCGGCGGGACCGATTTCGACAAGCAGTTGAGCCTGCAAGGCCTGATGCCGCTGTTTGGCTACGGCAGCCGCATGAAGAGCGGCGCCTACATGCCGACCAGCCACCACATGAACCTGGCGACCTGGCACACCATCAACTCGGTGTACTCGCAAAAGTCGACCCTGGCCCTGGGCAGCATGCGCTACGACATCGAAGACACTGGCGGCATCGATCGCCTGTTCAAGTTGATCGACCAGCGCGCCGGCCACTGGCTGGCCATGGAAGTGGAAGAAACCAAGATCCAGCTGACCCACGCCGACAGCCGCCATGTGCCGCTGGACCGGATCGAGCCGGGGCTGAGTGTGGAACTGAGCCGCGCCCTGTTCGAATCCGCTATCGAAGCGTTGTTGGAGCGCGTGCGCAACAGCGTGACGCAGATGCTCAACGACGCGAATGTGCGGGTCGATCAGGTGGATACGGTGTTCTTCACCGGCGGTTCGAGCGGGATTCCGGCGCTGCGCAACAGCGTTTCGGCGATGTTGCCGAAGGCGCGGCATGTGGAAGGGAACATCTTTGGCAGCATTGGTAGCGGCTTGGCGATTGAAGCGTCGAAGCGTTACGGCACGATGGACTGATTAACCGAGTCGCCCCCTTCGCGAGCAGGCTCGCTCCCACATTGGATCTCGGTCAACTGTGGGAGCGAGCCTGCTCGCGAAAGGGGCAGTCCAGGCGATACATCACCCGGATCAAACCATCCCCACCTGCCGCAATTCGCTTTTCAGATACGCATAATAAATCGGCCCCGCCACCACCCCCGGCAGGCCGAACGCGGCTTCGAACACCAGCATTGCCAGCAGCAACTCCCACGACTTCGCACTGATCTGCCCGCCGACAATCCGCGCGTTGAGGAAGTACTCGAGCTTGTGGATAAAAATCAGGTAACCCAGCGCCGCCACCGCGACCCAGATCGACAGTGACAAACCGACAATGGTGATCAGCGTATTCGACATCAGGTTGCCGATCACCGGCAGCAAGCCGAGCAGGAAGGTCAGCACGATCAGGGTTTTGGTCAACGGCAGCTTGATGCCGAACATCGGCAGGATCACCGCCAGGAAGATCCCGGTGAAGAAGGTGTTGAGCAGTGAAATCTTGATCTGCGCAAACACGATGTTACGAAAAGCCTGGACCAGCAGATGCAGACGATCAAACAACGCAGCGGCCAGCGGCTTGCGTTTGGTCAGGTCCGGCACGCGCTGCAAGGCAATGATCGCCCCCAGCACCATACCGATCAGCAGCGTCACGAACATGTGCGCCGCATCCTTGCCGACCAGTTGCAAGTCGCTCAAGTGCTTGCTGATCCACTCGCCGATGGCCACGCGGAATTCACCGGCGCTGGCGGGCAGATAGGCGTCGATGAACGGCGGCAATTGCCCGCGCGCGCGCTCGACCACGTGCATGAATTTATCGAGGGACGCGCCGGGGTTTTCCGCTTCGTGCAGCAGGAAACTGAAGGCGCCGGCAAAGATCAGCGCCAGCACACTCACCACCAGGGTCCCGAGCAGCGCCACCGCCAGCCAGCGCGCGCGCCGGCCTTCAATCAGCCGCTGCAATTGCGGCGTGAGCATATTCACCAGCTCGAACACCAGCAGGCCGGCCAACAGGCTAGGCAACAAGCGCAGCGGGATCACCAGCAGCAAACCACCAAAAATGATGACCCAACTGATCAGCAGCAAAACGTGGCGTTGAGAAAACGTTGGCATACAGCCTCAAAACGAACAGCGTAAAAGGATTGGCAGTCTGCCAGCGTTCCGGTGGCAGCACTAGGAATTGTGTAGGTCGACTTTGGTCGGGGATCTGGCGGATTTTTGTAGTGACCCGACTGGCCTCTTCGCGAGCAGGCTCGCTCCCACATGGGTCCTGCGAACATAGAACCATTGTGGGAGCGAGCCTGCTCGCGAAGAGGCCTTATCATCCCCCACATATTCTGGATCAATACTTATTTTTTCTTCAGGCAATCACTCATGAACGCCTTGCGCTCATCGCCCTTCAGCACCTTGGTGGCCGCATCGGCGTTGCAGGCCTTCATCTTCTCTTGCTGAGGGGTCATGGCTTTCACGTCAGTGGCGGCCGGCTCGGCTTTGAGGCAGTTACTCATGAACGCCTTGCGCTCATCACCTTTCAACGCCTTGGTGGTGGCGTCGGCGTTGCAGGTTTTCATCCTTTCTTGCTGCGGAGTCATGGCCTTCATTTGAGCGGCGGCCGGGGCGGTCGGCGCGGCTTTGAGGCAGTCACTCATGAACGTATTGCGCTCATCGCCCTTGAGGCTTTTGGCGGTTGCATCGGCATTGCAGGTCGTCATCTTGTCCTGCTGGGCAGTGGCCGCAAAGCCCTGGGCGCAGAGCAGCAAACCGATCATCAACAAAGGGACACGCAACATCTTCATGGAGTTTTCTCCTTGTTGCCGTACCGATGGGCACGGCCTCATGCTGGAGTGTAGACAACCCCTGTTACACCTTCCTGTTCTCCAGGTGACTGCGTCGATACTGCTCCGGCGTACACCCGGCCTGGCGCTGAAACATTGCGATAAAAGCCGAGCCGGTGCTGTAACCCATGTCGAAGGCAATGTCCTGAACACTGCGCTGGCTGTCCAGCGCTTCGATCGCCGCGAGGAAGCGCAAGCGCTGGCGCCACTCGCCGAAGCTCATGCCCAGTTCGCGAACAAACTGCCGGGCCAGGGTGCGCTCACTGACATGGATCTGCGCAGCCCAGTCGGCCAAGGGGCGGTTATCGCCGGGTTCGGCTTGCAAGGCTTCCAGTATTCCGAGCAACCCCGGACTGCTGGCGTAGGGCAGATAGCATTCATGCACCGGTGCCAGTTGCAGTTGATCCACCAATACCTGGCCGAGACGAACGTCCGCCTCGTGCTCGGGAATCTTCACATCCCGCGCCGCGAAGTCCTTGAGGATCGCTTTGAGAATGTCGCTGATTGCCAGCGTGCAGGCCTGTTGCGGCAACTCGCGGCACAGCGACGGCGCCAGGCACACCGCGCGATAGTTGATCGGCTGGTTGCTATAGAAGCTGTGCTCGGTCTCAGGCGGCACCCACACCGCGTATTGCGGTGGCGACATGAAGCGGCTGTTGCCGATTTCCATGTGCAACACGCCATTGGCCGAATACTCGAGCGTGCCCCAAGGGTGGCGGTGAGCCGAGGCGTATTCGTGGGTGTTGAAGTCGGCGTAGCGGAAATAAATCGGCGCCGGCAGTTCGCTGAACTCCAGCAGGTCGATGTGTTTACTGGTCATGCTGTCCGTCATCAAGGGCCGATTGTCTGGATCGAAGTATAGGCTTGCATCCAGACAAGGGGATAATTACCCCTCATTAACGTTCTGGTTTTTTCCGATGCAATACGCTTATCCCCTGCTGGCCATTTTCATTTGGGCTGGCAACACCGTGATCACCAAAATGTCAGCCGGGGCTATCTTCCCCGCCGAGATCGGTTTCTATCGCTGGCTGCTGGCCGGGATGCTGTTCACGCCGTTCATGCTCAAACCGGTGATCGCGCATTGGCCACAGATTCGTCCGAACCTGGGCAAGATTTTCGTTCTCGGCGTGCTGGGCATGGCGGTCTATCAGAGTCTGGCGTATTTCGCTGCGGCACTGACCTCGGCCACCAACATGGGGATCATCCTGTCGCTGATGCCGCTGATGTCGCTGGCCATGGCGATTATCAGCCTCGGCCAACGCCTGACGGTTGGCGCATTGGCCGGTGCGGTGCTGTCGTTTGCCGGTGTGTTGGTCGTCGTTTCATCCGGCAGCCTCGGCGCGCTGCTGGAACACGGCGTGAACCTGGGTGACGCGATGATGTTGATCGCCACGCTGGCCTACGCGATTTACAGCACCTTGCTGAAAAAATGGCAGCTGCGTTTGCCGCCGTTGGTGTTGTTATATATGCAGGTGTGGGTGGCGGTGGTGGTGCTGTTTCCGCTGTTTGTGATTTCACCGAAGGTCGGGCTGACGCTGCAGAATATTCCGCTGGTGCTTTACGCCTGCCTGCTGGCGTCGATGTTGGCACCGCTGGCGTGGATGCAGGCGGTGGTGCGGTTGGGACCGAGCCGGACCACGCTGTTTTTCAATTTGCTGCCGGTGATTACGGCGCTGATTGCGGCGGTGGTGCTGCATGAACAGTTGGCGATGTACCACTTGGTGGGCGGGCTGTTGACGTTGGGCGGGGTGGTGCTTTCGGAGCGCTGGACCACGGTGATCGGCCGCAAGGTTCGGGTTGCCTGAACTGACGCCTTCGCGAGCAGGCTCGCTCCCACAGTTGATCGCATTCCCCTGTGGGAGCGAGCCTGCTCGCAAAAAGGGCAACTCGGTCTAGACGCCTGCCGCTTTAAGCCGGGCGGCATGCTCGACGAACAACCGGATCGGCTCGGCGCCCTTCCCCACCAGCCCTAGCGACTGATTGACGATGTCGAAGTGATCCAGCGGATACTCATCGCCAATCACCGTCCCCAGGTGCGAGCTATAGCGCCCGACCATCCCGTCGCAATGCCCGACCTCCCTCACAAAGGTTTTGGCAAACAACCGGCAACTGCGATTAGTCCCGTCCAACAGGTTACGCCCGCGATCGGTAATGCCGGGCTGCAACGTCCCGGACCACGAGTAATAACGCACGCCGTTGACCTCCTCCGGCCCGTGCCCGCCCCAGGTTTCAGGCAGGCCCTGTGGATAACGCTGATTGAACAGCGCCACGCCTTCAGTGGTGAGCGAGTGATGGGAAGCATGGATATCCACCGGCAGCTTCGGCCCGCGATAGCCGGTTTCGAGCAGGCTCATCAACGCGGCAATCATCCGTAATAGAAAGCTCATCAACCGGCCCATGGCGCTGTCATGCGGGTAGTGTTTGTGCAGATAATCGGCCAGTTCCGAACCGTGATTCGGACCGGCCACCGAGGTCACCGACGCCACAAGGTCCGGGCGTTTGGCCGCCGCGTAACGGGCCGTCAGCGAGCCCTGGCTGTGACCGAACAGGTTGACCTTCTCGGCCCCGGTCTCGCGCAGGATTTCCTCGATTCGCGCCAGCAGTTGATCGCCGCGCACTTCACTGGAATGGAGCGGCGAAACCTGCACCGCGAACACCGTCGCCCCACCTTGGCGCAACGCCGAGACGATGCCGTACCAATAGGGGTAGAGCACCAATCGGACAAACCCGAGCATTCCGGGGACCAATACCAACGGGTAACGCGTGGCGGAACCTTGCGACATGGGCGAACGTCCTTGTGGTCGATGAGATGAAGCAAGGCGCGATGCAAGACGTCCGCCAAGCATCGCCACCGAAGATGACAACTCGACGACCAGTCTATGACATCCCGCTCTACTTAAGTCCCACCACACCCGCCACGATGAGCCCGACCGACACCAGTTTAATTGCCGTCAGGCTTTCGCCCAACAGCACAAACCCCAGGAATACCGTGCCCAGTGAACCGATGGCGGTCCAGATCGGATACGCGATGCTCACCGGCAACTCGCGCATGGCCAGGGTCAGGAAGAAAATGCCGCCCACGGCGGCCACGACGGTGATCAGCGACGGCCAGGGCCGGGTGAAGCCTTCGGCGTATTTCATGCCCATGGCGAAGGTGACTTCGAACCCGGCGGCGATCAGCAGAAACAGCCAGGCCATCTAGAACTCCCTGGCCAGCGCCAACAGGCGCTGCTCGGCCTCGGCGGCGGAGATCCGGAAGGTACGTTCTTCGGACTCTTCACCCTCGGCGGCGACCACAGTGATGTCGGTGATACCAATGAAGCCCAGTGCCGTGCGCAGCATTGGATCAGCGTGGTTCATGGCTTCCAGCTCACCGCCCGGGCCGAAACCGAAGCCGCCACGACTGGTGACGATCAAGGCTTTTTTGCCCTGTAGCAGCGGCTCGTATTGGGCCACGCCATTGTCCAGGGTGTGGTTGAACGTCAGGCCGAGCCGCACAATCTGATCGATCCAGGCCTTGAGGCCGCTGGGCACGCTGAAGTTGTACATCGGCGTGGAAATCACCAGCAGGTCGTGGCCCAGCAGTTCGCCCACCAACTCATCGCTGAAGGCCAGATCAGCCTGCATCGACAGGGGGCGCGCATTCGGCTCGGGGTAAAACGCAGCAGCGATAAAGGCTTCGTTAGCCGGCGGAATCAAGGCTCGCCCGACTTCACGACGGGTCAACTGAGCGTGCGGATGGCGCGCCTGCCAGGCCGAAAGAAACACTTCAGCCAAACGGCGAGAGTGCGAGCGGTCGCCACGGGGGCTGGCGTGAATGGCAAGAATTTTACTCATCTGAATCTCCTTGGGATTAAACTCTAACTGCTTGTGGCTTGCAGCTTGAAGCGCACAGCCAACCGCTTCAAATGAGCATAAATCAGTCAGGATGAATCTATTTCATCCATGGAGCCTTGAATGTTTGCCTCGTTGCCACTGACCGCCCTGCGTGCCTTTGAGTCCGCGTCCCGCTTGTTGAGCTTCAAGGCAGCCGCCGAAGAACTCTCGGTGACGCCGACGGCGGTTTCCCATCAGATCCGCTCCCTGGAAACCTGGCTCGGCGTGCCGCTGTTCGAGCGTTTGCCTCGGCAAGTGCGCCTGACCGACGGCGGTGAACGGCTGTTCCGCAGCCTGCACGGTGCCTTTCTGGACGTGGCGCAAAGCGTCGATACCCTGCGCCCGCAACGCAACGGCGCGAGCCTGACGGTCTCCACCACCGCAGCGTTCGCGGCGTTGTGGCTGGTGCCGCGCCTCGGGCGCTTTTATGCGCGCCATCCCGGCATCAGCCTGCGCCTGGACACCCACTGTGAAGTGATCGATCTGCATCAGGATGCCAGCGTCGATCTGGTGCTGCGCTACAGCCTCGACACCTACCCCAACCTCTATGGTTTGTGTTTGTTCGATGAGTCCTTCGGCGTCTACGGCTCGCCCGAGCAGGTCGCGCTGGCCGCCACTCGCACGCCGACGCTGATCAGCGTGCACTGGCACAACTCCAAGCTGTACGCCCATGGCTGGGAGGCGTGGTGTGCGCAGTCGGGCGAGTCATGGCTGGCGGGAAAACCGGCGGTGCGTGAATACGACGAAGAGCATTACGCCCTGCAAGCAGCGATTGCCGGACAAGGCTTGGTGCTGGCGAGCAACATTCTGGTGTCGGAAAGCGTGGCCAGCGGGTTGCTGGTGGCGTATCGCGGCGAGATTCAGGTCGATGGCGCTGGCTATAGCGCACTGTGTGTGCCGGGGCGCGAGCGACATCCGCCGGTCCGGGCATTTTTTGCCTGGTTGCGCGAGGAGGCGTTGCTGTCCGGGCATGCATTGGCGTGAGGCCGCCAATTACAAATTACATCAAACTTTTCGCCGCGCGCATGACTCACAACTTTCGTAGCGATCACTTCTCTAGAAGGTGACGCAAACCGGATTAGCCTCCAGGAGAACGAGATGAGTGACATGCATTTGTCTGATGTAACCACGCTTCGCGAACGGGCCCGCAAGAATGTCGAGAATGGCGCGGTCACTGAAAGCTATAGCGCCGACCGCGAAGAAGTCCTGCGCCTGCTCAACGCATCGCTGGCCACCGAACTGGTCTGCGTGTTGCGCTACAAGCGTCACTACTTCATGGCCAACGGTGTGAAAGCCCATGTGGCGGCCGATGAGTTTCTCGAACACGCGACCCAGGAAGCCGAACACGCCGACCGCCTGGCCGAGCGCATTGTGCAGCTGGGCGGTGAACCGGAGTTCAACCCTGATCTGTTGTCGAAAAATTCCCACGCCCAGTATGTGGCGGGGAACACGCTCAAGGAGATGGTCTACGAAGATCTGGTTGCCGAGCGCATCGCCATCGACAGCTATCGCGAGATCATTCAGTACATCGGCGAGAAAGACCCGACTACGCGGCGGATCTTTGAGGACATCCTGGCTCAGGAAGAAGAGCATGCGGATGATATGGCTGACATTCTGAAAGATTTGTAGCGCCTGGCAGACCGCCTTCGCGAGCAGGCTCGCTCCCACATTGGTCCGGAGTTCACAGGGCAAATGTGGGAGCGAGCCTGCTCGCGAAGGCGTCTTCATAGACGCCGCAATTACTTGGTGGGTTTTACCGTCACAGGTGCCTTGCCTGCCTTCATCTGCTCCAGCAACGGCGCACACTGGTTCGGCTCACCACCACTCGGCGCCACCAGCGCCAACAACCCGGCCGCCGGAGCGGCAATCACGCCCAGCGCCACCATCCCCGCCCCGCGCAGCATCAGCGGCACCGCTTTCACCCCCGCATCCGGCTTGATGAACTTGCCCCTCACGTACAGCGGCGAGCGCAGCGAAATCAAGCGCCAGCCCTTCGACTCCGGCGTAATGGTCAAGTCCAGTTGCTCGGTCGCCATGTTCGCGGTGCCATCGATGTAGATGATCGCGTTCTCCGTATCGAAGACGAACAGACGCGTGGTCGCCAGCCCGGTCTTGATATCGAAGTCGGCCGCCGCGCAATTGATCTTCACTTCTTTGTCGCCGAAGATTTTACCGACCACGTAGTTACCGACGTTGAGCCCGGCCAGTTCCATCAGCTCGCGGCTGATCGCGCCGTCGTTGATGATCATCTTCAGATTGCCGTTGGCACTGCCCAACAGCTTGGCCACCGAGTTGCCGCGCCCCGAGATGTCGGCATCGCCATTGAGCTCGCCGAAACTGGTTTTCATCGGTTCGAAGGTCGGGAACAGTTGCTTGAGCTTGAACTTGCGCGCAGTGAGCTTGGCCTGCCCCTCCAGGGGTTCAGTCCGGCCATTCAAGCGAATCTGCGCTTCCAGATTGCCGCCCGCCACACCAAAGCGCAGGGGTTCCAGGCTGAGTTGGCCGTCGGTCAGCACCAGGTGCGTATAGAGGTCGGTGAACGGCAGTTTCTCGCTGTGGACGATGCGCTTGCCGGTGAATTCGACGTCGGCGTCCATGTCGCGCCAACGCTCGGTCTTGAACTCTTCGACCGGCAACACTTTGTCCGCCGGCTGCAGGCTGTCAGCGCCACGGGCCTTTTGCTTGGCATTGGAATCAGCACCGATCAGCGGTGCGAGGTCGGCAAACAACAGTTGGTTGGAGAGCAGCGAACCACTGAGCTTCGGTCTTGGCTGACTGGCGACATACGCCAGGCTGCCATGAATGTCACTCTCGCCGATCTTGCCGTTGAATTCTTCATAGCGGAACACCGCACCACCGGGTTCATGCAGCTTGGCAATCAAATGCCCGTCGGTGGCGTATGGCGGCGTATCCGGCAGTGTCACACCAGTCAACGGATACAGATTGCCGAGGCTGGTGCCGGCCAGTTTCAGTCGCAGGTCCAGCGCGCCGAGGTTAAGCGGGTCGGTCAGGGTCCCGGCCAGTTCGACGCTGGTATCGGCGATCTTCACCTGCGCCTGCAGCGGGAACGGCTTGGCCGCGTCCTGCAGCGCCAACAAGCCACCGATCTTGCCGGAGCCTTCGAGTTTCTGCGCGTGGTACTGGCCTTTGACCTTGAGGGCGAAGGCGTAGTCCTGAGGCGCAGCCCCCTTCTCAAGCGCGGTTTTCGCAGCCTTGTCACCGACGATGTCGCTGAACGGGATCGGCTTGCCCAGCGGATCGATGAGCACATCGAGCTGCGTCTTCAGGTTCTGGTCATCAAGGGTGACGTGGCCCTTGTCGAAGCCGATGGCGCCGATATCGACCACCCAGTTCGACGGTTCGGCGTTGGGGTCTTTCGGGTCGAATTTGAAGGTCCAGTTGGCGCGGCCGTCGGCCAGGCGTTGGAGCTGGGCGTTCGGTTCGGTCAGGTCGATGCGCGGGATGACCACTCGCTGCGCCAACAGGGCCAGCGGCGAAATACGCAGCTCGACGCGCTTGAGGGTGACCATCTGCGGTTGTTTCGACCAGTCCGGGTTGCCGAGACTCAAGTCTTCGGCCACCACATGGGGCCACGGCACCCAGGCCCGCCAGCCGCCCTCGTCAGCCTCGCGCTGCCAGACCACCGCGAGGTTGCCATTAATAGCGAACGCTCGGTGCAGCTCTTCGGAGACTTTGCTGTTGATGGTGGGTTTGATCCGGTTCCAATCGAAGAACACGATGATCAGCACGAGTATCGCCAGCAGAATCACCAGACTGGCAAAGACCCAGGCAAAAATCTTGGGGGTGCGCGTCATTGCACAGGACTCCTGAATACGACTGAGCGCCCTGACAGCGACGCACGTATGAAACGTTAGGCCAGAACCGGCCTGCCATGACACCTAGGACTGGGAAAAGCCGCGCAGGTTTAACCGAAAAACCTATTAACGTTCAAATAATCCCCCGCGATCACTCTGCGCGCTCCAAACGGTGTTACCGCCACCCGCACTGTTGTGCGGCGCGAGTGAGTCGAAACTACCCACCCCAGTGCAAAAACACCCGCCGGAAACGCCCGTTCTAGAGCGCTCCAGCAGAACAATCAATTCTGTTGATTATTACCATTGCGTTTATGAGCTTTCATATCGACTTATCGAGAGTAGCATTGCCCTCGTACCCACTTTATCGCCCTCCCAAGGAGCAACCCATCATGAAACGCCAATTACTGCTTAGCCTGACCCTCTCGATGCTAGCCAGCACCGCTTTCGCTCTGCCAGCCGCTGATCAGGCCACTCCGCAAGTCAAAGACAGCCACTCGGTGTTCAGCCAAACCGTCGCCGCCGATGGTTCCGACCGCACTCCACAAGGCCAGACCCTTGCCGAAGGCGGTAACGATCGCCTGAAAGAAAAAGGCCTGATCACTCAAGATGGCTCGGATCGCACCCCACAAGGCCAGACCCTGGCTGCTGACGGTTCCGAACGCACTCCACAAGGTCAAACCCTGGCTGCCGACGGTTCCGATCGCACTCCACAAGGTCAAACCCTGGCTGCTGACGGTTCCGATCGCACTCCACAAGGCCAAACCCTCGCTGAAGGCGGTTCCGACCGTACCCCACAAGGCCAAACCCTGGCTGAAGGTGGTGGTGACCGTGTGATCGAACGCAACAGCGCTCTGAGCTAAGCCTCATGGCCGCCCTGAAAAAAAGCCCAATCCCCGGATTGGGCTTTTGACTTATAGAGAAGCCGCAATTCCCCGCCTGCCCCCCGATAGTCGTTCGACGCCAGCGAAGCCGATTTGCTAGAGTGCGCCGCTGTCCAGTCCAGAAAACACCCTTGCGATGCTGCCCCGCGCCGAACAGAAACAACAAACCCGCAACGCCCTGATGGACGCTGCCCGTCACCTGATGGAATGTGGCCGAGGATTCGGCAGCCTCAGCCTGCGCGAAGTGGCGAAAACCGCCGGCATCGTACCCACCGGTTTCTACCGGCATTTCGCTGATATGGATGAACTGGGCCTGGTGCTGGTAAGCGAAGTCGGTCAGACCTTCCGCGAAACCATTCGCCTGGTGCGCCATAACGAATTCGTCATGGGCGGCATTATCGATGCGTCGGTGCGGATCTTTCTCGACGTGGTCAGTGCCAATCGTTCGCAATTTCTGTTTCTTGCCCGCGAGCAATACGGCGGATCGCTGCCTGTGCGGTTGGCGATCGGGCGCTTGCGCGAGGACATCAGCTCGGATCTGGCGGCTGACTTGTCGTTGATGCCGAAACTGCAGCATCTGGACATTGCCGGGTTGAGCGTGATGGCGGACCTGATTGTAAAAAGTGTGTTCGCGACACTGCCGGACATCATTGATCCGCCCGCCGAAGCGCTACCGGAGCATCTGACGCCGCAAGCGAAGATCACCCAGCAACTGCGCTTCATCTTCATCGGCCTGAAACACTGGCAAGGGCTCGGCAGCACCGAATAAGCCTGTGGGAGCGAGCCCGCTCGCGAAAGCGCAGTGTCAGTTACCTCAAGTGTTGACTGTGCCGACGCCTTCGCGAGCAGGCTCGCTCCCACAAAACCCGTCAGCGCATCAATTCGGTGCAACTCATACATCCTCGCACCACTACCGATCAAGATCCTGCAATTCACCAACGCTCACACCAAGCTCCGACAGGTATTTCCTACGTATCCCCCGATTGGCAAGCCCCTTGCTCTAGCCTGAGCATTGCCCATTGCTGGAAGCCTACCGATGCTGGTGATTCACCACAGAATCGACCCTCAACCCGTCTGGGCCGCAGAGTTGCACCTGACCTTCGAAGCCCGGAGTAAAAGCCGTTTGCGCTGTTTCAGTGCCGACGGTGAAGACGTCGGGTTGTTTTTGGAACGAGGTCAACCGCCCCTGTATGACGGCGAGTGCCTGCAAGCCGAAGACGGGCGGATCGTGCGTGTCTGTGCCCGTCCCGAACAATTGCTGCACGTTACCTGCGCCAATGCCTTCGAATTGACCCGTGCCGCCTATCACCTCGGCAACCGTCATGTTGCCCTGCAGATCGGTGATGGCTGGTTGCGCCTGCTCGACGATTACGTGCTCAAAGCCATGCTTGAACAGCTGGAGGCCAAGGTCGAAAACATCGAAGCGCCGTTCCAGCCGGAACACGGCGCCTATGGCGGCGGCCATCACCATTCACGGCATGGCGACGAAGACTTCAACTACCCACCGAAACTGCACCAGTTCGGCGTCCGTTTATGAACCCGGCCTGGGCGCTGCTGCGCCTGGCCAGTCCGCAGCTGCCGATTGGCGGCTACAGCTATTCCCAGGGGCTGGAAATGGCGGTGGATAACGGCCGCGTGAGCGATGCAGACGGCGCGCGACGCTGGATCAGCGATCAATTGTTGCTGAACCTGGCGCGGTTCGAAGCGCCGCTGTTGCTCGCCCATTGTGTGGCCGCAGCGGAGGAAAACTGGGCCGAACTGCAGCAACGCTGCGAGGAACATCGGGCCAGTCGGGAAACCCGCGAATTGCATCAAGAGAGCCGGCAGATGGGCTACTCCTTGCAACAACTGCTCAGCGGTTTACCGGAACTCGACGCACCCGCCCGCGCCTTCCTCGAACAACGCCCTGAACCGCATCTGGCCCTCGGCTGGGCGCTGGCCGCCCGGGCTTGGGGGATCACTCCGCAGGATGCGTTGGCCGCATGGCTCTGGAGCTGGCTGGAAAACCAGTTGGCGGTGTTGATGAAAACCCTGCCGCTGGGCCAGCAAGCCGCGCAACGCCTGACTAGCGAACTGCTGCCGCTGCTGCAACAAGCCCAGCAGGACGCCACCCGAATCACCCCCGAACACTACGGCAGTGCCGCGTTTGGCCTGTCCCTGGCGTGCATGGCTCATGAGCGCCAGTACAGCCGTCTGTTCCGTTCCTAGGGCCTTTTAACTTGGAGAACAACATGAACACACAACCCCTGCGCGTCGGCATCGGCGGCCCGGTCGGTTCCGGTAAAACCGCCCTGACCCTGGCCTTGTGCCTGGCCCTGCGCGAGCGCTACAACCTGGCCGTCGTCACCAATGACATCTACACCCGCGAAGACGCCGACTTTCTGGTGCGTAACGAAGCCCTGGCGCCGGAGCGAATCATCGGCGTGGAAACCGGCGGCTGCCCGCACACGGCGATCCGCGAAGACGCCTCGATCAACCTCGAAGCCGTGGATCAACTGAACCGCCGCTTTCCGGGGCTGGACCTGATTCTGGTGGAGTCCGGTGGCGACAATCTCTCGGCAACCTTCAGCCCTGAACTGTCCGACCTGACCATCTACGTGATTGACGTTTCAGCCGGCGACAAACTGCCGCGCAAGGGCGGCCCCGGCATCTGCAAATCCGATCTGCTGGTGATCAACAAAGTCGACCTCGCGCCATTGGTAGGTGCATCGCTGGAGATGATGGACAGCGACACCAAACGCATGCGCAACGGCAAACCGTTTGTCTTCAGTAACCAGAAAACCGGTCTGGGCCTTGAAGAGATCATCGCTTTCATCGAACGCCAAGGCCTGCTGACAGCCGCCTGATCACGATTTATCAACAAGGAAGCTTATCCATGACACTGAAACGTATTCTGGGCGCCGTGGCCCTGCTGCTGACCCCGGCCATCGCCTTCGCCCATCCGGGGCATGGCGACAACGGCTTGATCGCAGGTATTAGCCACCCGCTTGGCGGCCTCGATCACTTGCTGGCGATGGTTGCCGTCGGCTTGTGGGCCGCGCAGCAAAAAGGCGCGGCGCGCTGGGCGCTGCCGTGTACGTTTGTCGGCACGATGCTGATTGGCGGGTTGCTGGGGTTTGAAGGGCTGAACCTGCCAGCGCTGGAAGGCGGGATTGCCGCGTCGGTACTGGCGCTGGGCCTGGCGGTGGCGTTGGTGGTGCGTCCGCCATTGAGCGTGGCGGTGGCGGCGACGGCGTTGTTTGCGCTGTTCCACGGTGTGGCGCATGGGCTGGAGTTGCCGGACATGTCGAGCCCTTGGACGTATGCGGCCGGGTTTGTGGCAGCGACGGCGGCGTTGCATGCGGCCGGTTACGCCGTCGTGCGCGTGCTCCCGCAAGCGGCTGCACCGTTGGTTCGGTTGGCGGGTGCGGCGTCGGCAGCGACTGGGGTCTGGTTGTTGGCGGGCTGATTTCTTTATCGCCGGTGATGGCCACATCGCGAGCAGGCTCGCTCCCACATTTGTTCTGTGTACACAGTTCCAGTGTGGGAGCGCGCTTGCTCGCGATGGCGGCCTGACAGACACCGCATCTCTCAGGCCTGCTAACATGTCGCGCAATCAACCCTGCCGTGACGACGCCAGCCAATGCCGCCTGTTTCCCGCTCCGCCTCCCAGCCTGAATTGACCGCCCTGTTCGCCTCGGTGCAACAGCACTTCCAGGACGTGATCGTGCCGCTTTGGCAAGGCCCCGGCTGGAATGCCGACATGGCGTTGCCATATGAGGCGCTGGATTCGGAGCATCAGCCGCTGCCGCCTCAACGCTACCGGGCCATGGCCTGCGCACGGCAGTTGTATCTTTTCTCAAGCCTGATCGGCCAGGTGCCGGGCGCCGAAGCGCGTGCCGCCGCGTTGTTCCGCTCCCTGCAACAGCACTTCCACGATGCCGAGCACGGCGGCTGGTTCTACAGCATCGACCCGCAGGGCGCGCCACTCGACCCACGCAAAGACCTCTACACCCACGCGTTCATCCTGTTTGCCTGCGCTCATTACTGGAACAAGGTTCGCGAGCCGCTGGTGGAATCGGTGCTCAATGCAGCGCTGGAAGTGATCGCTCAGCGTTTCGCCACAGGCGACGGCCTGTACGAAGCCAGCCTCGACCGTGACTGGTCCTCGCTTGATTCCGGGCCCCTGCAAAATCCCCTGATGCACTTGGCCGAAGCGTTCCTCGCTACCCTGGCGGTACGTGAAGACGCCGCCGTGCAGCGTGCGCTCGTCGACTTATGCACAGCCATGCAGAAGCGCTTCATCGACCCGCAACAGCGCGTGTTGATGGAGAAGCCGCTCGGCGCTGTGGATAACTGGTTTGAACCGGGGCATCAGTTCGAATGGTATTTCCTGCTGGAGTCTTCGCCGTTGCTGCGGGGCTCGGCATTACACGCGTCGCTTGATCGTGCATTCACGCTGACCGAGCAGATGGGTGTTGATCCGCAGACGGGCGCCGTGGTGGCGATGCTTGATCTGGAGGGCTCGGCAAAGGATGCCACCCAGCGCATCTGGGCCCAGGCTGAATACCTGCGTGCCCTGACCTTGCGGCCCGATAGCGAGGCTTCTGTGCAGCGTCAATTGCAGGCGCTGCAACAGCGTTTTCTGCATGCGGGTGGCTGGTATGAGTGTCGCGACGAAAAAGGCGAAGTGAGCCGCAAGGACATGCCGTCGACGACGCCTTATCACTTGGCGACCTGCTATCGCGGGCTGGTCGACTTTCTCGGCTAACTGACAGATAGCTTTCGCGAGCAGGCTCGCTCCCACAGGTTCAGAGCAATCCCTGTGGGAGCGAGCCTGCTCGCGAATGGCCGCTACACCGACTTACGCTCGATCGAGAAACCAGCCCAGGTCTGGCTCACCGGCATCAGCTCAAGGCTATTGATGTTGATGTGCGCCGGCGCATTCATCACCCAGAAAATAGTCTCGGCAATATCCTGCGGCTGGATCGGCTCGGCACCCGCATATGTCGCGTTGTAGCGCTCCTGGTCGCCGGCAAAACGCACCAGCGAGAACTCGCTTTCACACAGACCCGGCTCGATGTTGCTAACCCGAACGCCAGTGCCCTGCAGGTCGCAACGCAGGTTCAGCGAGAACTGCTTAACGAACGCCTTGCTCGCGCCATACACGTGGCTGCCCGGATACGGATAGTTGCCGGCGATAGAGCCGAGGTTGACGATGCCGGCACCACGGCCATGGGCAATCAGGCGCGGCAGCAGCAGACGGGTGCTGTACATCAGGCCTTTGATGTTGGTGTCGACCATGGTGTCCCAATCGTCGAGATCGCACTTGGGTGCCGGGTCCACACCGAGCGCCAGGCCAGCGTTGTTGATCAGCCCGCGCAGTTTGGCGAAGGAAGGCGGCAGGTTGGCAATCGCTTCCTCCATGGCTTTGCGATCACGCACATCGAGCACCAGGCCATGCACCTCGGTCTGCTTCGACAAATCGGCGCACAGGGCATTCAGGCGCTCTTCACGACGGCCTGTCAGCACCAGTTTCCAGCCAGCCTCGGCAAAACGGCGGGCACAGGCTTCACCAAAACCGGAGGTCGCGCCGGTAATAAACAGGGTGTTGGACATCGTGTTCTCCTTGCTTCGGCTGACGGGCAGCCCTTGGAATAGAAAATCAGCTGGCAGCATGCCCGGCCTTGCTCACAGCGGCAACCACCGCAAAAGCTGAACAAAAAACAACCAACCCGATGAACGCCTTACGTACCGTGGCTTGCAGCCATGTACGCGCACGTTATCCACAGGCCGGTCCACAGTTTCCGGGGGCAAGTGGAAAAGCTGGAAGCCGCTGTGCACAAGGCTTTGCGGGGAGTTTGGAAAGTTTTTCGCTTGACCCTCGAATGCTCGCGGTGTAGCGCAGGGCATTTTGCACGATTGGTCCTACAGAGCAGCGATGGCGCCAAGCCAGTAACTACGGCCCTCAGCCGAGTCTTTCCAGAGTTTAATCACAGACTTATCCACAGGCTTGCCCTGCCCGTTTCACCTCGCTTTCGCCTCCAATAAAAAGGTTGACAACGACGGTTCCTCCCCTTGCAAAAACGCCTGGTCAAAAAACAACCACCTCGCTACAAGCCACGGATTTAAAGGCGCCCAGCCAGCTACTCCCACGTTATTCACAGCCAGTTCCACAGCAAACGGGGACAAGTCAAAACCGTGACAAAACAACTATTTGCAGCGGCTTTATGTCGCGCTTTCAGAGCTTGTGAATATTGTTTTCCACAATTTCAAAAAAGCACACGGCAACCACCTGTGAGAGCGAGCTTGCTGGCGGTGGCGAAGTGTCAGTCCGAACGATTTTCACTGACCCACCGTCATCGTCGGAACGCCGCCCGGAGCAAGCTCGCTCCCACAGGGAATGGTGGTGAATTTGAGTCTTCAACCAGGCAAACGGATTAACGGGTTATACAAAGCAGATTTGATCTCCGTTTGTCGCTCGCCGACATTACAAATGTCGACGAGCGTTTAAGCATGCAATTTACATTTTACTGAACAGGTTTTTAATTTCCTGTTTAAAACTGGATACTTTTTTCTCTGGGTTTTTCTTGCACAACTCTACAACTTGAGGAAGAACCGTTGCATCAACCGTTGTCTTTTTGAAAGAGCCACCGTTTGAATTTATTGTATCGTCGGTTGTAACCCAAAGCAGTACAGGGGACTGCGCACTCGGAGTCACATCGAGGAATTCCTGACACGTCATATTATCGGCGGTGGTGGATGCAGCATATACGACGCTGACGGAGGAAAGAATCAAGCTAGCCAGCGCCATTTTACAAAGGACTTTATGAGCCATTGTCGACATCTCCAGAGACTTGAGTAATACCTCTTAAACAAAGAAGTAAAACTGCTTGTTTATTCACGCCAAAAATAAATAAATTAGATTCAGCTTTATTACAAGCATATTCCGATTGAGTATAGACGGCCTGGCGCAGTATCAACTTCTATTTTTCTACACGTCTTTCTTAGTCAAACTCGACTATTAATAAATCAATTAGATCTGCGATATCTGTAGTTGCATTTGCTCTTTCCCCAATAAAAAAACCCCGGCGATTGCGCGCCGGGGCTTTTGTTTAACAACGCAGACTCAATGACCGCCGAGATATGCGTTACGCACTTCCTCGTTCACCAGCAGCTCCTTGCCGGTGCCCGTGAGGCGAATCTCGCCGTTGACCATCACGTATGCCCGGTCCGACAGCTTGAGCGCGTGGTTGGCGTTCTGCTCGACCAGGAAGATGGTCATGCCGGTTTTGGCCAGCTCGCGCAATGTCGAGAAGATCTGCTTCACCACAATCGGTGCCAACCCCAGGCTCGGCTCGTCGAGCAACAGCAGTTTCGGCCGGCTCATCAACGCACGGGCGATGGCGAGCATTTGCTGCTCACCGCCGGACATGGTCATCGCCCGCTGGTTGCGCCGCTCTTCAAGTCGCGGGAACAGCTCGAACATGCGTTGCATGTCTTCCTTGGCGAACTTGTCACCGATAGGGATGGTGCCCATCAGCAGGTTTTCCTCGACGGTCATGTCGGGGAACACCCGCCGGCCTTCCGGCGATTGTGCGATACCGTTGGACGCAATGTAGTGCGACGACTTGTGGGTGATGTCCACGCCCTGATAGATGATCTGCCCGTCCGCCGCACGCGGCTGACCGAAGATCGACATCAGCAGGGTCGACTTGCCGGCACCGTTGGAGCCGATCAGGCTGACGGTTTCACCTTCATTGATGTGCAGCGAGACTTTCTTCAGGGCCTGGATCGGCCCGTAAAACACGTCCAGTTCCTTGAGTTCGAGGATCGGTTGACTCATAACACCACTTCCTCTTCATCAGCGCCCAGGTAGGCCGCAATCACTTTCGGGTCGTTGCGGATCGCGTCGGGGCCGCCCTCGGCGATGACGATGCCGTGGTCCAGCACCACGATGTGGTCGGAAATACTCATCACCATGCCCATGTCGTGTTCGATCAGCACCACGGTCAGATCGTGCTCGTCACGCAGCAGCCGGATCATCGCGCTCAGTGCTTCGGTTTCCTGAGGGTTGAGGCCGGCGGCCGGTTCGTCGAGGCAGATGATCTGCGGACGGGTGCACATGGCCCGGGCGATTTCCAGACGGCGTTGTTGGCCGTAGGACAGTTCGCCGGCGAGGCGGTTGGCGCAATCCACCAGGTCCACCACTTCCAGCCAGTAGAAGGCATGGTCCAGCGCATCACTTTCAGCCTTGCGGTAGCCCTTGGTGTTGAGGATGCCGGCCAGCATGCTGCGGTTGACCCACATGTGTTGGGCTACCAGCAGGTTTTCCAGCACCGACATTTCCTTGAACAGGCGAATGTTCTGGAAGGTCCGCGCCAGGCCGGCCCGGTTCACCAGGTGAGTGCCGCCGAACATCTTGTAGTACATCCGGCTGGCGAAGGATGCCGGCGAGACGAAGTCGGTCGGTTTGAACGACTCGCCCAGCAGCTTGATGACGTTGGTTTTTTCCCCTCGCACGCTGAGTTCGATCTTGCCGCCGGACGCTTTATAGAATCCGGTCAGGCAGTTGAACACCGTGGTTTTGCCGGCGCCGTTAGGACCGATCAGGGCGAAGATCGAGTTGCGCTTGACCTGCAGGCTGACATCATTCAACGCCTTGATGCCGCCAAAGTGCATCATCAGCTTCTCGACCGAGAGTACGACTTCGCTCATGGCGCTACTCCTTTACGCGGGGTCACACCGGTACGGCTGATCCGAATCAGGCCGCGCGGTCGCCAGATCATCATCAACACCATCAGGATGCCGAACAGCAGCACGCGGTATTCCGCGAAGCCACGCAGCAGTTCCGGGGCGACGGTCAGCACGAAGGCTGCAATCACCACGCCGATGGTCGAGCCCATGCCGCCGAGTACCACGATGGCGAGGATCAGGGCCGATTCAAAGAAGGTAAACGAGGTCGGGTTGACGAAGCCTTGATAGGTGGCGAAGAACACGCCAGCCAGACCGGC
Organism: Pseudomonas oplopanacis; assembly: GCF_057128725.1. Taxonomy (NCBI): domain Bacteria; kingdom Pseudomonadati; phylum Pseudomonadota; class Gammaproteobacteria; order Pseudomonadales; family Pseudomonadaceae; genus Pseudomonas; species Pseudomonas oplopanacis. The sequence goes on along the minus strand of NZ_JBSKHV010000003.1, from coordinate 429,716 downwards.
CGTCGATGCGCCGATGGTGAAGGCCGAGAGTTTCACCAGCACGTGGTTCAGGCCCATGGAGCGGCAGGCGATTTCGTCTTCACGCAAGGCTTCCCAGGCGCGGCCGACCGGCATACGGGTCAAGCGATGCTTGATGTACAACACCGCCAGCACAACCATGAACAACACCGCGTATATGAAGTAGTACTTCACGTCGGGGTTGTAAGCAATGCCGAAGAACTCGTGGAACGGTATGCCACCGTCTTTCGCCCGTTTGCCGAACTCCAGACCGAAGAACGTTGGCAGCGGTGCCGGCATGCCGTTCGGGCCACCGGTCAGCGACAGCCAGTTGTTGAGGATCAAGCGGATGATTTCACCGAACCCCAGGGTCACGATCGCCAGGTAGTCACCGTGCAGACGCAACACCGGGAAGCCGAGGATGCAACCGGCAAGCCCGGCAGTGATTGCCGCCAGCGGCAGCACCGTCCAGAAGCCCAGGCCGAGATACTGGTAACCGAGCGCCAGGCCATAGGCGCCGATGGCGTAGAACGCCACGTAACCCAGGTCGAGCAAGCCGGCCAGGCCGACCACGATGTTCAGTCCCAGACCGAGCAGCACGTAGATCAACCCGAGGATGACCACGCCCAGCAGGTAGGAGTTGGAGAAAAACGGAAACACCACGGCAATGACGATCATCAGCGGGATGATCCAGCGCAACCGGGATTTGTAATCGGGCGGCAGTACATGAACCCCGGAGCCGGTGGTTTCAAACCCTTCGAGAATTTTCAGACCCTTGGGTGTTTGCAGGAACAGGCTCAGGGCAAAACGGCCCGCCATGACGATGGCGACAATCCACGCCACCCGTGTTGGTTGCAGGTTGAAGCCATAGCCGTCGAGGACAATGCCGACAATCGGACCAAACACGATGAGCGCTACAAGGCCGGCAAGAATCGCGTCAACCAGGCTTCTTTTGATATCAATGGTTTTTTTAGTGGTTGAAGACATCGCTTACACCTTCGACACAAGAGGACGGCCGAGCAGGCCTTGAGGCCGAAAGACCAGAACGAGAACGAGCAGCGAGAAGCTGAAAACGTCTTTGTAGTCCGAGTTGACCAGACCAGAGAACAGCGACTCGGAAATCCCGAGAATGATCCCGCCGAGCATCGCACCCGGCAACGAGCCGATCCCGCCGAGTACCGCTGCGGTGAACGCTTTGATGCCGATGACGAAACCTGCGTAGAAGTCGAACGTGCCGTAGTTCATGGTGATCAGTACGCCGGCCAGGGCCGCCATCGCTGCACCGATGATGAACACGTAGGAAATCACGCGGTCGGTGTTGATCCCCAGGATCGAGGCCATCTTGCGGTCTTGCTGGGTCGCACGGCACATGCGGCCGAGCTTGGTGTACTTGATGACGTAGGTCAGCAGGCCCATCCCGACAAACGCGGCGACCAGAATGAAGATCTTGGTGTAGGTCAGCTGGACGAAGCCAGTGCCGACTTCAACGCGCCATGCACCGGTCAGTAGCGTCGGAACACCTTGCTGGCGAGCGCCCTGGGCGATCTGTGCATAGTTTTGCAGGATCAGGGAAATACCGATGGCGCTGATCAGTGGTGCCAGTCGGGTGGAGTTGCGCAGCGGTTTATAGGCGACGCGCTCGATGACCCAGCCATACACCGCCGTGACAACGATGGTGAAGACCAGAGTGCCGAGCATCAGCAGAGGGAAGGATTCAATACCGAAGTACGCCAGCAGAGCCAGACTGATTGCCGCCAGGTAAGCAGAAATCATGTAAACCTCGCCATGGGCGAAGTTGATCATGCCAATGATGCCATAGACCATTGTGTAGCCGATGGCGATCAGGCCATAGACCGACCCGAGGGTCAGACCGTTGACCAGTTGCTGCAGGAAAATACCATCCATAACGCAATCTCACGCATTTGAGAGACTGCACAGAAGCCGGGTGCGACGGACCGGGGTTCAGCCGCCGACGCAAACCGGTTGTGTGCAGCTCTACGAGAAAAGACAGGTACTGCACGGACATGTTCTTTGATTGCCCGGCGCACAAGGCGCCGGGCAATCAGCAAGTCATATCACTTCTGTTTTTCCAGCTGGTGGTATTTGCCGTCCTTGTCCCACTGGTAAACCACGTAGTCGGAGATTTTCAGGTCGCCCTTGGCGTCCCAGGTCTTCTCGCCCATCACGGTTTTGACCGGGTGCGATTTCAGCCATTTGGCAGCGTCTTCGCCCTTGTTGGACTTGGCGCCATTGAAGGCAGCGGCCAGGGTCTGGACCGAAGCGTAGGCGTAGAGGGTGTAGCCTTCAGGCTCGGTACCGGCCTTGCGGAAAGCGTCTACCACGGTCTTGCTGTCTGGCAGCAGGCGTGGGTCGGCGCCGAAGGTCATCAGCACGCCGTCGACGTATTGTGGACCGCCAGCGGTGGTCACCAGTTCGTCGGTCACGATGCCGTCATCGGACATGAATTTCACGTCTTTCAGGCCTTCGGTACGCAGCTGTTTAACCAGTGGACCAGCCTCTGGGTGCAGGCCGCCGAAGTAGACCACGTCGGCACCGGCCGCACGGATCTTGGTGACCACGGCGCTGAAGTCTTTCTCGCCACGGGTCAGGCCTTCATACAGCACAGGTGTTACGCCGCGCTTGACCAGTTGAGCCTTGGTGGCATCAGCCAGGCCTTGGCCGTAGGTGTCCTTGTCGTGCAGCACGGCAACTTTTTTGCCCTTGAGCACGTCGACGATGTAGTCGCCGGCCACGATGCCTTGCTGGTCGTCACGCCCACACATACGGAACATGGCGCTCAGGCCGCGCTCGGTAACAGCCGGGTTGGTGGAACCTGGGGTGATTGCAATGATGCCCGCTTCGTCATAGATCTCGGAGGCCGGGATGGTCGACGAGGAGCAGAAGTGACCGACCACGCCAGCCACTTTCTGGTTGGTCAGGTCCTTGGCGACCGTCACAGCCTGTTTCGGTTCGCAGGCGTCATCGCCCTTCACCAGTACGATTTTTTCCCCGTTAACGCCGCCCGCCGCGTTCACCGCGTCGGCTGCAGCCTGTGCACCCTTCATGTATTGCTCGCCAAATGCCGCGTTGGCGCCTGTCATCGGGCCCGCCACACCGATTTTCACATCAGCCTGTGCAAACGCAGAAACACCCAACGCAGCTGCCACTGCGAGGGCCAGAAAGCCTTTCTTGTAAAACGTCTGGGACATGAGGTGGTGCTCCAAGGTTTTTTTTTAGTTGGCACTGCGATTTCACTGATTGCTCAGAGCAAGGGCCGTGCCATCGGTTTTTTATTCTGAAAAAAGTCGCTGCTTTATTGTTTTTACGACTGTTTTGTTCCCATTTTCATTGGGCGTGCAACCGTCTAAACCGCGGAAGGTGAAACCATTTATTTTTAAAGGCGCAACCCGCATGCGCCATCATTGCAACCGCGGCGTTAAACGACGTGCAACCAGCCTGTAACAACGTGCGTCACCGAAGTGCACACTGCTGGTGCGGGACTGCTACAACCCGCACCATTACAGGCTAGTCGCTGCGCCGAAAAGCGCCGCTTCCAGCAACAAATTTCAACAATCAGATGACGATCCGCAAGCACTGGCCTGCGTGATACAGCGAGAATCCAGCTTCATACAGACAACTGCGCAACCCTACTCCCGCCAGGGGCTGCATCGGCGCGAACGGAATCGGTAGCGCTTGAGGATTTCCGTTACACAAATAATCGGCAAAAGCTTTGCCGACGACTGTCCCCGTGGTCACGCCCCGGCCGTTGTAACCGGTGACTGCCACCAAACCGGGCGCCGGCTCGAACAGACGCATCAAATGATCGGGGGTGAACGCGATGCAGCCGGTCCACGTGCACTCCCACTCCACCGGTTTGAGGTAGGGGAAATAGTGCTGCTGAACACGGTCCGCCCAGGCTTTCAGGAACCAGGCCGGTTTCTGATTGCCATTACCAAGACTGCCGAGCAACAGACGCCCGTCCTTGTCGCGACGAATGCTGCTGAGCACCTGACGGGTGTCCCAGGAGCCCTGGCCACCGGGCAGAATCTGTTGCGCGGCGTCTTCGGTCAGCGGGACCGAGGCCACCTGGTAGTAGTAACCGGGGAAGAAATTGCGCCGCAGCTCTGTCCAGTCGCCTTCGGTGTAAGCGTTGGAGGCGATGACGACTTTCTCGGCCATGACCGAACCCTGTGCGGTTTGCACCGACCAGCGCTGGCCCTGGCGTTCGAGACGAGTCACCGGGGAATGATCGAACAACTGACCGCCCAGACTGATGGCCGCTTTGGCCAGCCCGGTGGTATAGGCCATCGGATTGAGGGTGCCGGCACGTCGATCGAGCAAGGCGGCGGCGATTTTCTTGGTCCCCGTCGCCTGCTCGCAGGCCTGGCCGGTCAACAGTTCGACCGGCGCCCCGCGACGTTTCCACTGTTCTTCACGACTGCGCAAATCCGCTTCGCCACGGGCGTTGTGTGCCATGTGCAGCGTGCCTTCACGGCGCAACTGGCAATCGATGTTGTATTTGTCCACAAGGCTGAACACCAGGGACGGTGCCGCGCCGAGCATGCGATTGAGCTGGCTGCCCACCGCTTCGCCGAACCCGGCTTCGATGTCGTCCGGTGGAATCCACATGCCGGCATTGACCAGGCCGACATTGCGCCCGGAGCCACCATGGCCGGCGCGATGAGCTTCCAGCACACACACCGATTTACCTTGTTCCAGCAGATGCACTGCCGCCGACAAACCGGTGAACCCGGCGCCGATGACGCAGACATCGACTGTCACTTCACCCTTGAGCGCCGCGTTGTCGGGCCTTTGCGGCGTCAGTTTTTCCCACAGACACTCTTCGCGTAACGGCATTGCCAGACTCCAACAGAAACCTAACCAACACACACTTTTAACTGTGGGGAGAATTATGTGGTGAGGGGGCTTGCCCCCGTTCGGCTGCGAAGCAGTCGTAAAACCATTGCATTCGGTGTACTTGATACACCGGGATCGCAGGTTTTAGGGCCGCTTCGCGACCCAACGGGGGCAAGCCCCCTCGCCACAAGGGCTCACTCCCACAGGGGGTTATCACCGACTTGAGAGTTAGTCGAAGGTGATGCCCTGAGCCAATGGCAATTCCAGCGAGTAGTTCACGGTGTTGGTCTGGCGACGCATGTAGCCGCGCCATGCATCGGAGCCCGATTCACGACCACCGCCGGTTTCTTTCTCGCCACCAAACGCGCCGCCGATTTCGGCACCGCTCGGGCCGATGTTGACGTTGGCAATGCCGCAGTCGCTGCCGACCGCCGACATGAATTGTTCGGCTTCACGCACGTCGGTGGTGAAGATGCACGAGGACAGGCCTTGTGGCACGGCGTTGTTCAGGCGCAGGGCCTCGTCGAAATCCTTGTAACCGATCACGTACAGGATCGGTGCGAAAGTTTCGTGGCACACCACGTCACTTTGCTCCGGCATTTCAACAATGGCCGGTGCGACGTAGTAAGCGTTAGGGAATTTGTCTTCCAGTTGGCGCTTGCCGCCGAATACACGACCGCCTTCGCTCAAGGCCTGCTCAAGCGCGTCCTGCATGTTCTCGAAACTTTGTTTGTCGATCAGCGGGCCGATCAGGTTGCCTTCCAGCGGATGGCCGATGCGCACTTTGGAATACGCGGCTTTCAGGCGGGTGACGATTTCTTCCTTCACCGATTCGTGCGCAATCAGACGACGCAAGGTGGTGCAGCGTTGACCGGCAGTGCCGACGGCGCTGAACAGGATGGCGCGAACGGCCATGTCCAGGTCGGCGCTTGGGCCGAGGATCATCGCGTTGTTGCCGCCCAGTTCCAGAATGCTGCGAGCGAAACGCGCGGCGATTTTCGGTGCCACTTCGCGGCCCATGCGGGTGCTGCCGGTGGCGCTGATCAGCGCGACACGCGGGTCATCGACCAGCGCTTCGCCAGCGTCGCGGCCGCCGATGATCACTTGGCTCAGGTGCGGTGGTGCATCGCTGAAGTTTTTCAGGACGCGGTCGAACAGCGCTTGGCAGGCCAGCGCGGTCAGTGGGGTTTTTTCGGACGGTTTCCAGATCACCGGGTTGCCGCAGACCAGCGCCAGCGTGGTGTTCCAGGCCCACACCGCGACCGGGAAGTTGAACGCACTGATCACGCCGACAACGCCCAGCGGGTGCCAGGTTTCGCGCATGTGGTGGCCAGGACGCTCGGAAGCGATGGTCAAACCGTACAGCTGACGGGACAGACCGACGGCGAAATCGCAGATGTCGATCATTTCCTGAACTTCACCCAGGCCTTCCTGAGTAATTTTGCCGGCTTCCCAGGAGACCAGCTCGCCAAGATCAGTCTTGTATTCGCGCAGGATGTCGCCCAGTTGGCGTACCAGTTCACCACGGCGAGGCGCCGGGACCTTGCGCCACAATTCGAACGCATGATCGGCACGACTGATGTGCTGCTCGACTTCAGCAGCGCCTTCCCAGTTCACGGCAGCGATCTGGCTGCCATCGATCGGCGAATGCACCGGCACTTTGCCGTTCTGGTACAGGGCCGGGTTTACACCAAGACGATCAAGCAATGCGGCAACCATGGGTCACTCCTCAAGCGAAAAACACAAAGGGTGCAGCCGGAAAAATCACGGCTGATCAGACCTGTAGTTTTAGCTCCCCGGAGGTTACCCAACAAACGACCTTTAAGAGAGATATCATTCCGTTTATTCATGCTGCGAATTGCTGGTAAGAAAGAAACAAGAAAAAGGACTACCCATGCTGAATAAACGTTACCTGCCGTCGATCACAGCACTGCAGTGTTTCGAGGCCGTGACCCGGCATTTGAGCTTCACCCGGGCCGCCGAAGAGCTGAACCTGACCCAGAGCGCGGTCAGTAAACAGGTCGCGCAACTTGAAGAATTGTTGCAGCACTTGTTGTTCCGCCGTGTGCGCCGACGCCTGCAAATGACTCCGGCCGGTGATTTGTACTTGGTGGAAGTACGAAAAATCCTCACTCAGGTCGAGATGTCGACCCATTACCTGCGTTCCTACGGCGGTGAAACTGAAGTCTTGCGCGTCTCTACCCCATCGACCTTCGGTGCACGCTGGCTGGTGCCCCGCCTGAAAGGCTGGCGCCTGCGCCATCCGTCGATCCATCTGGACCTGTGCAGCGAACAGGAAGCCGACGATTTGTTGCAAGGTCGCAGCGATCTGGCGTTCTACTTCGGCCAAGGCTCACGGCCCGGCACCGAATGCCTGAAGCTGTTCGGCGAGGAACTGGTGCCGGTTTGCGCACCGGGCAGCCTCCCCGACAAGCCGTTCACTGACCCGACGCAACTCACCGACCTGGTCCTGCTGCAAAACGCTTCCCGCCCGCAGGCCTGGCACGACTGGTTCGACAGTCAGGGCTACCACACCGAGCACAGCTACCACGGCCCGCGCTTTGAAACCTTTTACATGTGCATCCGCGCCGCCCAGGTCGGCTGCGGTGTAGCGCTGCTGCCAAGGTTTCTGGTGGAAGAGGAATTGGCCGACGGCAAATTGGTCATCCCCTGGAAACACGCGATGCCGAGCACGGATGCCTATTACCTGGCGTATCCCGAGCATTCGGCGGAAGTGCCCAAGGTGCGCGATTTTGTGAAATGGATGCTGGAGCAGATTGATAGCCCGGACGGGGCACAAATCTAAAGTTCTACCCAACCCCTGTGGGAGCGAGCCTGCTCGCGAAAGCGGTCTGTCAGTCATGCAGATGTTGAATGTGCCGACGCTTTCGCGAGCAGGCTCGCTCCCACAGGGATCTGCGTTGTCCAAAAAATCGCTGGCAATCCCTGCCACTGATATGCGCCACTACCCCCATTCAATGCGGAGATCCCCGTTATGAGCGAGAGCGTGTTTGGCGATCGCATCGTGCAGAACCTGCTCGACACCGACTTCTACAAACTGACGATGATGCAGGCGGTGCTGCACAACTACCCGAACGTCGAAGTCGAATGGGAGTTTCGTTGCCGCAACAGTGAAGATTTGCGCCCCTACCTGGCCGAGATCCGTTTCCAGATCGAGCGTCTGGCAGAGTTGAGCCTGAGCCCTGATCAATTGGGTTTTCTGGAGCGCATCAGTTTTCTGAAGCCGGATTTCCTGCGGTTTCTCGGGTTGTTCCGCTTCAACCTGCGCTACATCCACACCGGCATCGAAAACGGCGAGTTGTTCATCCGCCTGCGCGGGCCGTGGCTGCATGTGATTCTGTTCGAAGTGCCGCTGCTGGCGATTGTCAGTGAAGTGCGCAACCGCTATCGCTACCGGGAAATCGTCCTGGAACAGGCGCGCGAACAGTTGTACCGCAAATTCGACTGGCTGGCCGCCAACGCCAGCAGCGACGAATTGTCCGAGTTGCAGGTCGCCGATTTCGGCACACGTCGTCGCTTTTCGTACCGCGTACAGGAAGAAGTGGTGAACGTGCTCAAGCACGACTTCCCCGGGCGCTTCGTCGGCACCAGCAACGTCCACCTGTCCCGGGAACTGGACATGAAACCGCTGGGCACCATGGCCCACGAATGGATCATGGCCCACCAGCAACTGGGGCCGCGGCTGATCGACAGTCAAATTGCCGCGCTCGACTGCTGGGTGCGCGAGTACCGTGGCCTGCTGGGGATTGCCCTGACTGACTGCATCACCATGGATGCGTTCCTCGGTGATTTCGATCTGTTTTTCGCCAAGCTTTTCGACGGCCTGCGCCACGATTCGGGTGATCCGGTGGTATGGGCGGAAAAGGCCATCGCCCACTATCACAAACTCGGCATCGACCCGATGAGCAAGACGCTGACATTCTCCGACAGCCTGACGCTGCCCAAGGCGCTGGAGATATTCCGCGCGCTGCGGGGCCGGATCAATGTCAGCTTTGGCATCGGCACTCACCTGACCTGTGATATTCCGGGTGTCGAACCGATGAGCATCGTGCTTAAAATGACGGCCTGCAACGGCCAGCCCGTGGCAAAGATTTCTGATGAGCCTGGCAAGACTCACTGCAAAGACCCGAATTTCGTCGCCTATTTGCGACACGTGTTCAAAGTACCTGCCGCCCTTTCAAGCACATCTAGCAAGGAGTGAATTCATGCAAGCCGTACAGCGTGAGATTGCTGAGCAGCTCAATGTTCAACCACCGTTTGCCGACGAAGCCGCCCTTGAGGCAGAAGTCGCCCGGCGGGTGAGTTTCATTCAGGATTGCCTGGTCAATTCCGGGCTCAAGACCCTGGTGCTGGGCATCAGCGGTGGCGTCGACTCCCTGACCGCCGGCCTGCTGGCCCAACGCGCGATGCGCGAACTGCGTCAGCGCACCGGCGACAAGAGTTACAAATTCATCGCCGTGCGTTTGCCATATGAGACTCAGTTCGATGAACACGACGCTCAGGCCTCGGTGGATTTCATCGCCCCGGACGAACGCCACACCGTGAACATCGGCCCGGCGGTCAAATCCCTGGCCAGTGAAGTCGCGGCCTTCGAAGGCAAGCACGCGGTCTCGGTGGATTTCGTGCTTGGCAACACCAAGGCGCGCATGCGCATGGTCGCTCAGTACACCATCGCCGGCGCGGCCCATGGCCTGGTGATCGGCACCGACCATGCGGCGGAAGCGGTGATGGGTTTCTTCACCAAGTTCGGTGATGGCGCCTGCGACCTGGCACCGTTGAGTGGGCTGGTGAAGAATCAGGTTCGCAATATTGCTCGCAGCTTTGGTGCGCCGGAATCGCTGGTGGAGAAAATCCCTACAGCTGATCTGGAAGACCTGTCGCCGGGCAAGCCGGACGAAGCGTCCCACGGCGTGACCTATGCCGAGATTGATGCGTTCCTGCACGGTAAGCCGGTGCGTGAGGAAGCGTTCAAGATCATTTGCGAGACTTACAAGAAGACGCATCACAAGCGGGTGATGCCGTTTGCGCCTTGAGTCTGTGGCGCCAGTGATGACGCCTTCGCGAGCAAGCTCGCTCCCACAGGTATTGCGCTGCCCTTGTGGGAGCGAGCCTGCTCGCGAAGAACGATGACCCGGTCAAATGCCGGGCACAAAAAAAGCGTCCCACGGGGACGCTTTTTTTATGAGCTCGATTTACTTCAGCGTTACGGTGCCTTTCATCATCGAGATGTGGCCTGGGAACGAGCAGAAGAAGCCGTAGCTTTCGCCCGCCGCCAGCTTCGACACGTCGAAGGTCACCGAATCCGTTTCGCCAGCACCAATGATTTTGGTGTGGGCGATGATGCGCTCGTCACCTTCTTTCAGGTAGTTCTTGTCGATACCGGCAGCCAGGCCGTCGGTGGCGATCGGCTGCATGTCAGCTGTTTTACTCAGCACCCAGTTATGGCCCATGACGTTCTTCGGCAGGCTGCCGGAGTGTTTCAGCTCCACGGTGAACGTCTTGCAGCTCTTGTCGATGCTGATGTCCTTGGTATCAAACGACATCTGGTCAGTGGAGTCGACGGTGACCTTGCATTCAGCAGCCATCAATTGACTGCTGGCCAGTGTCAGCAGGGATACCGCAACAAGTTTGGCAAACATGGTGAATCTCCAAGGCAGGGTTAACGAAAAGTGCGAATGGACAGAAGACTGCCTGAAAACTTCGCAAGTTCCTATGACTTGAATCAAAAATTGTATACAACTTTAGCGCTATGACACCTATCGAAACAATCTACCAGCCAGGCGTCTGGCCCGGCCCTATGATCAGGCCATCATCCTCTACCCGGAGCGCCGGTCATGTCCTTGAATAGCCTGTTGTGCAGTTTGCTCGCCGCCTACGCCTGTGGTGCCAGCGGCACCTATGAAACACCTCGGCGCGAGGTTTAACCCTTGGAGCGTAGCTGAGCTGCCTTTACTCTGTGGTCATCCTGACCCTGGAGAAACGCATGTCTTTGAAGTCTGTTTGTGTATTTTGCGGCGCCAGCACCGGCACCCACCCCGCCTATCGTGAAGCGGCGGTTGCCTTGGGACGCGCCTTGGCCAAACGCAATCTGACCCTGGTCTATGGCGGCGGCGCCGTCGGCCTGATGGGGATTGTGGCCGATGCGGCACTGGCGGCCGGCGGTGAAGTGATCGGGATCATCCCGCAAAGCCTCAAGGACAAGGAAATCGGCCACAGCGGCCTGACGCGCCTGGAAGTGGTCGACGGCATGCATGCGCGCAAGGCGCGGATGGCTGAACTCAGCGACGCGTTTATCGCGCTGCCCGGTGGCCTCGGCACGCTGGAAGAACTGTTCGAAGTCTGGACCTGGGGTCAGCTCGGCTATCACGGCAAGCCGCTCGGTCTGCTGGAAGTGAACGGTTTCTACAGCAAATTGACCGGTTTTCTTGATCATATCGTCGGCGAAGGCTTCGTTCGCGCACCGCACCGTGACATGCTGCAAGTGAGCGAATCACCGCAAACCCTGCTCGATGCCCTGGACGCCTGGCAACCGTCGGTCCTGCCAAAATGGACCGATCAAAAACCCAGCTAACGGCTCGGCACCGATACAGGGCAGAATATGCGCCGCTCAACCTCACCTTCGACCCCAGAGGATCGCCCATGGCTAAACCTAATTATTCCTTCGCCAAACGTCAGAGAGACTTGGCCAAGGAGCAGAAGAAAGAGGAAAAGCTTCAGCGCAAGAAAGCTACAGCTGAAGAAGAAGCAGCAGCACTGAACCCGGATGCCGAAGGCGAAGTGGCTACAGACGAAACTGAAGCACCGAAAGATCAGGCGCCCGACGCCTGAGACCCTCAGGGCCGGATGATCTGATCAGGCCCACCGGATCTGTGTCCAGGGTCAGCAGTTACTTTTGCTGACCCTCACAGTCCCCCTCTGAAATACCCCAATCCCAAGAACACACTCCTACAGGGGATTTGCGTTAATCCAGTGGCATCACGGTGACGCGCACTTCCGGGTCATGATTACCGCCCCCCAGAATCACCCCACGCAACGGCGAGACATCGGAGAAATCCCGGCCCCAGGCCAGAGTGATGTGCTCAAGTGCCGGCTGAACGTTGTTGGTCGGGTCGAAATCGACCCAGCCCAGCACCGGGCAAAACACCGAGACCCAGGCGTGGGACGCATCCGCGCCGATCAATCGCGGCTGGCCGGGCGGTGGCTGAGTCAGCAGGTAACCACTGATATAGCGCGCCGCCAGACCCCGGGAACGCACGCACGCGAGCATCAGGTGGGCGAAGTCCTGACAGACCCCGCGTCGGCGCTCCAGCACTTCCACCAACGGCGTCGCCACTTGGGTCGCTTCGGCGTCGAAGGTGAATTCGCTGAAGATTTTCTCCATCAGTGCCTGCACACCCCACAGCAACGGCCGCCCCGCCGGAAAACAGCTCTCGGAGAACTCGACAAAATTGCGCTTCAAATGCACGTAAGGCGATTCGAACCGATAACGACAGGCTTCCAGTATGTCGGGGGACAGCGGCTGGCTGCTGTAGGTCAAAGCCTGGCGGGTGTCTTCCCAGGGCGGCGACTGATTGAAATCCAGCGCGGGCCGGGGCAGGACCTCGACGGTCAGGCTGGCATTGACCAGCAATTCATCGTGCGGGCGCTCGAAGGCCAGGCGCGTGAGCGGATTGCCAAACACATCCAGCTCATCCCGGCGCGTGGTCGGGTCGGGACTGATCTGCAATTGGCTGGCCGTGCAACGCTGCCAGGCGCAGGGCCGTGGCCAGAGATGCGCGAGTTGCTGGGCCAATGAGACCGGGCTGTCATAGTGATAATGGGTGTCGTGGAAAATCTGGTAGTGGGCACTCATCAGACGGACACCGTACGCTGGCTGACATCATCAACATGGGCGAAATGGCGCAGGGCCAGGCGATCCGACACTTGGCCACTGGCGTCGGCAATCTCTTGCAGCATATCGGCCAGCCCATCGAGCGCGGCGCGAACGCTGGCTTCGCCGAACAAGGCGTTTTCCAGGCAGCCCAGATCGAACTGCGCCAGCCGCTCCACCAACAACGGCAAACCGGCTTCGCGTGGCACGCCAAAGTCGTCATTCAAGCGTTTCAGGGTCCGCGTCACCAGCTTCAACTGGAACAGCACGGCGTGAGGGTTCTGCTCATCGAGCAGCAACAAATCGAGCACCGGCAGCAATTGCGCCACCGCCAGATACCGCGAACGGTAGGTGATGCTGCTGTTACCCAACTCCAGCAGCCACTCCAGCCCAGCCTGATCGAAAGCCCCAGCCCCGCGTAGAAACGCGGCCAGACTGGCGCTAAGAAATTGCAGGCGCTCGATCCGTCGTCCAATCATCAGGAAACGCCAGCCTTCGTCGCGAGTCATGTCGTCCAGGGCGAAACCTGACAGCGCCGCCAGCGACATTACCAGGCGGTTGAGGAAATCCAGCAGTTCGCCGAAATCCGGCTCTTCGGTTTCCAGTTCCATGGCTTCGCGTTGCAATTCCACCAGCGCCTGCCAGTTCTCCCGCGAGAGTTTTCCGCGCACTTGCGAAGCCGCCCACTGCAAGCGTTGCAGATTGGAACGCAGGCTGAATGGCCAATCGTCACCGAGCAAGGCGGCCAACAAACGCTCCGGCAACTCGCCTTCATCGGGCAACAGGTTCAGCCGTTCACCGAGATCTACGGCGGCCTGCAAGGCCTGTGGATCATCGCCGTCCACGTAGCGCGCCAGCATGATCCGCAGCAGTCGCGCGCTGTCATCGCAACGCTCGCAATAGCGGCCGAACCAGAACAGGTTTTCCACCACCCGCGAAGGCAGATAAGGGTCTCGCCTTACCAGGTCATGCACACCAATCGTACGCTGGGTTTTCCATTGCTCGCCGCTGGGCGGACGATCCCCCAGTACCCACGTGTCCTTGCTTGCACCGCCGCGCTGCATCGACACCACTTCGGCGTCTGCCTCTGCCGCCACGCGGGTCAGGCCGCCTGGTAATACCCGGTAGCCGTCATGGCTGGCCACGGCGTAGACGCGCATACCGATGGCACGCGGTTGCAATTGACCGTCCTCGGCCTGCCAGATCGGCGCCTGGGACAGTTGGGCCATTTCTTGCGCCACATAGGCATAAGGCCGTGCCTGCATGCGCTCGGCCAGGACCTGACGCTGTTTTTCACTCAGATCACGGCCAAACACAGGCGCGAAGCTTTGTGACGGGAAGGCCGGTTTTATCAACAATTCCGGCAGTTTTTCCAGCGCCTGAGCCAGCACAGGCGCCTCGCCGCACCACCAGGTCGCGATGGACGGCAGGATCAGTTCTTCGCCGAACAGGAACTGGTTGATCTTCGGCAGAAAGCCCAGCAGTCCCGGCGACTCCAGCACGCCGCTGCCAAGGGCATTGGCCACCAGCACCCGCCCTTGCCGCACGGCTTCGAGCAGCCCCGGCACGCCCAGTGCCGAATCAGTGCGCAGTTCCAGCGGATCGCAGAAGTCATCGTCGAGCCGACGCATGATCGCGTGGACCCGGCGCAAGCCGCTCAGGGTTTTCAGGTAGACCGTGGCATCGCGCACCGTGAGGTCGCCGCCCTCCACCAGCGGGTAACCGAGCTGTCGCGCCAGGTACAGGTGTTCGAAATAGCTTTCGTTGAAGCGTCCCGGCGTCAGCAACACGATCAGCGGCGCTTCGTCATCGCGAGGCGCTTGCCGAGCCAGGGTTTCCTGAAGCGTGCGGAAGAACCCGGCCAGATGCTGCACTTTCAAATCGCGATACAGCTCGGGAAATGCCCGGGACACGATAGTGCGGTTTTCCAAGGCGTAACCGGCACCGGACGGCGCTTGAGTCCGGTCTGCGGTGACCCACCAGCGGCCATCGGGCGTGCGCGCCAGGTCGACGGCGTACAGATGCAGAAAAGCCCCGTCGGGCGGCGCAATACCCTGACAGGGCCAGAGGAAGTTGTTGTGACCGAACACCAGTTCTGCCGGCAACAGACCTTCGGCGATCAAGCGTTGCGGGCCGTACAGGTCCGCCAGCACCGCGTTCAACAGGCGCGCCCGTTGAGCGATCCCTGCCGATAACTGCGCCCATTCATCCGCCGCAATCACATGCGGCAACAGATCCAGCTCCCACGGTCGGTCCGCGCCTTTGGGATCGGCATAAACGTTGTAGGTCACGCCGTTTTCCTGGATCTGCCGGGTCAGCAAGGCCTGACGCTGCACCAATTGCGCAGGCGTGCTGCGTTGCAATTGGTCGATCAGCCGACGCCAGTGCGGGCGTACAGCGCCGCTGTCGTCGAGCAGTTCGTGATAAGTGCCCGCCGTCAGCGGGTAGCGGTCAAGCAGGTCAGGCATGGAAAGCTCGGCAGACAGCAAAGAACGGTCAGACTAACGCACGCTCATGACACCCGGATAGACGAAAAATCCGAGCGTCGCGTACGACTTAGAAGCGTCGTAAATCGAGCGTCATCGGCAGCTCGTCGTTGATTTCCACAGTCGGCACCGGCAGTTTCCCCGGCGTATGGCCGATGCGGAAAAACCGCGCCATTCGCCGGCTCTCGGCCTCATTGGCGTTCACCGGCAAGCTGTCGTAGTTGCGCCCGCCCGGATGGGCCACGTGGTACTGGCAGCCGCCCAGCGAACGTTGCATCCAGGTGTCGAGCAGATCGAACACCAGCGGCGCATGGACCGGGATGGTCGGTTGCAAACAGTTGGCCGGTTGCCAGGCGCGAAAACGCACGCCGGCGACAAACTCGCCAACCCGGCCGGTGGGTTGCAACGGCACCGGAATGCCATTGCAGGTCAGCAGGTAACGTTGCGGTGGCAGGCCGGTGAGCTTGACTTGCAAGCGCTCCAGCGACGAGTCCACATAGCGCACCGTACCGCCGACCGCGCCCTCCTCGCCCAGCACATGCCACGGCTCCAGCGCCTGACGCAGTTGCAGCTCGATGCCGCTGACCGCGTAATCACCGACCTTGGGAAAACGGAACTCCAGATGCGCGGCAAACCACTCGGCCCGCACCGGATAACCAGCCGCATTCAGGTCGACAATGACGTCAGCGAAATCCTGTTCGATAAAGTGCGGCAACAGGAACCGGTCGTGCAGCTCCGTGCCCCAGCGCGCCAGCTTCGGCGGCGCATACGGCTCACGCCAGAACCGTGCGACCAGCGCTCGCAGCAACAATTGCTGAGCCAGGCTCATGCGCGCGTGCGGTGGCATTTCAAACGCACGCAACTCCAGCAAGCCAAGGCGTCCGGTCGCACCGTCCGGCGAATAGAGTTTGTCGATGCAGAATTCGGCGCGGTGGGTGTTGCCGGTCACGTCGATCAGCAGGTTGCGCAGCAGCCGGTCGACCAGCCATGGCGCGCATTCCTCGCCCGGTGCAGGCATTTGGGCGAAGGCGATTTCCAGTTCATACAGCGCATCGTTGCGCGCTTCATCGACACGCGGCGCCTGGGACGTCGGGCCGATGAACAATCCGGAAAACAGGTAAGACAGCGACGGGTGGTTATGCCAGTAGCTGATCAGGCTGCGCAGCAGGTCGGGACGGCGCAGAAACGGCGAGTCGGCCGGGGTCGCGCCGCCGAGCACGAAGTGGTTACCGCCACCGGTGCCGGTGTGCCGGCCATCGATCATGAATTTTTCGGTGGTCAGTCGGGTCTGGCGCGCTTCTTCGTACAGAAACTCGGTGCGTTCGACCAACTCGTCCCAGGTCGCGGACGGCTGAACGTTGACCTCGATCACGCCCGGGTCTGGGGTGATGCGGAAGTTGCTCAGGCGCGGATCGCTTGGCGGTTCATAGCCTTCCAGCAACACCGGGCAATGCAGTTCTTCGGCAGTGGCCTCGATGGCGGTGACCAATTCCAGATAGTCCTCGACCCGCTCCAGTGGCGGCATGAACAAGTACAACCGCCCTTCCCGGGCTTCGGCGCAGAACGCCGTGCGCGTCAGCCAGTCGGCGGACTCGTCGATTTTCGGCTCGCGCTCAACCGCTTCCGCCGGCGTGCCCGGACTGTTCAACGCCATGGTGTCGGGAAGCGCGGGGAATGCCTGATTCGGGTCGTTGGGGTGAATGAACGGATACTCGGCCGCTTTCACCCAAGGCTGCGAGCCGAGCGGCAGGCGATAACCCAGCGGCGAATCCCCCGGCACCAGCCGGCAATGCTCGTCACGCAGATACCAGCGACCGCTTTGCCATTGATCACCCTTGGCGGTGCGCGCCAAAGGCAGGACCTGGCCGATGACTTTATCCAGTCCCTGGCTGAAGACTTTACGCAGACGTGCACGCTCCAGCGGCTCTTCCAGTCGTGAATCTTCGGCACTGACGTTCTGCGGCAATGTGCCTTCGCGCCAGAGGTAATAGAAATTGTCTTCGTAGGCAGGGAACACGAAGCGTGTCGGAATTTTCAGTCGTTCGGCGACACTCGCCAGAAACCGACCGGCCAGTGCGCCATCGGCGCCGTAGTCTTCCTGCTCATCGGCGATCAGCCCGCTGTTGTGCCAGATCGGCACGCCGTCGCGGCGCCAATAGCAATTCAATGACCAACGCGGCAGCTGCTCACCGGGGTACCACTTGCCCTGGCCGAAATGCACGAGGCCCCTGGGGGCGTAGTGTTTGCGCATGCGCTGGAACAGTTCGGCGGAGAGTCGACGCTTGTCCGGCCCGAGCGCCGCGGTGTTCCACTCGGCGCCGTCCGGGTCGTCGATGGACACAAAGGTCGGTTCGCCGCCCATGGTCAGGCGCACATCGTCTTCCAGCAGGTCGGCATCGATCTGCCGGCCCAGCGCCTGGATCGCCAGCCATTGATCGTCGGTGTAAGGCTTGGTGACGCGAGGGGCCTCCCAAATCCGCTCCACGGACATTTCGTGGGTGAACTCGCACTCGCACGGTTCCACCAGGCCACTGATCGGCGCCGCGGAGCCCGGATCGGGGCTGCACGCCAACGGAATGTGGCCTTCGCCGGCAAACAGCCCTGAGGTCGCGTCCAGGCCGATCCAGCCGGCACCGGGCAAATAGACTTCGCACCAGGCATGCAGGTCGGTGAAATCCACGTCAGTGCCGGACGGACCGTCGAGGCTTTTGACGTCGGCGGTCAGCTGGATCAGGTAACCGGAGACGAAGCGTGCGGCCAGGCCGAGATTACGCAGCAGTTGCACCAGCAACCACGCCGAGTCGCGGCAGGAACCGGACGCGTGTTCGAGGGTGTGCTCTGGCGTCTGCACGCCGGGTTCCATGCGGATCAGGTAACCGATGTCTTCGCTCAGGCGCTGGTTGAGCGCAACGAGGAAATCCACGCTGGGCAGCGGCGTGCGATCGATGCCGTCCAGATAGGCCTTGAACTTCGGCGTAAGGGGCAGGGTTTCCAGGTACGGCGCCAATTCCTTGCGCTCGTCGGCGGCGTAGGCAAACGGGATTTTTTCCGCGTAGGGTTCAAGGAAGAAATCGAAGGGATTGAAGACCGCCATTTCTGCGAGCAGATCGACTTCGATCCGCAGCTCATCGGTTTTCTCCGGAAACACCAACCGCGCCAGGTAATTGCCCTGCGGGTCTTGTTGCCAGTTGATGAAGTGCTGCTCGGGCGAGACTTTCAGCGCATAGGACAGTATCCGCGTGCGACTGTGGGCGGCCGGGCGCAGGCGAACGATCTGCGGACCGAGCTCGACGGCGCGGTCGTAGCGGTAATGCGTGACGTGGTGCAATGCGACATGAATCGACACGGCGTGCCTCCTGCGAGCCCTAAGCGTTATCGAAAGCGCGCAAGACTTATGCCATCGCGGCACCGCTGGCGCTTTCTCCATTTGCTTGAGGCAGTACAGCACCAAAATCGGGCGATGCGGGAAATTGGTTGGGGGCAGTTGCACGCAAATGTTGCGAGCGGCGGGCTTCAGTCGGGTTTTGTAGCGGCTGGACTGGCCCCTTCGCGAGCAGGCTCGCTCCCACAGGGGATCTGCGGTGAGCTGCAATTTCACTGAAAAAACATGATCCCACTGTGGGAGCGAGCCTGCTCGCGAAAGGGCCAGTTGCCCCAAAACAACTTCCGGCCCGGCGCCGCGTTTTCTGTGGCTCAGAAACGCAAAACGCCAACCCGAAGGTTGGCGTTCTGTTCAGCTCAAGCGAGGCTTAGCGCGGTACAACCGGCTTACGAGCAGGCTTAGGGCCCTTGCCTTTCGCCGCGTCCTTGCGCTCCTTGGCCGCCTGCTGGTTGCGGGCGAACGCCGCCGCCTTGGCCTGTTCACGCTTGTCCCACGGGTTGCCGCCATCACTGGCACGCGGTGGCAGGCCGGTGTGCTGGGTCAGGATCTTGGTGGTCTTTTCCCCTGCAACCTTGTGACTGCCGGCCGGTGTCGAGTTCTTGCGACGGGCACTCTGGTAGCTGTCGGTCGCCGGCTGATGCAGCGGGATCAACTGGTTCTTGCCCGGCCCGATCAGGTCGGCGCGGCCCATGCGGGTCAGCGCTTCACGCAGCATCGGCCAGCCTTTCGGGTCGTGATAACGCAAGAACGCCTTGTGCAGGCGACGCTGCTCTTCGCTCTTGACGATGGTCACGGCGTCGCTCTTGTAAGTGACCTTGCGCAGCGGGTTCTTGCCCGAGTGGTACATCGCGGTGGCGGTGGCCATGGGCGACGGGTAGAACGCCTGCACCTGGTCGGCACGGAAGCCGTTGCCCTTGAGCCACAGGGCCAGGTTCATCATGTCTTCGTCGGTGGTGCCCGGGTGGGCGGCGATGAAGTACGGAATCAGGTACTGCTCTTTCCCGGCTTCCTTGGAGTACTTCTCGAACATGCGCTTGAACTTGTCATAGCTGCCGATGCCCGGTTTCATCATCTGGTTGAGCGGACCTTCCTCGGTGTGTTCCGGGGCGATCTTCAGGTAACCACCGACATGGTGGGTCACCAGCTCTTTGACATACTCCGGCGACTCGACCGCGAGGTCATAGCGCAGGCCGGAAGCGATCAGAATCTTCTTCACGCCCGGCAAGGCACGGGCGCTGCGGTACAGCTGAATCAGCGACGAGTGGTCGGTGTTCAGGTTCGGGCAGATGCCAGGGAACACGCACGAAGGCTTGCGACACGCGGATTCGATTTCCGGGCTCTTGCAGGCGATGCGGTACATGTTCGCGGTCGGGCCGCCGAGGTCGGAGATGACGCCGGTGAAACCTGGCACCTTGTCGCGGATCTCTTCGATTTCGCGAATGATCGACTCTTCGGAACGGTTCTGGATGATCCGGCCTTCGTGCTCGGTGATCGAGCAGAAGGTGCAGCCGCCGAAGCAGCCACGCATGATGTTCACCGAGAAGCGGATCATGTCGTAGGCCGGGATCTTTTCCTTGCCGTACGCCGGGTGCGGAATGCGCGCATACGGCATGCCGAACACGTAGTCCATTTCTTCAGTGGTCATCGGAATCGGCGGCGGGTTGAACCAGACGTCGACTTCGCCGTGCTTCTGCACCAGCGCACGGGCGTTGCCCGGGTTGGTTTCAAGGTGAAGCACGCGGTTGGCGTGGGCGTACAGAACGGCGTCGCCACGGACTTTTTCTACCGACGGCAGACGAATCACAGTCTTGTCGCGGGTCATTTTCGGGCTGGCCAGGATCTGCACGACCTTGGCTTCAGTCGGATCTTCAACCGGACCTTTTTCCTGCTCGATGGCGCAGGCCTGGGTGTCCTGGGTGTTCACGTACGGGTTGATGATTTTGTCGACCTTGCCCGGACGGTCGATACGCGTGGAATCGACTTCGTACCAGTCTTTGGGCGTATCACGACGGATAAACGCGGTGCCGCGCACGTCGGTGATGTCTTCGATCTTGTGACCGTAGGACAGACGCTGGGCGACTTCGACGATCGCACGCTCGGCGTTGCCGTAGAGCAGGATGTCGGCACAGGCGTCGATCAGGATCGAGTTGCGCACCCGGTCCTGCCAGTAATCGTAGTGGGCGATGCGGCGCAGGGAAGCTTCGATGCCACCGAGCACGATCGGCACGTGATTGTAGGCTTCCTTGCAGCGCTGGCTGTAAACCAGGCTCGCACGGTCCGGCCGCTTGCCCGCCAGGCCGCCGGGGGTGTAGGCGTCGTCGGAACGGATTTTCTTGTCGGCGGTGTAGCGGTTGATCATCGAGTCCATGTTGCCGGCCGCGACACCGAAGAACAGGTTCGGCTCGCCGAGCTTCATGAAGTCGTCTTTGGACTGCCAGTTCGGCTGGGCAATGATCCCGACGCGGAAGCCTTGCGACTCCAGCAGCCGGCCGATGATCGCCATGCCGAACGACGGATGGTCAACGTATGCGTCACCGGTGACGATGATGATGTCGCATGAATCCCAGCCAAGCTGATCCATCTCCTCCCTGCTCATCGGCAGGAATGGCGCTGGACCGAAACATTCGGCCCAGTACTTGGGATAGTCAAATAACGGCTTGGCTGTTTGCATGACGATGACCGGTGTTGAGATGAAAAATCGCGGGCGCGGAATATAGCACAAAAAATAACCAATTCCGACGGCTATGGTCGGAAATTGCGCTGGCGCTTATTTGAAGATCTGAAGGCAGCATAGGCTTTTGTGGCGAGGGAGCTTGCTCCCGCTGGGCTGCGAAGCGGCCCCAAAATCTGGTGAGTGCTGCGCACTCAAGCGGGAGCAAGCTCCCTCGCCACAAAAGCTCGCTCCCACATTTGTTATTCGTCGTCGAAGTTGTAGCTGCCCGGCGCGAGGTTTTCGAAACGGGTGTACTTGCCGATGAACGCCAGTCGTGACGTACCGATCGGACCGTTCCGCTGTTTACCGATGATGATTTCGGCGATGCCTTTGTGCTCGGTTTCCGGGTGATAAACCTCATCCCGGTACACGAACATGATCACGTCAGCATCCTGCTCGATCGCTCCGGATTCCCGGAGGTCGGAGTTGATCGGGCGTTTGTTCGGTCGTTGCTCCAGGGAGCGGTTGAGCTGGGACAACGCCACCACCGGGCAGTTGAATTCCTTGGCCAGGGCTTTCAAGGAACGGGAGATCTCGGAAATCTCGTTGGTCCGGTTGTCGCCGCCGGAGCCCGGAATCTGCATCAATTGCAGGTAGTCGATCATGATCAGGGCAACATCGCCGTGCTCACGCACCAGGCGACGGGTCCGCGCACGCATCTCCGACGGGCTGATACCGGCCGTATCGTCGATGAACAGCTTGCGGTCGTTGAGCAGGTTGACCGCCGAAGTCAGGCGCGGCCAATCGTCGTCGTCGAGGCGACCGGCACGGACCTTGGTCTGGTCGATACGGCCCAGGGACGACAACATACGCATGATCAGCGATTCACCTGGCATCTCCAGCGAGTAAACCAGGACGCACTTGTCGCTGCGCAACACGGCGTTTTCCACCAGGTTCATCGCAAAGGTGGTTTTACCCATGGACGGACGGCCGGCGACGATGATCAAGTCGGACGGCTGCAGGCCGCTGGTCTTCTCGTCGAGGTCGGTGTAGCCAGTGGACAGGCCGGTGATGGCGTTGTCGGTGTTGAACAGGGTGTCGATGCGGTCGATGGCTTTGGTCAGCAGGTCGTTCACGCTCACCGGGCCGCCGGTTTTTGGCCGGGCCTCGGCGATCTGGAAGATCTGCCGTTCAGCTTCGTCGAGAATTTCTTCAGCCGTACGGCCTTCCGGGTTGAAGGCGCTGTCGGCAATCTCGGTGGCGATGCCGATCAGCTGACGCAACGTGGCCCGCGCACGAACGATCTGTGCATATGCCTTGATGTTGGCGACGGACGGCGTGTTTTTCGCCAGTTCGCCAAGGTAACCGAGACCGCCGACTTGCGAGGTCTGACCTTCCTTGTCCAATTGCTCGGCAAGGGTCACGACGTCGATCGGGGAGTTCTGGTCGGCGAGCTTGGCGATCGCGCGGAAGATCAGGCGGTGGTCATGTCGATAGAAATCGCCATCCGACACTTGATCGAGCACGCGTTCCCAGGCGTTGTTGTCCAGCATCAAACCACCGAGCACGGCCTGTTCGGCCTCGATGGAGTGCGGCGGCACCTTCAGGGAAGCGGTTTGCAGATCGTATTGCTCAGGTGCGGAGATATCGTTCATGGCCACTTGAATTGAGTGTGTGAAAATCAGGAACTGCAGAAAGACAAAGGGCACGACCTGTAAACAGGATCGTGCCCGATGTTACCGGCAAGCACCCGAGGGTGCCAGCCGACAAGTACTACTTAAGCTGCTACCACGACAACGCGTACGGTGGCTTCAACTTCAGCGTGCAGGTGCACGGCTACGTCGAATTCGCCTACGTTGCGGATGGTGCCGTTCGGCAGACGAACTTCGCTTTTTGCAACTTCAACGCCAGAGGCGGTCAGTGCATCAGCGATGTCGTGGGTGCCGATCGAACCGAACAGCTTGCCTTCGTCACCGGCGGTGGCAGTGATAGTCACTTCCAGCTCAGCCAGTTGGGCGGCACGGCTTTCAGCCGAAGTTTTACGGTCTGCTGCGGCTTTTTCCAGCTCAGCGCGACGCTCTTCGAACGCAGCCAGGTTGGCAGCGGTCGCAGCGGTAGCTTTGCCGTAAGGCAGCAGGTAGTTACGACCGTAACCAGCCTTAACGTTCACTTTGTCACCCAGGTTGCCCAGGTTGGTGACTTTTTCCAGAAGGATCAGTTGCATGTGAAAATCCTCTTAACTTTTAACCTTCACCGTTCGCGTTATCGGCATCTTTCGGTGCCGAACGACCGCGAAAATCAATCAGGCTGTCGACGATGGCCAAGACCACCAGCAACGGATAGATCAGCTGCATGAACAGCAACAGCGTGACGTACAACCCCACCAGCCAGAACCTGGCCAGTCGCTTTTGCGCCACCAGCCCGTGAATCAGGGCCAGCCCGGCGAACACCAGCGGTACGCTGCACAACGGCGTTAACATGGCCATCTGCGGACCGATGTTCGGCCCCAGAAGCATGCACGCCAGCAGCAACATCGCCGGCAAAAACGGGAATCGGATGGCGCGAAACTCGCGACCAAAACCACCCGGGTTGTACAACAACGCCTGCCAGTAGCGCCCGACAAGCAGGCTCAGCACACTGACGATTTGCAACAAGGCCGCAATCAGGCCGGTCAGGACCGGTGCAATCAGGGACGCAAAATGCGCTTGCTCGTCTACCGACAACTTCTCGTAGACATCACCGAGTAGCGACGGCATGACTTTTATCAAAGCCTGCGCCAGCATCTCGATTTGGGGACCAAACGTCGCCCCCAGCACCACCGAAAACACCACTCCCATCGCTATGCTGACCAGCAGCACGCGGTCCCAGGATTCGCTTGCGCGCAAAACCAACGCAAGGCTCGAAGAACCCAGCAGCACCAGAAGTGCCCGAGGGTCATCCGAGTAAAGCCACCAGATCAACGCCGGCAGCATTCCCAGGGCAAGAACGCCAAGGGCGTCCTTCAATCCGCGCCGCAGAAGCACAAGGCATCCCGCGGCAGCACCCAACCAATACAACAACGGCAATGTTACGCATCCAGCCACTACGAGAGTGGCCTGCATGCGGCCGCGCATGATGAACTCAGCTATGGCGCGCATGCATTCAATCCTTTGCTACGTGTCGACTGCCCGGTCTCAGCGGCCGTGGCTGTCGGTGTAGGCCAGCAGGGCCAGGAAGCGGGCGCGCTTGATAGCGGTGGCCAGCTGACGCTGATAACGTGCTTTGGTACCGGTGATGCGGCTTGGAACGATTTTGCCGGTCTCGGATACATAAGCTTTCAGAGTGTTGAGATCTTTGTAATCGATCTCTTTCACGTCTTCAGCGGTGAAGCGGCAGAATTTACGACGACGGAAGAAACGTGCCATTTGATAGGCTCCTTAAAAGGTCCGTGGATTACTCGTCAGCGTTATCGCTGTTGTCGCTGTCATCACTATCAGCGCTTTCAGCGCCTTCGTGCTCAGGACGGTCGCGACGCTCACGGCGCTCACTGCGGTTTTCTTCAGCCTTGAGCATCTCGGATTGGCCGGTAACGGCTTCTTCGCGACGGATGACCAGGTTACGGATCACTGCATCGTTGTAGCGGAAGTTGTCTTCCAGCTCGGCCAGGGCCTTGCCAGTGCACTCAACGTTCAGCATCACGTAGTGAGCCTTGTGAACATTGTTGATTGCGTAGGCCAGTTGACGACGGCCCCAATCTTCCAGACGGTGGATTTTGCCGCCGTCTTCTTCGATCAGCTTGGTGTAACGCTCTACCATGCCGCCGACTTGCTCGCTTTGATCCGGGTGGACCAAAAAGATGATTTCGTAATGACGCATGAATGCTCCTTACGGGTTGTAGCCTGCCGCTCAAAAGCGGTCAGACAAGGAGTGAATGACACTTATGGACTTGCTTGCGATAGACACATGCGTGCCTGCCGTCACAGCAAGGGGCGCAATTGTAGAGAAGGGACAGGAGAGGTGCAAGGCAATTGGTGATTATTTGAACAATCACCGATCTTCCCCAGACACAAACCACTGTGGGAGCGAGCCTGCTCGCGAAGGGGGCATAACATTCAACATTGATGCTGAATGTTACTCCGCTTTCGCGAGCAGGCTCGCTCCCACAGGGATTACAACCGGCTTAAGACTTTTTGCCGCCCGCCGCAGCTTTGACGCTGCGCTGGCGCTGGGCTTCGAACAGGCAGACGCCGGTCGCCACGGAGACGTTGAGACTGCTGACGCTGCCAGTCATCGGCAAGTGCACCAGGTAATCACAAAGATCGCGGGTCAGGCGACGCATGCCGCTGCCTTCCGCACCCATGATCAGGATGGTCGGGCCGGTCATGTCTTGCTGATACAGGCTCTGCTCAGCCTCGCCCGCCGTACCGACAACCCACAAGCCACGCTGCTTGAGCTTTTCCAGGGTGCGCGCCAGATTGGTCACGGCGACCAACGGAATCACTTCCGCCGCGCCACAGGCCACTTTACGAACCGTCGGGGTCAGCGTCGCTGATTTGTCCTTGGGCACGATCACCGCCAGCGCACCGGCCGCATCGGCCGAACGCAGGCAAGCGCCGAGGTTGTGCGGATCGGTCACGCCGTCGAGCACCAGCAACAGCGGTGCGCCTTCGCTGCGATCGAGCAACTCGTCCAGCATCGCCTCGCCCCAGACCTGGCTCGGACTCACGTCCGCCACCACGCCCTGGTGCACGCCATCAACCCAAGCGTCGAGTTCGCGACGCTCAGCGTTGCCGACGGGCACGCGATTTTCATTCGCTAGCGCGATCAGCGCCTGTACACGCGGCTCGCTGCGGCCTTCAGCCAGCCAGATCTGCTTGACGCGTTTCGGGTGGTGGCGCAGCAATGCTTCTACCGCGTGCACGCCGTAGATCTTTTCCAACTGACTCATGGTTTAGCCTTAGGTTTACGCGCCCCGCCGCTTCTTCCGGCTGGAGCAGCGCCCGCTTTTGGCGGGCCTTTACGATGTTTGCTCGGTTTTGCTGGCTTGCCGCCGGGGGCCTTGTCAGGCGCCGACCGTCCGGTCTTTCCCCCAGACGCCGCTTTACCGCCGCTTTTCGCTTCAGACAGCAACGCCTGCTTCATTTCACGGCTTTTACGCAGTTCGGCGTTTTTTGCCGCGGCATCGCTTGGGCGATAGGCTTCGACAGCTTTTTCCTTGGCAGGACGACGACCGGTTTTTGCCGGCGCCGGTTCTGCGGCAGTTTTAGCAGCCGGAGCGGATGTTTCGGTTCCGCGCTTCTTGCGGCCAATTGGCGCGCTGATGGTTTTTTCAGCCATCTCGAAGTCGATCTTGCGCTCGTCGAGGTCAACGCGCATGACACGCACTTCAACGGTGTCGCCCAGACGGAAGCTGCGACCGGTACGTTCACCCGCCAAGCGGTGGTGAACCGGATCGAAGTGGTAGTAATCGCCCGGCAGCGCGGTGACGTGCACCAGGCCTTCGACGTAGATATCGGTCAACTCGACGAACAGGCCAAAACCGGTCACGGCGGTGATCACGCCCGGGAACGACTCGCCCACGCGGTCTTTCATGAACTCGCACTTGAGCCAGTTCACGACGTCGCGGGTCGCTTCGTCGGCACGACGCTCGCTCATCGAGCACTGCTCGCCGAGCTGCTCCAGCGCTGCTTCGTCGTACGGATAGATCCGCGCTTTCGGAATGGTCATCGCGCCAGCACGACGAACGTGCGGGGTGTCCTGTTTGGAATGGATCACGCTGCGGATCGCCCGGTGCGTGAGCAAGTCCGGGTAGCGGCGGATCGGCGAGGTGAAGTGGGTATAGGCTTCGTAATTCAGGCCGAAGTGGCCCTGGTTATCAGCGCTGTATACCGCCTGGCTCAACGAACGCAGCATGACGGTCTGGATCAGGTGGAAATCCGGACGGTCCTTGATGCTTGCCAGCAAGGCCTGGTAGTCCTTCGGCGACGGGCCGTCCTTGCCTTTGTGCAGGGACAGGCCGAGCTCGCCGAGGAAGGCGCGCAGTTTTTCCAGACGCTCCGGTGGCGGACCATCGTGAACGCGATACAACGCAGGAATTTCGTGCTTTTTCAGGAATTCAGCGGTGGCCACGTTGGCCGCCAGCATACATTCCTCGATCAGCTTGTGCGCATCGTTACGAACGGTCGGACGGATTTCGGCAATCTTGCGCTCGGTCCCGAAGATGATCCGGGTTTCCTGCGTTTCGAAATCGATCGCGCCACGCACGTGACGAGCGGCCAGCAGCACTTTGTACAGTGCATACAGCTGCTTGAGGTGAGGCAGAACGTCGTTGTACTCGCCGCGCAGCTGACGCGCTTCGGTGAGTTTCGGCGTTTCCAGCATCGCGCTGACCTTGTTGTAGGTCAGGCGGGCGTGGGAGTGAATCACCGCTTCATAGAAGCAGTAGTCGGTCATTTCGCCGGACTTGGAGATGGTCATCTCGCAAACCATGGCCAGACGGTCGACGTGCGGGTTCAGCGAGCACAGGCCGTTGGACAGCTGCTCAGGCAGCATCGGCACGACGCGCTCGGGGAAGTACACCGAGTTGCCGCGAACCTGGGATTCGTTATCCAGGGCCGAACCGATCTTCACGTAGCTGGAAACGTCGGCAATCGCCACGTACAACTTCCAGCCGCCGGAGAACAGGCGCAGCTTGCCCGGCTTGGATTCGCAGTAAACCGCGTCATCGAAGTCGCGCGCATCTTCACCGTCGATGGTCACGAACGGCAGATGACGCAGGTCGATGCGCTTCTCTTTGTCTTTCTCTTCGACTTCCGGCTTGAGCTTGGCGGCTTCTTTCAAGACCGCTTCAGGCCAGACGTGAGGAATGTCGTAGGTGCGCAGGGCGACATCGATTTCCATGCCCGGAGCCATGTAGTTACCCACGACCTCGACCACATCGCCTTGCGGCTGGAAGCGTGGTGTCGGCCAGTGAGTGATCTTCACTTCAACGAATTGGCCGACCTGGGCGTTGGCATTGCGACCCGGCGTGACCAGCACTTCCTGCTGGATCTTCGGGTTGTCCGCAACGACGAAGCCGATGCCGCCTTCTTCGAAGTAGCGACCGACGATGGTTTCGTGAGCACGGGACACTACTTCGACGATCATGCCTTCACGGCGACCGCGACGGTCGAGGCCGGAGACGCGGGCAAGGGCACGGTCGCCGTCGAAGACCAGGCGCATTTGCGCCGGGCTCATGAACAGGTCGTCACTGCCGTCATCCGGGACCAGGAAGCCGAAGCCGTCACGGTGACCGCTGATGCGGCCCAGGATCAGGTCGAGCTTGTCCACCG
Source organism: Pseudomonas oplopanacis (assembly GCF_057128725.1). Lineage (NCBI taxonomy): Bacteria > Pseudomonadati > Pseudomonadota > Gammaproteobacteria > Pseudomonadales > Pseudomonadaceae > Pseudomonas > Pseudomonas oplopanacis. The sequence continues at coordinate 401,140 of NZ_JBSKHV010000003.1, read as the reverse complement.
GCGCATAAGTGCCGCGACGGGTATAGATGAGTTGAGCGTCGCGCTCCATGGCGCGCAGGCGGCGACGCAGGGCTTCGATCTGGTCTTCTGTGGTCAGACCAAACTCTTCGACCAGTTGCTCGCGGTTAGCAGGCGAACCTCGATCAGCAAGGTGCTGAAGGATCAGTTCGCGGCTAGGAATAGGGTTTTCATATTTTTCCGCTTCACGAGCGGCCTCGGGATCGAGGGACTGCCAATCGGCCATTAGAGAGTTTTCACCTTGTCTATATGCGGGTTAGTTTGGCATAGGCGTAATGAAACGGGAAATTTCAAGCTATGACAGCCCTTCTAAAGCCCTTTATCGACATCGCAACGCTGATTTGAAGACCACTGGTAAAATTTTCCAGGTTTTTTTGATGTCGGGGGTTTACAGTTAAAAAGACGCTCCGTATAGTGCGCGCCATCGACGACGCAGACGCGTTGCCGATACTGCCCAGATGGTGAAATTGGTAGACACGCCAGCTTCAGGTGCTGGTGACCGCAAGGTCGTGGAAGTTCGAGTCTTCTTCTGGGCACCAATTTCGAGCTTGAGATTAGATCAATTTCAAGGCTCACACAAAAACCCGCGAAAGCGGGTTTTTGCATTCTAAGCTTCTGATTTATTAAATCTAAATCAGGGGTTTACAGATCAAAACGCTCTCCGTATAGTGCGCCACATCAACAGCGGCAACGCTGAAGATAAATGCCCAGATGGTGAAATTGGTAGACACGCCAGCTTCAGGTGCTGGTGACCGCAAGGTCGTGGAAGTTCGAGTCTTCTTCTGGGCACCAATTCAAATTCAAGGTTTCGACCTTGAATTTCACAGAAACCCGCGAAAGCGGGTTTTTGCGTTTCTGGCATTCAGAAACTGACAACGCTGCCTTTTGTGGCGAGCTTTTGTGGCGAGGGAGCTTGCTCCCGCTGGGGCGCGAAGCGGCCCTCTTCATTTTTCCAGGCATACCTTATTGTCAGGTTTTGCGACTGCTTCGCAGCCGGGCGGGAGCAAGCTCCCTCGCCACAATCCTCGCACCAGACACCTCGAACAAACCGTCACCTAATCCAATGCGCGCATTTGAGAAATAATATCGTTTATCATTGTTGCAAGTTTTTGCAATGCGACAGTGAGGAACCCTGCGAATGATGTTTCGAAATACCCTGCGCCGCGGCCTGACCTTCACCCTGCTCGGCCTGGTACTCGCCACTCCCCTCACCCAGGCTGCCGATCCGGCTTCCCTGACGCTCTATAACGGTCAACACAAGGAAGTCGGCGACGCCATCGCCAAGGCTTTCGAAGCCAAGACCGGCATCCATGTAAATGTGCGCAAAGGCAGCAGCAACCAGCTCGCCAGCCAGGTCATGGAAGAAGGTGACCGCTCCCCTGCCGACGTGATCTACACCGAAGAATCGCCGCCACTGAACAAACTCGGCGAACAAGGTTTCCTGGCCAAGACCGACGATGCCACGCTGGCGGTTTTGCCCAAGGACTATGTAGCGGGCAACGGCACCTGGATCGGCATCACTGCCCGGGTCCGGGTGGTGGCCTACAATCCCAAGCTGATCGAGGAGAAGGACCTGCCGAAATCGGTAATGGAATTCTCCAATCCGAAATGGCAAGGCAAGGTCGGCTTCGTGCCCACCAGTGGCGCCTTCCAGGAACAAGCCGTCGCGATCATCAAAGTGCACGGCATGGACGCGGCTGAAGAATGGCTGACCGGCCTGCGCGCGTTCGGCAAGACCTACAGCAACAACATGGTCGCCCTGAAGGCCGTGGAAAATGGTGAAGTCGCCACGGTGCTGGTGAACAACTATTACTGGTTTGCCCTGCAACGCGAGAAAGGCCAACTGGATTCGAAACTGCATTACTTCACCGGCGGCGACGTCGGCGGGCTGATCACCGTTTCCAGCGCAGCCGTGCTGAAATCCAGCAAACACCCAAAAGAAGCCCAGCAATTCCTCGCCTATATGGCCAGCGAAGAAGGCCAGCGCGTGATCACCCAGACCACCGCCGAATACCCGCTGCACAAAGGCATGGAATCGGATCGCGGCCTCAAGCCGTTCAGCGAACTGCAAGCGCCCAATGTCACACCGGCCGATCTGGGTAACGCCGAACAAGCACTGGACCTGGAACGCGATGTTGGCTTGAACTGATGAGCGCTTCACCAGCCTCCCCCGCCTCCCCCGCCTCACGCGGAGTGTACGTGCCTCGGCGCAAACGACCGTCGATCTGGCTGTTGCTGCCAGTCCTGTTGCTGGTTGTGCTCAGTCTGTTGCCGCTGATGTATGTCGGGCTCAAGGCCTGGCAAGCCGGCTGGGCCGAGGCGCTGCATCTGCTGTGGCGGCCTTATGTGTTTGGGCTGCTGCGCAATACGCTGGCGCTGATGGCCGGCGTGACGCTGGCCTGTGGCGTGATCGGCCTGTCGCTGGCCTGGCTGCTGGAACGCAGCAATCTGCCGGGGCGGCGATTATGGGGCGTCATTCTCTGCTTGCCGTTCGCCGTTCCGGCGTTTGTCAGCAGCTTTACCTGGGTTTCGCTGAGCGCTCATTTTGAAGGCCTGGGCGGGGCGATTCTGGTGATGACGCTGTCCAAGTACCCGCTGATTTTTCTGCCGGTCGCAGCGACCCTGCGCAATCTTGATCCCTCTCTTGAGGAATCTGCCCGGACACTTGGACAGAATCGCTGGGGCGTGTTTTTCAGAATCACGCTGCCGCTGCTCTGGCCGTCGTTGCTGGCGGGCTCACTGCTGATCGCGCTGCACATGCTGGTGGAATTCGGCGCGCTATCGATCATCGGTCTGCAAACCTTCACCACGGCGATCTATCAGCAGTTCGAACTGGAATTCAGCAATGCCAACGCGGCGATGCTGTCGGCGGTATTGCTGGCGCTGTGTCTGATGTTGCTGTGGCTGGAGCTGCGGGTTCGCGGCAAGGGCCGGCATGTTCGTACCGGCCAGGGTGCAGCGCGGCATGCGGAACAGGTTCGATTGGGAGCTTGGGCCGGTGCCGGACAGCTTTACTGCCTGGCGCTGGCGATCATCGGCAGTGGCATTCCACTGGGGATGCTGGGGTATTGGCTGGCGGTCGGCTCATCAGCAGCATTCCCGGTCGCCGCAATCGGCGAAGCACTGCTCTCGTCGCTGGCACTCTCCCTCGGTGGCGCAGCACTTTGCCTGGTGCTGGCCGTGCCGGTGGGCTTGCTGGTGGTGCGTTACAAAGGCCGATTGGCGATCTGGGCCGAGCGCCTGCCGTATCTGCTGCATGCGCTGCCAGGCCTGGTGATTGCGCTGACGCTGGTGTATTTCGCCCTGCACTATGTGCCGGCGCTGTACCAGACGTCCGCCTTGCTGCTGATCGCTTATGCACTGTTGTTTTTGCCGTTGGCTCAGGCGCCGATTCGAACGGCTCTGAACAAGGCTGCACCGCAACTGGAAGAGGCTGCACGCACGCTCGGGGCTACGTCGTTCAGTGCGTTTTGCCGGATCACGCTGCCGATTATCTTCCCGGCGCTGGGGGCAGCGTTTGCGTTGGTGTTTCTGGATGCGATGAAGGAGCTGACGGCGACATTGCTTCTGAGTCCGACCGGGCTCAATACCTTGGCGACAGAGGTGTGGGCACATACCGCGAATGTGGAGTTTGCGGCGGCGGCGCCTTATGCGGCGTTGTTGATAGTGGTGTCGGGGGTGCCGGTTTATCTACTGACAACCCGGATGTATTTGAGCCGTTGAGAACGCCTTCGCGAGCAGGCTCGCTCCCACATTGGATTTGAGGTATTCACACATTTTGTGTCCACCAACAATCACTGTGGGAGCGAGCCTGCTCGCGAAGGGGCCAGCCTGGACAACCGTTTACGCCCTGAACTGCCCCAGGCTCGCCTTCAACTGCGCCGCCAGCCCATCCAGCACCTTGCCGCTGGCCGTGGTCTCCACCACCGCCTGAGCCGCTTTCTCAGCCTGTGCATGAATGGTTTCTACCCGCCCCCTCACCGCCTGCGCACCTTGCGCCTGATGCGCCGCTGCCTGAGTCGCCAGGCCAATCGCCGCATGCACCTGCTCGACCGATTCCTGCACCGACTGCTGCAATCGTGCACTGTCGCGCAATACCAGCAAACCTTCGCTGGCCTGACGCCCGGCCTGACCAATTGCCGCCACCGCTTCACGCGCACCTTGCTGCAAGGCAACGATGTGCGCCTGAATGTCGCCGGTCGAGCTCTGTGTCTTGCTCGCCAGTGCCCGCACTTCATCAGCGACCACGGCAAACCCGCGACCGGTCTCGCCCGCGCGCGCCGCCTCAATGGCCGCGTTCAGTGCCAGCAGATTGGTTTGCTCGGCGATCCCGTGGATCACCGTCAGCACCACCTCGATCTGCTCACTCTGCTGCGCCAGTCGCTCGATGACTTTCGCCCCGGTATCGACCTGCCCGGCCAACGCTTCGATCAAGCTGCCGACTTTTGCCGAGGTCCGGGTGTTTTCATCCGTGGCCGAGCGAATGTCCACGACCTGCTGCAAAGCTGCCTGCATGGCATGACTTTCAGATTGGGCTTCATCAGCCATCTGCGACAACGCGCGCAGGCTCTCGGCCACTTCATCGCGCTGCATGCCTGCGGCCTTGTCCGCCCCGGCATTACGCAGGGTCATGGCACCAATTTCCACGCCGGTACGCTGGGCCACGTCGCCCGCTTCACGCACAATCGGCTGCAACTTATCCACAAAGCGATTGACGGCCGACGCCATGTCGCCGATTTCGTCCTTGCTGTTGATCTGCACGCGCTTGGTGAGGTCACCCTCGCCTGCCGCCAGATCATCCATGGCGCTGATCAGCATCTTCAAGCGGTTGACCACTCGACGCCCGAGCACCACGGCCAGCAACAGCAGTACGCCGCAACCCACCAGCGCCAGGAACATGCCGATGCGCCAGCGCAGGGTCGCTGCAGCTTCCTGTACGGTGCTGGTGGTGTTGGCTTTCATTTCAGACGCCGTGGACTGCGCCGACTGCAAACGCGCGCCCATCGCCGCAGCACTGTCGGCAGCTGCGCCTTTGAGGCTGTCGCCCACCAATTGATCGCTGCTGGCAATCAGCGCCGAGAAGCGCTTGTCCAGGGCCGCGAGGTCGGTTTCCACCGAGGCGGTGGAGACCCCCATGATGACTTTGCCGATTTCCACGCCATTGGGATTGATCGAAGATTCTAGGTAATAAACCGAAGGATCGTTCTTCGCCGCATCCAGCACTTTGTCGAGCGCGCGCTCGCCCTGGCCTTTTTCAAGGAGGGCCTTGTTGATCGGGTTTTCACGATTGAGGTAGCGGGTCAGGTGCTGCCCGGTTGCATCGTCGTAAACCACGAACAACACATTGGGATTGCGCTGGGCCCGGCGGGCGAATTCGGACAGGGTTGGAACGTCGCTGTCCCACATCGCGCGGGGGGCGACCGAGGCCAGAAGCTGCGCCATATCATTGGCGGAGTCCTTCAGGTCTTTTTCCAGCGTCGCTCGCAACTGAGCCTGCTCCTCCTTCAAACGCGAGGACAAACCGGCCGTGAGGCGCTGACGCGTGCTGGTCGAGAGGTTGTCGAGGCTCGACGTGACTTCACGTCCTGCCTGCTCAAGTTCGCCAGAAAGTTTTTGACTGTCGGCACCCAGGCGCACACCCAGATCGGCTTCCAATGCAGTCACTGTGCTCCGGGTCAGAGCAACAGCCACCAGCACTTGCACCAAAAGGGCGATACCGAGGGTAACGAACACGGGCCGCAACAAACGGCTTTGTAACAATGAGAGAACTGCCGACACTTAAAATCCCTCTGCTTTGGCGCCATTAAATTGATGGCGCGCTGGAAGCGATGCTTTTATTCAACATCACAGCAAAGGTCATGCCGTCCAAGACGGCATAAACGACAAAGGGCCCTATTAAGGACCCTTTGTGTTTCACTTCAATGACTTATCAAGCAAACGGATGACGCAGAACGATGGTTTCGTTGCGGTCCGGGCCCGTCGAAATAATGTCGATCGGCGCGCCGATCAACTCTTCAACGCGCTTGATGTAGGCACGAGCGTTAGCTGGCAGCTCTTCCAGGGTTTTGGCACCCACGGTCGATTCGGTCCAGCCCGGCACTTCTTCGTACACAGGCTGAAGACCTACGTAGCTGTCAGCGTCAGTCGGAGCAACGGCGTTGCCCTGCGCATCTTTGTAGCCCACGCAGATGTTGATGGTTTCCAGGCCGTCGAGTACGTCCAGCTTGGTCAGGCAGATGCCCGAGATGCTGTTCACATCGATTGCGCGACGCAGGATAACGGCGTCGAACCAGCCGCAACGACGGGCACGGCCGGTGGTAGCACCGAACTCGTGACCTTGCTTGGCCAGGTGCGCACCCACTTCGTCAAACAGCTCAGTCGGGAATGGGCCCGAACCGACGCGAGTGGTGTAAGCCTTGGTGATGCCCAGGATGTAATCCAGGAACATCGGGCCAACGCCCGAACCGGTCGCCACGCCACCGGCGGTGGTGTTGGAGCTGGTCACGTACGGGTAGGTGCCGTGGTCGATGTCGAGCAACGAACCCTGGGCGCCTTCGAACATGATGTCTTTGCCAGCGCGGCGCAGGTCGTGCAGCTCGGCCGTCACGTCCAGCATCAACGGCTTGAGCAGCTCTGCGTATTCCTTGCACTCGGCCAGGGTTTTTTCGAACTCGATGGCAGGCTCTTTGTAGTAACCCACCAGCATGAAGTTGTGGTAGTCCACCAGTTCACGCAGCTTGTCTTCGAAGCGCGGCATGTTGAGCAGGTCGCCAACGCGCAGGCCACGACGTGCAACCTTGTCTTCGTACGCCGGGCCGATGCCGCGACCGGTAGTACCGATCTTCAGCTCGCCACGGGCCTTTTCACGGGCCTGGTCCAGCGCCACGTGGAAGGACAGGATCAGCGGGCAGGACGGGCTGATACGCAGGCGCTCGCGCACCGGTACGCCTTTCTCTTCCAGCTTGGTGATCTCGCGCAGCAGGGCGTCGGGTGCAACCACCACGCCGTTACCGATCAGGCACTGCACGCCTTCGCGCAGTACGCCCGACGGGATCAGGTGCAACACGGTTTTCTCGCCGTCGATTACCAGCGTGTGACCCGCGTTGTGGCCACCCTGGTAGCGCACTACGGCGGCAGCATGTTCGGTCAGCAGATCAACGATCTTGCCTTTGCCCTCATCACCCCATTGGGTGCCCAGGACTACGACATTCTTACCCATAACACTTGTCCTCATTCGCGCAAACTTGGTGCCGGCAGCCGCCGGCGGGAAAACTCAAGAAGCCAGCGGCAATACTTGCCAAAGCCCGTTCTGCTGAATCAATTGCCGGTCGCAGTCCGCTTCACGGGCGGCGGCCAAAGGTTGCCCAGGCAAAGCCTGAACGACACGCTGACCCTCACTGCGCAACTGGCAAACCTGCTGCCAGAGTGCCGCATCCGTACTGTCAGGCATCCAGATACCGCCAGACGGTAGCTCGATTTCAGCACGCCCCAGGGTCACCAGGGTTTTCAAATCGGTAGAGAAGCCGGTAGCCGGACGAGCGCGACCGAAGTCGGCGCCGATGTCGTCGTAACGACCGCCCTGGGCAATGGACTGGCCAACACCCGGTACGAACACCGCGAACACCACACCGGTGTGGTAGTGGTAGCCGCGCAACTCGCCCAGGTCGAAGTACAGCGGCAACTCCGGGAAGCGCACGGACAGACGCTCGGCAATCGCCAGCAGGTCGTCCAGAGCCGCCAGAACAGGCGCCGGCGCATTCGCCAGACGCTCGCGGGCAGCGCTCAACACTTCACGGCCGCCACACAAATCAACCAACGCGCGCAGCATGCCGGACAAATCGGCAGGCAGGCCTTCGGTCAAGGTAATGACCTCGTCGATGGCCTTGCGTTGCAACGCGTCGAACAATTGTTGCTCGACTTCACCGGACAGACCGGCAGCGCGGGCCAGGCCACGGTAGATGCCGACATGACCGAGGTCCATGTGTACATCCGGCACATCGGCCAGTTGCAGCATAGCCAACATCAGGCTGATGACTTCCACGTCGCTGCTCGGGCTGGCATCGCCGTACAACTCGGCACCCAACTGGATCGGGCTGCGCGAGGACGACAAGGCGCGAGGCTGGGCGTGCAGCACGCTACCGGCATAGCACAGACGGCTCGGACCTTCGCGACGCAGGGTGTGCGCATCGATGCGCGCCACTTGCGGCGTGATGTCGGCACGGAAACCCATCTGCCGGCCCGATTGCGGGTCGATGACCTTGAAGGTACGCAGGTCGAGGTCAGAGCCCGCGCCGGTCAGCAGGGATTCCAGGTACTCGATATGGGGAGTCACGACAAACTCGTAACCCCAGCTCTGGAACAGATCCAACACCTGACGACGCGCGACTTCAATGCGCGCCGCTTCTGGTGGCAGTACTTCTTCGATGCCATCTGGCAGCAGCCAGCGGTCTACCGTTGCCATTACGCCATTCCCCTATGATCCGGGCGGCAAGCCCTCGGGCGAGCCTTGAGTGAAGCAGAAAATGATCGGCTCATACGCAAACCACGCGCATGAACGACATGGCGAAAAGCCTCAAACCGGCTTCGCCAACCACTTTCCTCGAAAAACCTGTTGAGCCTGCATAAAACAGCAATCAAACGTGCAGACGCAAAAAAGCCGGGAATTTCCCGGCTGCCGCATCATACACACGTTTTCCCAAAGGATCACCCCGCCCGAGGCTTTAGCCGCCAGGCGGGGGATGATTCAGGTCAACGCGGTATCAAGGCTTGGCTTTTTCCAGGTAACGGAAGAAGTCGCTGCTTGGGTCCAGGACCATGACGTCGGATTTGTTCGCGAAGCTTTCACGGTAGGCACGCAGGCTACGGTAGAAACCGTAGAACTCCTGATCCTGGCCGTAGGCCTTGGAGTAGATCGCAGAGGCCTGGGCATCACCGTCACCGCGAACCTCCTCAGATTCACGATAGGCTTCAGCCAGCAACACGCGGCGTTGACGATCGGCGTCGGCACGAATGCCTTCTGCCAGCTCGTTACCCTTGGCGCGGTGCTCGCGAGCTTCACGCTCACGCTCGGAGCTCATGCGCTCGAACACACTGCGGTTCACTTCTTTCGGCAGATCGATGGCCTTGACCCGAACATCGACGACTTCGATGCCCAACTCTTTTTCCGCCATCTTGTTCAGCGAAGCCGTGATGTCGGTCATCAACGCATCGCGCTCACCGGACACCACTTCATGCAGCGTGCGCTTACCAAACTGGTCACGCAGGCCCGACTCCAGACGACGGGACAGACGTTCGTCGGCAATTTGCTTGAGGCCAGATGTCGCGGTGTAGAAGCGCTCGGCATCTTTCACGCGCCACTTGGCGTAGGCATCCACCATGACCGCTTTCTTTTCCAGCGTCAGGAAGCGTTGCGTCGGTGCATCCAGCGTCATCAGGCGTGCGTCGAATTTACGCACCTGGTTAACGTAAGGCACTTTCACATGCAGGCCCGGCTGAACATCAGCCTGGACCACACGACCGAACTGCAGCAACACCGCACGCTCGGTCTGAGCCACGATGTAGAAGCAGTTCCAGGCAGCGATCGCCACGACGACGCCGACAATAAGGGCGATCAGCGATTTATTGCTCATCAGCGACTCTCCCTGGTACGTGCTTGCTGTTGCTGCAGATCAGCTGCCGCACGCGTATTCGCTTCATTGCTGGTGGCCGCCGCACCTGTCACCGGAGTGCTGGTGTTACGACCACTTTCGACCATCTTGTCCAGCGGCAAGTACAGCAGATTGCTCTGGCCATTCTTGTTGCCGGTCACGAGAACCTTGCTGGTGTTGCTGAAGACTTCCTGCATGGTGTCCAGGTACAGACGCTCGCGGGTGACTTCAGGGGCCTTGCGATACTCGGCGACCAGTTTGGTGAAGCGATCGGCCTCACCCTTGGCGCGCGAGACGGTCTCGTCACGGTAGCCGTTGGCGTCTTCAAGAATGCGCTGGGCCTGACCACGGGCTTCCGGCACGACGCCGTTGGCATAGGTTTCAGCCTGGTTACGCGAACGCTGCTCGTCTTCACGGGCACGGATCACGTCATCGAAGGCTTCCTGCACTTCACGCGGTGCAGCTGCGCTCTGTACGTTGACCTGAGTGACGGTGATACCGGTGCGATAGGTATCCATGAAGCGTTGCAGACGCTCCTTGATTTCGCTGGCCATCAATTCACGACCTTCGGTCAGCACCTGGTCCATCGCGGTGGAACCCACCACATGGCGCAGGGCACTTTCGGTCGCGTGCTGCAGGCTGATTTCCGGCTGGTCAACGCTCAGCACGAAGTCCTGCAGGTTGCTGATCTTGTACTGCACGGTCAGCGGCACTTCGACGATGTTTTCGTCTTCAGTCAGCATTTGACCCTGCTTGGTATAGGCACGCTCACGCGTGACGTTTTCCAGGTACTTGCGATCGATCGGCGGGAAATAGATGTTCAGGCCCGGGCCGACGGTTTCGTAGTACTTGCCGAAGCGCAGCACCACGGCTTGCTCCTGCTCGTCGACGACGTAGACCGCGCTGTACAGCCAAACGGCCGCCAGCACGACAAGGCCGATGCCAAGAATGCCGCCGAAGCCGCCGCTCTTGCCCGAACCACCGCCGTCATCACCACGTTTCTTACCACCACCGAACAACCCGTTCAGGCTTTCCTGCAGCTTTCGGAAGGCCTCGTCGAGATCCGGTGGTCCCTTGCGGTCGCCGTTATTGCGGCGCTTGCCACCCCAAGGATCCTGATTATTCGAGTTGCCACCCGGCTCATTCCAAGCCATAGCGCTCTCCATCTGATAAAGCAAAGACGCACCCACGGCGCGCCGACCAATGCTACAGAATGCCTGTCACCACGACACAACCGCTTTCTCAGGCTTTTATTGCAAAGTGTGTTGCTCGATGAACTCATTCGGCTGCAAACCTTCGCGGCTCACCAATCGATTCAACTCGATCCGTGGCAATCGAACGGCCAGCAAGCTGATGCCTTCTTCGTCGTGTTCTTCTTTCTGCACCGCACCGAGTTCGAAAAACTGCGCACGCAGTCGAGCAAAACGTTGCGGCAAGCGCAAGGTACCGATAAACAAATCACTGCCAAGTAACTCGGCAATGGCTTGCTCAAGCAATTCCAGACCCGTGCCATCACGCGCCGACAGCCAGACCCGCAGGGGTTTGCCGCTTTCGTCGCGCTGGATTTGTGGCTCAACGCCTTCAAGCAAATCGAGTTTGTTATAGACCTCGAGTATCGGCAAGTCCTGGGCACCAATCTCGCCCAGCACCACCATCACTTGCTCGATCTGCAACATGCGATCCGGTTCGGCCGCATCGATCACGTGCAACAACAGGTCGGAATTGCTCGACTCTTCGAGGGTAGACCGAAATGCCTCGACCAGCTTGTGGGGCAAGTGGCGAATGAACCCTACGGTGTCCGCCAGGACAATCGGCCCCAGGTCGTCTATATCCAGACGGCGCAAGGTCGGGTCCAGCGTGGCAAACAATTGGTCAGCCGCGTAGACGTCGGATTTCGTCACGTTATTGAAGAGCGTGGATTTACCGGCGTTGGTATAGCCCACCAGAGACACGGTAGGGATATCCGCACGCGATCGGCCACGTCGCGACTGCTCGCGCTGGCTACGCACTTTCTCTAGCCGGCCCTTGATCTGTCGCAGGCGAACCCGCAGCAAACGGCGGTCAGTTTCCAGTTGGGTTTCACCCGGGCCACGCATGCCGATACCGCCACCTTGGCGTTCAAGGTGAGTCCAGCCACGAACCAGCCGGGTGCTCATGTGGTCAAGCTGGGCCAGTTCTACCTGGAGCTTGCCTTCATGGGTACGGGCGCGTTGGGCGAAAATATCGAGAATCAGACCGGTACGGTCGATCACGCGACACTCGAAAACACGTTCGAGGTTACGTTCCTGACTGGGCGTGAGGATGTGATTGAAAATCACCAGATCGGCCTCTTCGGCCTTGACCAGGTCGCGCAGTTCCTCGACCTTGCCACTGCCAATGAGGAATTTGGCGGTTGGCCGATGACGCGGCACGTTAAAAAACGCAACGGTCTCGGCGCCCGCCGAATTAGCCAGTTCCTGAAACTCCTGCGGATCTTCGCGCGCCTCAGGGTCCTGTCCATCCAAGTGAACGAGGATTACTCGCTCACCACCACCGTGGCGCTCAAAGAACAAAGGAGACTCCTATCAGGCGTTACCTGGCTCAGCGTCACCTGCTTCGGATTCGGTTGCGCTTGGCAGACGAATTGGACGAACCGGCACCACTGTCGAGATAGCGTGTTTGTAAACCATTTGGCTAACGGTGTTTTTCAGCAGGATAACGAACTGGTCGAAAGACTCGATCGTGCCTTGCAGTTTGATCCCGTTGACCAGGTAGATAGACACCCCAACTTTCTCTTTACGTAAAGTATTCAAGTAAGGGTCTTGTAGCGAATGCCCTTTTGACATGTGCCGCACTCCTTTAAGGATTCAATATAAAAAATAGGTAAACAGATGGCTTTAGCCGTCACACCCCCAAGGATAGACGGCAATTGCAAGGACTCAGCTCAATATGGAGATGGTCCCCAAGTATTTCAAGGCGCGCGGCAGATTGTCGCAATCGAGACTGTCCAGCCAGTGTAAATCAGCCCAACTGCGCAGCCAGGTGAACTGACGCTTTGCCAATTGGCGCGTGGCAATGATTCCACGCTCCTGCATCTCGGCTTGTGTCAGCTTGCCATCCAGGCAATCCCAGACTTGTCGGTAGCCTACCGCACGTATAGACGGCAACCCGGAATGCAGGTCACTTCTCTTACGCAGGGCTACGACCTCGTCAATGAATCCCTGTTCCAACATATTCGTGAATCTTTGTTTAATTCGATCGTGCAGTACCTGGCGATTTGCCGGAGCAATGGCCAAGTTCGCGACAGTATAGGGCAATTGTTGCAGTCCCGAAGCGGCTGCTTCGGTACTTTGCACAGATTGTCTCAGTCGCAGCTCGGTCATGCTCTGACCGCTGACGCGATAAACTTCCAATGCCCGACTGAGTCGCTGCGGATCGTTTGGATGAATACGCGCGGCAGACTCAGGGTCAATCGCCGCCAATTGCTCGTGCAGCGCTTGCCAGCCAAGGCGTGCAGCCTCTTCCTCGATCTGCGCGCGGACGTCTGGATCGGCCGCGGGCATGTCCGCCAGACCTTCGACCAAAGCCTTGTAATAGAGCATTGTGCCGCCCACCAGCAGCGGAATTTTTCCCCGCGCGGTGATATCGGCCATCGCTTCCAGGGCATCACGACGGAAATCGGCGGCCGAATAGCTCTCGGCCGGGTCGAGAATGTCGATCAATCGGTGCGGAAATTCGGCCAGGATTTCTTTTGAAGGTTTGGCGGTGCCGATGTCCATGCCCCGATAGACCAGCGCCGAATCGACACTGATCAGCTCGCACGGCAGGACCTTGGTCAGCTCGATGGCCAGGTCGGTCTTGCCCGCAGCGGTCGGGCCCATCAGGAAAATCGCTGGAGGGAGCTGGCTCATCAACGACCGCGCAAGAACAATTTGTCCAGATCGTCCAGGCCCAATTGGGTCCAGGTCGGTCGGCCATGGTTGCATTGACCGCTGCGTTCGGTGTTTTCCATGTCGCGCAGCAGACCGTTCATTTCCGGGATCGCCAGGCGCCGATTCGCACGCACCGCGCCGTGGCAGGCCATCGTCCCAAGCAGTTCGTTCAGATGCGCCTGGACCCGGTCGCTAGTGCCGTATTCCATCAGGTCCGCCAAGACATCGCTGACCAGTCGATTGGCTTGCGCCTGCTTGAGCAAGGCCGGAATTTGCCGGATGGCCAGGGATTCAGGCCCCAGGCGCTGCAATTCAAAGCCCAGGCGCAGGAACAATGCAGCGTGCTCTTCGGCACAATCGGCTTCGCGCTGGCTGACAGCCAGGGATTCCGGCACCAGCAGCGGCTGGCCGCTCAGGCCTTCGCTGGCCATGGCGATTTTCAGGCGCTCGTACATGATCCGCTCGTGAGCCGCATGCATGTCCACCAGCACCAACCCCTGGGCGTTTTCCGCCAGGATGTAGATGCCTTTGAGCTGCGCCAGGGCGTAACCCAGCGGCGGAATATCGTCCTGCCCGGCTGGCAGCGCGGCCGCATTGGCCTCTGGCAACGGCGCGAAGAACTCACGGTACGCAGCCTGGGCTTCGGCAACCGGGACGCCGGATTGCGGGCGTGGCGTGTATTGATACTGATAACCGGCGCCAGCGCCCGAGCCAGCCGGGGTATTGAACGACGGCTGCGCCTGAGGTTGCTCCAGCAGCGCATTGGCCGCCAGACGCATTTCACCCTGCGGGCCGAACTCACCGGCATCGAGGCCGGTTGGACGCACGATGGCCGTTGCCACCGGTGCGGCCAGATGATCTTCGGGACGCACATCGCCCAAGGCGCGGTGCAACGTGCCGTAGAGGAAATCGTGAACCATGCGCCCGTCACGGAAGCGCACTTCGTGCTTGGTCGGGTGCACGTTGACGTCGACGCCCGCCGGATCCACTTCGAAAAACAGCACGAACGTCGGATGCCGGCCGTTGAACAGCACATCGCGATAGGCCTGGCGCACCGCGTGGGCCACCAGTTTGTCGCGCACCGCGCGGCCATTCACAAAGAAATACTGCAAATCTGCCTGGCTGCGGTTGAACGTCGGCAGGCCGACCCAGCCCCACAAATGCAGGCCATTGCGCTCGATTTCGATCGGCAGCGCCTGCTCCAGGAACCCCGAACCGCAAATCGCCGCCACCCGCCGGGCACGGGCCGCGTCGTCATGGGCTTCGTGCAGGCTGAGGATGGTCTTGCCATTGTGGCGCAGGTGGAACGCGACATCGAAGCGCGCCAGCGCCAGACGCTTGATCACTTCTTGCAGGTGATCGAATTCGGTTTTTTCGGTCTTGAGAAACTTGCGACGCGCCGGGGTGTTGAAGAACAGGTCGCGCACTTCCACCGAGGTGCCCACCGGATGCGCGGCCGGCTGCACACGCGGCGCCATGTCTCGGCCTTCGGTTTCGACCTGCCAGGCCTGATCGGCATCGCGGGTGCGGGACGTCAGGGTCAGGCGCGCCACGGAGCTGATCGACGCCAGTGCTTCACCGCGAAACCCGAGGCTCATGACCTGTTCGAGGTCTTCCAGATTGCGGATCTTGCTGGTGGCGTGTCGCGCCAGCGCCAACGGCAGGTCATCGGCAGAAATGCCGCTGCCATCGTCGCGCACGCGCAGCAGCTTGACGCCGCCCTGCTCGACATCGACATCGATGCGCTTGGCGCCGGAGTCGAGGCTGTTTTCCA
Source organism: Pseudomonas oplopanacis (assembly GCF_057128725.1). Taxonomy (NCBI): domain Bacteria; kingdom Pseudomonadati; phylum Pseudomonadota; class Gammaproteobacteria; order Pseudomonadales; family Pseudomonadaceae; genus Pseudomonas; species Pseudomonas oplopanacis. Next base: position 385,790 of record NZ_JBSKHV010000003.1, on the reverse strand, counting down.
GCAACTCCTTGATCACCGAAGCCGGGCGCTCGACCACCTCACCGGCGGCAATCTGGTTCGCCAGTCGCGGGCTGAGCAGCTCGATGCGAGCGCTGTTGATCACGACCTGATTCATTCTTTCGCCGCCAACTCTGTGCCTGGAATGGTCAGGTGCTGACCGATTTTCAGCTCATCATTCGACAGGTTGTTGGCGCTGCGCAGCGTGGCAGGTGACACCTGATAACGCACGGCAATCATCGCCAGGGTTTCACCCGGGCTGACGCGATGATCACGTGGGCCTTGAGCGATTTTTCCGGAATCGCGCAGCCAGGCAATATAAGTGCCCGGTGGCGGGTTTTGCTGGAAGAACTGGCGCACGCCGCTGCTGATCGAACGTGCCAGCGCCTGCTGGTGATTCGAGGAGGCCAGTTTCGAGGCTTCGTTGGAGTTGGAGATGAACCCGGTTTCCACCAGGATCGACGGGATGTCTGGCGACTTCAGCACCATAAACCCGGCTTGTTCCACACGCTGCTTGTGCAGCGGTGTGACCCGCCCGATGTTGCTCAGGACTTTCTGGCCGACGTTCAGGCTGGACGTCAACGACGCGGTCATCGACAGGTCGAGCAGCACACCCGCGAGCATGCGGTCCTTGTCATCGAGGCTGACGTTGCCGGCACCGCCGATCAAGTCGGAGCGGTTTTCACTGTCCGCCAGCCAGCGGGCCGTTTCCGAGGTCGCGCCGCGATCAGACAGGGCGAACACCGACGCACCGAAGGCGGCGGCCGACGGCGCGGCGTCGGCGTGGATCGAAACGAACAGGTCGGCGCCCTTCTTGCGGGCGATTTCGGTTCGGCCACGCAGCGGAATGAAGTAGTCGCCGGTACGAGTCAGTTCGGCGCGGAAGCCTTTCATGCCATTGACCTGACGCTGCAATTCACGGGCGATGGCCAATACCACGTCTTTTTCCTTCTGACCGCGAGAGCCTGAAGCACCCGGGTCTTCACCGCCGTGGCCGGCGTCGATCACCACCAGGATGTCGCGCTTCCCGGCAGGAGCAGGTGGCAGTTTGATCGCCGGCTCAACCGGCGTGACGGGCACGGCCGGCATCGTGGCGACCGAAGGGGTCGGCGTCGGAGCCGGGCTTGGCGACGGCGCGGCATCGGCGGCGTTATCAAACAGATCAACCACCAGCCGATTGCCATACTGGGCGTTGGGGGCCAGGGAGAAGCTTTTCGGGGTCACGGCCTTCTTCAGGTCGATAACCACCCGCAGGTCAGTCGGCGTGCGTTGCGCCGAGCGCATGGCGGTGATGGGTGTATTGGAAGTGTTGACGTTCAACGGCGCACCGAGCGTCGCGCCATTGATGTCGATCACCAGCCGATCCGGAGCGGTGAGGGTGAACACGCTGTGTTGCACCGGCCCGGTCAGGTCGAACACCAGCCGTGTGTTGTCCGGCGCCCGCCACAGGCGAACACTGTTGACCTTTGTGTCGGCCACAGCGTCGACGGTCACCGCCAAAAACAACAATCCTACGGCAGCTACCATCGCGCGAAAGCGCATACCTGACCCCATCATTTAATTGGATTCCAATGCCAAAGCGGCACACCAGGCCTCGCCGCGCGAGCCCCGGGATAAAATTTTCAGCGAACGCCCGCTGTCTTGCGGGCTAATGGTAATGGTCAGGTCAGGCTTTGGCAAAAAGCCTGCACCTTTATCGGGCCATTCGATCAGGCACAGCGCGTCGTCGTCGAAATAGTCGCGAATGCCCAGGTACTCCAGCTCTTCCGGATCGACCAAACGGTACAAGTCGAAATGAAAGGCGCGAATGTCGCCGATCTCATAGGGCTCGACCAGGGTAAAGGTCGGACTTTTCACGGCGCCTTCATGCCCCAAGCCGCGAATGATACCCCGCGACAGCGTGGTTTTACCCGCCCCCAGGTCCCCTTCCAGAAAAATCAGACCATGCCCTTGGGTGGTTTTTGCGATGCGTGCGCCAAAGGCCGTCATCGCCTCTTCATCAGCCAGGTACAGGGTTACTTCAGACACGGTGCTTGCTCCTCCAACAACTGACGAATGGCCGGGATCAGATCACTGGCCGCCAGCCCACGGCCATTTTTACCTTGTTGCGCACCCGCATTGGCGTGCAGCCAGACCGCCAGGCACGCGGCGTCGAACGCCGGCATGCCTTGAGCCAGCAATGCGCCGACCAGACCGGCCAGCACATCACCCAAGCCGGCGGTGGCCATGGCCGGATGGCCTTGATGACACACGGCGAGGCGCCCATCGGGACTGGCGATCAAGCTGCCAGCGCCTTTCAACACCACGACCGCTGTATATTTTTTGCTCAACGCATGCGCCGCCGCCGGGCGATCAGCCTGCACCTGGGCGGTGCTGATCCCGAGCAACCGCGCCGCTTCGCCCGGATGCGGCGTGATCACGCAATCCTTGGGCAAGTTCACGCGTTCTTCGGCCAGCAGGTTCAAGGCATCGGCATCCCAGACTTGCGGCAACGGTGCATTGGCGGCCGCCGACAGCAAACTACGCCCCCAGGACGCCTGCCCCAAGCCAGGGCCGACCACCAATACGGAAACCTTTTGCAGCAAATCCATCAACTGGTTGGCCGACGAAGTGCCGAGCACCATGGCTTCAGGCATTCTCGCCAGTGCGGCAGGCACATGCTCACTGCGGGTCGCCACGGAGACCATGCCGGCGCCGCTGCGCAGGGCGCTTTGTGCGCTCAGCAGGATCGCGCCCCCCAAGCCGAGATCGCCGCCGATCAGCAGCACATGGCCGAATTTGCCTTTGTGCGACGTCGGCGCTCGTGGTGCAAGACGCGGCAAGTTGCCGCTCGTCAGGCGTCGGGCGCTGATCGCCGCGGCCTCGACTAACTGCGGGTCGGCGTGCAAATCATTGAAAACCAGTTCTCCGACCACGTCTGCGGCATCACCGGTGAACAGCCCCAGCTTCAAACCGATGAAGGTGACCGTGAGATCGGCGTGCACCGCTGCACCGAGGATGCGACCGGTATCGGCGCAAAGGCCCGAAGGGATATCCACCGCCGCCACTGGCAATCCGCAGGCATTGATTGCCGCGATAGCGTCAGCGTAAGGCGCACGTACTTCCCCCGTCAGACCGGTGCCGAGCAAAGCATCGAGCACGACGCCGCGCAATCCGGATTGTGCAGACCAGGGTTCAATCAGTACTTTTTCCGACACCGCCTCGGCATACGCCAACGCCGCATCCCCCTGCAAACGTTGGGGATCGCCTACCGCCAACACGCGAACCGACCAACCCGCACGCTTGGCCAGCACGGCCACCAGATAACCGTCGCCCGCGTTGTTGCCGTGCCCGGACAGCACCGTCAACTCATTCGCCGACGGCCATTGCCGGACCATCGCCCGCCAGGTCGCTCGCGCCGCGCGCTGCATCAACTCGAAGCCCGGTGTGCCGGCCGCGATCAGGCTCGCATCGAGCCCACGGACCTGCGCAGCGCTATACAGCGCGTCGGGTAAATCATCTTTAGTGTGCGGCATGCGTCTTCGGGCTCCGATGTCTGGCAGAATTATACGCACCTCAGCTCCGGTTTCTCTCACCTCATGCCCGCAATTACCACAGACCTGCCCGCCCTCGCCCAGTCCATCAAGGACTGGGGCCGCGAGCTGGGCTTTCAGCAAGTAGGCATCAGCGGCCTCGACCTGGCCGAGCATGAGCAGCACCTGGAGCGCTGGCTCGCCGCCGGCTACCACGGCGAAATGGACTACATGGGCGCCCACGGCAGCAAACGCTCGCATCCGGAAGAGCTGGTGCCCGGCACTTTGCGCGTGGTTTCCCTGCGCATGGACTACCTGCCCGGCGACACCCAAATGGCGCAAATGCTGGCCCAACCGGAAAAAGCCTACGTCTCGCGTTATGCCTTGGGCCGCGATTACCACAAATTGATTCGTAAACGCGTGCAACAACTGGCCGACAAAATTCAGGCCCAGATCGGCCCGTTTGGTTTCCGCGCCTTCGTCGACAGCGCCCCGGTGCTGGAGAAAGCCATCGCCGAGCAGGCCGGTTTAGGCTGGATCGGCAAAAACACCTTGGTCCTGAATCGCAAGGCCGGCAGTTACTTCTTTCTCAGCGAGTTGTTTGTCGATTTGCCATTGCCGGTCGACCCGCCCCACTCCACAGAACATTGCGGCCGCTGCACCGCGTGCCTCGACATCTGCCCGACCAACGCCTTCGTCGGCCCGTACGTACTGGACGCCCGGCGCTGCATTTCCTACCTGACCATCGAGCTGAAAAGCGCGATCCCGGAAGATCTGCGGCCACTGATCGGCAACCGGGTGTTTGGTTGCGATGACTGCCAGATCGTCTGCCCCTGGAACCGCTTCGCCCGTCCGTCCGGCGAAAGCGACTTCAAACCGCGGCACAATCTGGACAACGCTGAATTGGCCGAGCTGTTCATGTGGGACGAGGAAAAATTCCTCAGCAGCACTGAAGGCTCCCCATTACGCCGGGCGGGTTATGAGCGTTGGTTGCGTAATCTGGCGGTGGGGTTGGGCAATGCGCCGTCGAGCATCCCGGTGCTGGAAGCGCTGAAGGCGCGCAGGGATTACCCGTCGGAGTTGGTGCGTGAGCATGTCGAGTGGGCGCTCAAGCAACACGCCGACCGTCAGGCTTCGTCGTTGTAGACGAACTTCGGCATTTCCCAGTGGAAACGAATCGCCAGCAGCCGCAGCAGAAAACCGCCAAAAAGCGTGATCAAAATCGCTTGTTCGCCGGGTAATTGCAGGTAGATGCAGAGCATGTAGCACCACGCCGCTGCGAACGAAACGCTGGCGTAGAGCTCTCGGCGGAAGATCAACGGGATGTCGTTGCAGAAGATGTCGCGCAAGATGCCGCCGAATACGCCGGTGATCACGCCGCTGACCGACGCCACCAGCATGCCGTGGCCCATTTCCAGAGCAGTCATGCAGCCGATCAGGGTGAACGCCACCAGGCCCACGGCGTCGAGCACCAGGAACAGCGAGCGCAGGTGGCGCATCCAGCGCGCGGTGAAGACGGTCACCATGGCGGCGACCGAGGTCAGCACCAGGTATTCCGGGTGTTTGACCCAGGTCAGCGGATAGTGGCCGAGCAGTACGTCGCGCACCGAGCCGCCGCCCAGCGCCGTGATACAAGCAATCAGCACCACGCCAAACCAGTCCATGCCGCGACGGCCAGCAGACAGCGCGCCGGTCATGGCTTCGGCGGTGATGGCAATCAGGTAAAGCATCAGCAACATGGCGGCGGTCCTTGCAGAAAGGCGCGCAGTCTAGCCATTTCGGTGCAGCACCAAAAGAGGGCGATCACCCAGGAAGACCGAGTCGTCTGCTTCGCGGGCTAGCCTTGCCCCCACGGGCACAACGCAGATCCCGTAGGAGCCGGCTTGCTGGCGATGGCGTACTCAAGGGCGCCATCGCCAGCAAGCCGGCTCCTACAGTCCGTATTCCAGATTTAAAATTTGATGAAATGCTTGCGGTAGTGCTGCAACTCGGCAATCGACTCGCGGATGTCGTCCAGCGCCAAATGAGTGCTACCTTTTTTGAAGCTGTCGCGCACGTCCGGCGCCCAGCGTGCGGCCAACTCTTTGAGGGTCGACACGTCAAGGTTGCGGTAGTGGAAGTAGCTTTCCAGGGATTTCATGTGCGTATAAAGGAAGCGACGGTCCTGGCAGATGCTGTTGCCACAGATCGGAGACTTACCCTTCGGCACCCATTTTTCCAGGAAGGCGATGGTCTCGGCTTCGGCTTCGGCCATGCTGATGCGGCTGTCGCGAACGCGCTGGGTCAAGCCCGAGCCGCCGTGTTGACGGGTGTTCCACTCGTCCATGCCGGCGAGGATCTCGTCGCTGTGGTGGATGGCGATCACCGGACCTTCGGCCAAGGTGTTCAAGTCACTGTCGGTGACGATGGTGGCCATCTCGATGATGACGTCGGTATCAGGGTTCAGACCGGTCATTTCCAGGTCGATCCAGATCAGATTCTGCGGGTTTTGCATGTGTCGGCTCCTAGGCAATGCTGCGCAGTTTAGCCTAGGCAACCGGCGGGGCGTGCTAAACTCGCGGCCGTTTTACCTAATCGCTGCATTCTTGATACGGAACACCCATGGCCAAACGCCAACTCAATCGTCGTCAAAACTGGCGCATCGAAAAGATTCAGGGCGAACGCGCTGCCCGCGCCGCCAAACGCGAGTCCTCGGCTGTCGAGGCACTTGAGGGTGGCGACCTGGGTCCGGAACAGACCGGCCTGGTGATCGCGCACTTCGGTGTACAGGTTGAAGTCGAAGCCCTCGATGGCGATTTGGCCGGCCAGGTATTCCGCTGTCACTTGCGCGCCAACCTCCCGGCGCTAGTGACCGGCGATCAGGTGGTCTGGCGTGCCGGTAACCAGGGCATCGGCGTGATCGTGGCGCAACTGCCGCGCAAAACCGAACTCTGCCGTCCGGACAGCCGTGGCCAGCTCAAGCCTGTGGCCGCCAACGTCGACATGATCGTCATCGTCTTCGCCCCGCTGCCCGAGCCTCACGCCAACCTGATCGACCGTTATCTGGTTGCTGCCGAGCACGCCGGTATCCGGCCGCTGCTGCTGCTCAACAAATTCGACTTGATCGATGAGCAGAACGCCCCGGCGCTGAACGCCTTGCTGGCGGTCTACCGCACGCTTGGTTACCCGGTACTGGAAGTGTCGGCGCATCACGGCAACGGCATGGAGCAACTGCAGGAGCAACTGGACGGGCGCATCAGCGTGTTCGTCGGCCAGTCCGGCGTCGGCAAGTCGTCGCTGGTCAACAGCCTGCTGCCGGAAGTCGAAGCCCGTGTCGGTCCGTTGTCCGAGCTGTCCGGCCAGGGCACTCACACCACGACCACCGCGCGATTGTTCCACTTCCCTGGTGGCGGTGAGTTGATCGACTCCCCGGGTATTCGTGAATTCGGCCTGGGCCACGTCAGCCGCGCCGACGTCGAAGCCGGGTTCATCGAGTTCAACGACCTGATCGGCACCTGCCGTTTCCGCGACTGCAAGCACGACCGCGAACCGGGTTGCGCCCTGCTCAAGGCCCTCGAAGAAGGTCGCGTGCAGCAGCAACGGATGAACAGCTACCGCTCGATCATCGCCAGCCTGCCTGAAACCAGCTACTAAACAGACGCGCCCACCGCCCCGACACTGACGGGACGGTGGGCCGCTTGTTGCGACCTACACATTTCCCCTCGGATTAAACGTCAGACTCCTCTGTAGGACTTCCGCGCGCCTGTTTGAAGGACTCTTCTCTTTAACCGCGCAGGCCTTGTTGCGGCCATTCAAGTGCATACATTCAAGCCCTCTTCGCATTCCGGCGATACCGAGGGACAACCATGCAAACCTATCATTTGTTCATCAGCCATTCGTGGAACTACCCCCACGCCCACGACAATCTCGTGCGCCTGCTCAACGCCAAACCCGGCTTCACCTTCAAAAACTTTTCAGTGCCGACAGACAACCCGATTGTCGACGCGCAGACCGACAAACAACTGGAAGCCGCCATCGAAAACAAGATTCGTCCGTGCTCGGCGGTGCTGATCATGGCGGGGATGTATTCGACCTACAGCAAGTGGATCAACAAGGAGATCGAGATCGCCAAGCGGATGGGCAAGGTGATCATTGCGGTCAAGCCGTTTGGGGCCGAGCGGATTTCCACGGTGGTGCGTGATGCCGCGCACGCCGAATGTGCGTGGAACACCAACAGCATCGTCAACGCCATTCGCCTGCACACGGCGGTGTAACCATGCGCAAGGGACTGTTCATCGGCATCAACCACTACACGCATGTGTCGCCATTGAGCGGCTGCAACAACGACGCGATGGCCATGGCCTCGGTACTGGAACGCCACGCCAACGGGCGTCCGAACTTCAGCAGCAAGGTCCTGACCTCGGCGGAGGAAAACCTCACTCACACAAACCTGAAGCAGCAGATCCAGAGTCTGTTTTCCGGTGATTGCGACGTGGCGCTGCTGTACTTCGCCGGTCACGGCCAGTTTGATACCAGCATCGATGAAGGCCTGCTGATCCCGCAGGATTTCGGTCAGGGCGTCGAAGGCATCCGCATCAGCGACATCCTCAACTGGGCGGAAAACGCCCCCCACATCAAAAACAAAATCATCATCCTCGACTGCTGCCAGGCCGGCGCGGCGGCCGCGATGCGCGGGTTGCGCGGTGGCAGCAGCGTGATCAGCGAAGGCATGACCATTCTCACCGCCTGTAAAAAAGACCAGGTGGCGCTCGAAGGTCGCGGCCACGGCGTGTTTACCGACCTGTTGCTGCAAGCACTGCACGGCGGAGCCGCCAATGTCTTGGGTAAGGTCACGCCCGGCAGCGTGTATTCGTTCGTCGACAACGCACTTGGGGCATGGGAACAACGACCGGTGTTCAAGACCAACGTCTCGCAATTTGTGCCGCTGCGCGAAGTCACGCCGCTGATTGCCGAAGAAACCCTGCGCAAGCTCAAGGACTGGTTCCCGGAACCTAGCTACGTGTTCCCGCTGGACCCCAGCTACGAACCGACCGAGGCCGCGTTCGATCCCGACAACGGCGAAATCTTCAAGCAACTGCAAAAGTGCAACCGCCACAGCTTGATCGAACCGGTCGACGCCGAGCACATGTACTACGCCGCCCTGCATTCCACCGGCTGCCGCCTGACCGCCCTCGGCGCCTATTACCGCGAACTCGCGATCAAGGGACATTTCTGATGCCTGTGTTTATCAGCTACCGCCACACCGACCGCGCCCATGCGATGGCCATTAACACCCGCCTGACGCAGGCAAACATCAAGACCTACCTCGATGTGCTGGACGCGGAATCGCAAACCACTGAAGACATCACCACCGTCATCACCCGCAACATCACCGAATGCACACACCTGATGGCCGTGGTTTCGGAGCAGACTGCACAGTCGTGGTGGGTGCCGTTCGAAATCGGCGAAGCGACCATCAGCAATCGCCGGATCTGCTCGTACAAGATCGGCCCCAGCGCGCTACCGCTGTACCTCGATAAATGGCCGAAATTGAGTGGTGAGAACGATATCAACTTCTTTATCGACGCCTATCGCGAGGAGTTGCTCTCCAAGCGCTCAATGGGGCTGGAGTCGTTCAGCGAATCCGTTCGCGGCACTTACCGGCGTGATGCCGAGTTGTTCCACGACCAGCTCAAGAACCGTATTCGACGGGGTTTCTGACAGGCACAAAAAAGCCGACATCGCTGTCGGCTTTTTTGTGGGTCACTGCTTCGGCGGTTCAGCCGGTTTCGGTGCCGGGTTTTCAAAGATATTCAAACGTTCACGAAGCTCATGGGCCGGCAGCGGTTCTTTATCCGCCGGCAAAGCGTTCGGATCAACTGGCTTGGCCGGCACTTCGCCCGGACCGCCCTGCCCTTGTACTGCGGGGGCTGGTGCCGGTTCTGGCGCAGGTTCTGCACCTTGTGAACCTTCAATGGCCTTTTGGGCTTTCTTGGTCAGTACCACGATGTCGATGCGGCGGTTGATCGGATTGAACGGATTCTCACGGTCGAACAGGGCCGACGAGGCGTAACCGACCACCCGCGCGACCTGTTGATCCGGATAGCTGCCGGCGACCAGCGCACGGCGAGCGGCGTTGGCACGGTTGGCCGAGAGTTCCCAGTTGCCGAAATCACCGGTGCCCGAGTACGGCTTGGCATCGGTGTGGCCGCTGATGCTGATCTTGTTCGGCACCGCTTTGATGGTGTCGGCCATGGCCAGCAGGATGTCTTCGAAGTACGGTTTCAGACGCGCACTGCCGGAGTCGAACATCGGGCGGTTTTCGGCGTCCATGATCTGGATGCGCAAACCGTCCTGCGTGATCTCGAACAGGATCTGGTCCTTGAATTTCTGCAGCTGCGGATTTTCATCGACCTTGTTCTGCAATTCTTGCAGCAACAGTTCCAGGCGTTCCTTCTCGACCTGCTCGGCCATGCCTTCGACCTGTTCGGTGTCGACAGTGACGCGGTCTGGCTGCGGCTGGGATTTCACCTCGGGGTTGAGGGTTTTCTCCGGCGCCAGGGTCGGGGAGCCGCCCAGATCGATGATGTACGGCGTGCCACTTTCGGTAAAGCCGACCGGGTCTTTGAAGTAACCGGCGATGGCGATCTTCTGTTCCGGTGTGGCGGTGGACAGCAGCCACAGCACCAGGAAGAACGCCATCATCGCCGTCGCGAAGTCAGCGAAGGCGATTTTCCAGGAGCCCCCGTGATGCCCGCCCGCGTATTTTTTTACGCGCTTGATGATTATCGGCTGGTTATTTTCCATGACTTAGCGACCGCGAACCGCTTGTTCCAGCTCAGCGAAGCTAGGACGGTGCGCCGGGTACAGAACCTTGCGACCGAACTCTACAGCCAGCGATGGCGGCATGCCGGACGCCGAAGCCACCAGCGAAGCCTTGATGGCCTCGTAGACGTTCAGCTCTTCCTTGGCATCGTGGGCCAGGGCATGGGCCAGCGGGCCGAAGAAGCCGTAGGCGGCGAGAATACCGAAGAAGGTACCGACCAGTGCCGCACCCACGTGCACGCCGATCATTTTCTGATCGCTTTCACCCAGGGAGGCCATGGTCACCACGATACCCAGTACCGCCGCGACGATACCGAAACCCGGCATCGCATCAGCAATACCGTTCACCGCGTGGGACGGGTGATCGAGGTCTTCCTTGAGGCTGGTCAGTTCCATGTCGAACAGGCCTTCCAGCTCGTGGGGAGCCATGTTGCCGGACGACATGATGCGCAGGTAATCGCAGATGTACGCGGTCATGCGGTCATCTTTGAGCACCGCCGGGTACTTGGCGAAAATCGGGCTCGCGGCAGCATCTTCGATGTCGCCTTCGATGGCCATCATGCCTTCGCGGCGGCTCTTGTTGAGGATCTCGTAAATCAGCCCCAGCACTTCAAGGTAAAAAGTGTGGTTGAAGCGCGAGCTGAACATCCCGAAGGCTTTCTTCAGAACGTTTTTGACCATATGGCCAGGGTTGGCTTGCAGGAATGCGCCAAAGGCTGCGCCACCGATAATCATCACCTCGAAAGGCTGGATAAGGGCAGCAATCTTGCCGTGGGAGAGCACGTACCCGCCGAGCACGCTCGCGAATACGACAATGATGCCGAGAATTTTAGCCATAGGTAGGAGAGCACTTACTGAGTCGGGTTCAAGGTCATATTCGGAGGTCGAAAAATCTCTTCTTCTCCTTATCGGCAAAACTGCGCCAGACTATAGCCCGTTCAAGCGAAAAGCTAATTTAGCCTACTCCGGGCATAGGTAATGCAGACGAAGATTGCGTCCAACCATGGCTAACCAGACGAACATTCCCACTCAAAAACCAACGACACTCGAAGGCTGGGTCAAGCTTCTCGATGGCGTGCGCCTGCCGGTTCCGCAGGAAAGCCATGACCGTGTCTGCAGGGCCATCGCCGATAATCGCAGCTCGCTGCGTGATATCGCCGAACTGATGCAAGACAGCCCGGCCCTGGCCTTGAGCATCATTCGTGAAGCCAACCGCCATACCCACGGCAGCATGACCGAGCCTGCGGAAAACCTTGAGGTGGCGATCAATCGCCTCGGTTTGAAACGCACCGAAGAACTGCTCGCCCGCCTCCCCGCCGAACCCCAAATGCAGATCCCGCTTGCCTTGCGCCAGCTGCAATTGATCAGCCAGCACGCGACGCAACAGGCCAATGGTTTTTTTGCCAGTCGCCTGGCGCGGCTGTGGCAGGACATTCATTGGGGCAGTCTGCTGTTCCTCTCGCCGCTGTGGCCGATGGCGTTGACCTATCCGCAATTGCTCGAAGAATGGGAGCTGCGGGTCATCCATAAAGGTGAGTCGGCGCGCAAGGTCGAAAAACAGTTGTTCGGCGTGCGCCTGCTGGACATTTGCCAGGCCCTGGTGACCATTTGGCGCCTGCCGGTGTGGGTGGAACAGGGTTATCGCCTGCTGCTGACCGAGCAGCGCGAACTGGTCAAAGTGCTGCGCATTGCCCGCGACAGCGATCATCCGTTGCGCCAGCAAAACCGCCTCGATGACGATCCGACCTTGCGCCGCTGGCTCAATCAGCCGGCCAATACCGTGCTGCTGGCCAACGGTCTGGCGCTGTCGGCGCAACAGGCGTGGGACAGCCCGCACAGCGAGCGCTGGCAATACCTGACCAGTCTTTACCTGCAAACGCCGATGGCCGACGTGCAGCAGCAGTTGCACCAACAGGCCGCCAACAGCGCCCGGCTGCATGCCATGCCGGACCTCTGGCACCCCGCCGTTTCGCTGCTCTGGCCGTGGGGCATGAACCGTGTCCACGCCGCCTTGCTGCCGGCCCCGGCGCCGACCACCGAAGACCTGGCAAAGTGGCGCAGCCAATGCGCCGAGTTGCTGGTGGAGCCAAGCCCGTTCACCAACGCGATGCACTTGACCACCTCCGCCCGGGACGCTTTGGTCGCGTGCGGCATGCGTCGGGTCATGATCTTGATGGCCGACCGCACGCACGCCAATCTGCGGGTGCATCAGGTTGCCGGTTTGCCCACAGAAACGGCGGGGCTGAATTTCGTGGTTAGCCAGAGCTCCGTGCTGCAACGTTTGCTCTCGCAGCAGGCTCAGGTGCGCCTGACACCGGCCAACACCGCGCAGTTCTCGGCGTTGCTGCCTGGCAACCTGCGTGCGCAGTTCCGTGGCGAACACTTGATCCTGCGCTCGCTGGTCAATAATGGTCGGGTGATCATGGTGGTGGTGGCGGATCAGGGCGGCGGGCCGTTCTCGGAAATCACCGTGCAAGCCTTCGGCAAAACCGCGCAGTGCATCGAGAAAGCCTTGAACACCTTTAGCCACCGCGGCCAATGACGCTGCGCTACAATCCACCCTTTTGTGCCCTGGAGACCTCACATGCCTGACTTCTCTGGCTTGCCGCTGGTGATCGAGCCGAGCGACTTGCTCCCTCTTCTCGAGACCCGCAATCTGATTCTGGTGGACCTGACCAGCAGCGCCCGCTATGCCGAAGGGCATATTCCCGGCGCGCGTTTTGTCGATCCGAAACGCACTCAACTCGGTCAGGCACCTGCACCGGGGCTGATGCCGCCGCAAGCGGCACTTGAAGCGCTGTTTGGCGAGTTGGGCCACAACCCCGATGCGGTGTACGTGGTGTATGACGACGAAGGTGGCGGCTGGGCCGGGCGTTTTATCTGGCTGCTGGACGTTATCGGTCACCGTAAATACCACTACGTCGACGGCGGTCTGACGGCCTGGCTGGCAGAAGGTATGCCGATGTCGATCCAGATCCCGGCCCCCGCTGGCGGCCCGGTGAAGTTGACCCTGCACGACGAACCTACCGCGACCCGCGAGTACCTGCAAAGCCGTCTCGGCGCCGCCGACCTGGCGATCTGGGACGCGCGCGGGCCGCTGGAATACTCCGGCGAGAAAGTGCTGGCGGCCAAGGCCGGCCACATTCCGGGCGCCGTCAATTTCGAATGGACTGCGGGCATGGATCAGGCGCGCAACCTGCGCATCCGCACCGACATGGCGCAGATCCTCGAACAGCTAGGGATCAGCAAAGACAAAGAAGTCATTACCCACTGCCAGACTCACCACCGTTCTGGCTTCACTTATCTGGTGGCCAAATCCCTCGGTTATCCGCGGGTCAAAGGCTACGCCGGTTCCTGGGGCGAATGGGGCAACCACCCCGACACCCCCGTAGAGATTTAAGGTTTAAGGACAGTTAATGAACAAGCGTCTGTTTATCCTCAGCCAATACCTGCTGCCCCATCACTTGCTCTCGCGACTGGCCGGCTGCATTGCCGAATGCCGCGTGCGCTGGTTCAAGAACGCCTTTACCGCCTGGTTTGCCAAGCGTTATCAGGTGGACATGTCCCAAGCGCTGGTCGAAGACCTGACCGCCTACGAGCACTTCAACGCGTTCTTCACCCGTGCGCTGAAAGACGGCGCTCGTCCATTGGACGAAACCCCGGGCGCGATCCTCAGCCCAGCCGATGGCGCAGTCAGCCAGCTCGGCCCGATCGAACACGGTCGCGTGTTCCAGGCCAAGGGCCACAGCTTCAGCGTGCTGGAGTTGCTGGGCGGTGACGCAGCCAACGCCGCGCCATTCATGGGCGGTGATTTCGCCACGATTTACCTGTCGCCGAAGGACTACCACCGCGTACACATGCCGCTGGCCGGCACCCTGCGCGAGATGGTCTACATCCCGGGCCGGATCTTCTCGGTCAACCAGACCACTGCCGAAAACGTCCCGGAGCTGTTTGCCCGCAACGAGCGTGTGGCGTGCATTTTCGACACCGAGCGTGGGCCGATGGCCGTGGTCCTGGTGGGCGCGATGATCGTTGCATCGATCGAAACCGTCTGGGCCGGGCTGGTCACACCGCCGAAACGTGAACTGAAAACCTTCCGCTACGACGAAGCCGCCCGCGCACCGATCCATCTGGAGAAAGGTGCGGAACTGGGTCGCTTCAAACTGGGTTCGACCGCTGTCGTGCTGTTCGGCCCAGACCAGGTCAAGTGGGCCGAAGAACTGGCGGCCGGTTCGCCGGTGCAGATGGGCCAGGGCATGGGCCTGCCAAACGCCTGATCCGCTGACCCGCCCTGTCGAGTATTTTCGACAGGGCGGATACCCTTCCTTTTTGGTTGTCCCGCGCTGATGGACATAGCTGCTACAGTCAGGTCATTCACTGCCCATTGACCGGCTGGAGTTTTTCCACGGCATGAATGAGAACACTCCCCACCTGCTGCTTAACGCCCACGTCCCCGCGCAACTGCGCCTGACTTTCTGCGAAGCCACTCCGCGCGACCTCAAGCGCTGGATCGCCGCCCTGCCCAAAGCCAACATCGGCGAAACCGCCCGCCAGCTCTATCAAGCCCTGGGCGAACTCAACCAACTGCTGACCCCAAGCGCCAACCGCCTGCCCATGCTCGAGTTGCTCAGGCCCGAGGTGTATTACGTCTGCAAACACCTGGAGCGGCATTTCCTGCACCAGGCGATTGTCCTCGACGAACGTTCGCGCAAGATCGCCAATCTCTGCCAGGCCCTGCAAGGTCATTTGGCGATCGGCTACAAACAGATCGTCATCCGTATCTCGCCGCGTTTCAGCAAGGACCGTGCGCCGTTGCTGGCGCAAGCGTTGCAACGGGCAATTCATTGCCTGAACGGCCAGTTGATCCGCGCCACTCAGCTCTACTGCCCGGTGCCGGACGGTGTGTGGCTGGAGTTGCATCAGCTGTACCGGATCGGCTGCGAACATCGACTGCAACACCTGAGCCTGCGCGATGAGCTGGCCAGCCAGACGCCCTCCCTGAGCATCGAACAGACTTACGCCGCCGCCCTGCTGCTGGGTGCGTCACGCTGCAATCAATTGCGCCAGAACCAGATCGCTCGCCTCGCCGAAGCGCTGGAAGCCTGGAGTCACCGGGTCAAACTACAGGCGGATGGACTGTTCGCCATCGCCCCGGACCTCGATACCGGCCCGCGTTACCGCGGCAAGTTCCGGGCCGAGCAGCAGGCCGATTTGCTGGGGATTGATCCGCAGCCACTGGTCGACGCCATCGAAACACACTTGCAAGGTATTAAAGGCGACTTGCCCGTGCCGACAGGCCTTAGCGTGGACACGCTGCAACACCTGCACGCGGCCTGGGGACAAGCGTCCGAGCGCAGTTTTCAGCGAACGGCCGGTCAAGGTACGTTGACCCTGTGCGTGGGGATGAGCGCACTGCACTTTTATCTCGGCGGGCAGCGCTCATTCAGCGACCTGTTGAAAAACCCTGGCAACCGGCTCGCGCAGTTTTCGGCAATGCCTGCGGCCAGTCGGGACAGCGACCCTTGGCATCAGGCGTTCGATGCCGCATCACAGGGCACGGGCGATGCCTTGCTGCCCTACGAGGAA
Source organism: Pseudomonas oplopanacis (assembly GCF_057128725.1). Lineage (NCBI taxonomy): Bacteria > Pseudomonadati > Pseudomonadota > Gammaproteobacteria > Pseudomonadales > Pseudomonadaceae > Pseudomonas > Pseudomonas oplopanacis. Next base: position 369,891 of record NZ_JBSKHV010000003.1, on the reverse strand, counting down.
ATTGAATACCCGCAACTGCAAAACGACGACAGCCAAGAGGCCGACAGCAACCGGCATTTTCCGACCTATGCCCTGCCCGTCATCAATCACAGCCCCGGTGGTTATTGCCTGGCCTGGCCCAACGCGGTGCCCGCCGAGCTACAGGCCGGGGAAATGGTCGGGATCGAGGATTCAGTCAATAAAGGCTGGAGCATTGCGGTCGTGCGCTGGATTCGCCAAGTGCGCGGTGGCGGTACGCAGATGGGCATCGAGCTGGTCGCGCCCTTCGCCGAGCCTTGCGGGCTGCAATTGGTGCGCAACAGTGATGACCACAGCCATTACTTGCGTGGCTTGTTGCTGCCGCAAATCAGCGCCATCGACCTGCCCGCCACCGTGCTCGCCCCGCGCCTGCCGTTTCAGGAAGGCAATAAGGTGCTGATCAACACCAACGGCCAGGAACGCCGGGCCGGGCTGGATCGGCGGGTGGCGAGCACCAACAGTTTTAATCAGTTTGCTTATCGGTCGCTGGAAGCGAGCAGAAACGACAACGCCGCGGGGAGCGGCGTTGAGGAGGTGTTTGATTCGTTGTGGCCTTCGCTTTGAGTGCGGCCTGAAGGACCGCGGCGCGTCCTTCGCGAGCAGGCTCGCTCCCACAATAGATCACTGGCGTTCACGAGTGGTGTGTTCACAGCAGATCAAATGTGGGAGCGAGCCTGCTCGCGAAGAGGCCCGATCACGCAAGCGAGAAATCAGAGCTGCCCGTCGCGATCGCGGAAACCCAACAGGTACAGCACGCCATCCAGCCCAAGCGTGGAAATCGCCTGCTTCGCCGACTGCTTCACCAACGGCTTGGCGCGGAACGCCACGCCCAACCCGGCAATCGCCAGCATCGGCAGATCGTTGGCGCCGTCGCCGACCGCGATGGTCTGCTCCAGACGCAAACCTTCTTTATGCGCCAGCTCGCGCAGTAGATCCGCCTTGCGCTGCGCATCGACAATCGGCTCGACCGCCACACCGGTGACCTTGCCGTCGACCACTTCCAGTTCGTTGGCAAATACGTAGTCAATGCCCAACTTGGCCTGCAATTGCTTGGCGAAGTAGGTGAAGCCACCCGACAGAATCGCGGTCTTGTAACCCAGGCGCTTGAGTTCGGCGAACAGGGTTTCGGCCCCTTCGGTCAGGCGCAGGGACGCACCAATCGAATCCAGCACGCTGACGTCCAGGCCTTTGAGCAAGGCCAGACGCTCTTTGAAGCTCGCGCGGAAGTCCAGCTCGCCGGCCATCGCCCGCTCGGTGATTTCAGACACCTGATCGCCCACGCCAGCCGCCTTGGCCAGTTCGTCGATGACTTCGGCTTCGATCAGGGTCGAGTCCATGTCGAACACCGCCAGGCGACGGTTGCGACGGAACAGCGAGTCTTCCTGAAAGGCGATGTCGACGTTCAGTTCCTGCGCAACGCTGAGGAACTCGGCCCGCAACGCCTGCGGATCAGCCGCTTCGCCACGCACGGAAAACTCGATGCAGCCCTTGCCCTTGTCGGCTGGAGTGTCCAGTGGCATGCGCCCGGACAAGCGATCGATGTGATCGATGTTCAGGCCATATTTGGCGGTGATCGAGCTCACGGCCTGCAATTGCCCGGCGGTCACTTTGCGGGTCAATAGCGTCACGATGTGGCGCTTTTTGCCCTGATTGCCGACCCACTGCTGGTAATCCTCTTCGGACACCGGCGTGAAACGCACCTGCTGGTCGAGCTCGTAGCCCTTGAACAGGATGTCCTTGAGCACCGATTTGCCTTGCTCGGTACCAGGAATTTCAACCAGGATGCCAAACGACAGGGTGTCGTGGATCACCGCCTGACCGATGTCGAGAATGTTCACACCACCCTGGGCCAGAACGCCGGTAATGGCCGCAGTCAGACCCGGACGGTCGACTCCCGTGATGTTTATCAGGACGATTTCGCGCAAGGCGCACCCCCGCAAGTGGAAAAAAACCGCATTCTACCCACTTTCAGTGACCATCGGGCACCGTGAGCGCTTTGCCGGTCTAGGGCCTGTCGCTATACTGCGCGTCAACTTCACGGACAAAAGAGCCGAGCTCAAGTGAACCGGCCCACGCCAGTAAAAACCGATAACTTCTTTCTGCTGATCTTCCGGGCACTGCGCCATCGCCGTGTACCGATTGCATTGCGCATCGCCAGCCATAACGTGATCCTGGTCGCTCTGGCCCTGGTGATCTACGCCTGCGTGATGGGTTTGCAGTTCAAGCAGGCCATGCACGAGCAGGCTGATGCGCTGGGCGAAAGCCTGACCACGCAGACCGCCACGTCCGCCACGGAGCTGTTGGTGTCCAACGACATCCTCAGCCTCAACGTGCTGCTCAACAACCTGACCAAGAATAAACTGGTGGCCCACGCCGCCATTTATAGCGTGGATAACCGCATCCTCGCCGAAGCCGGTCAGCGCCCCAAGCACAGCCTGTTGGGCGAAGCCGAGGGCATGTACCAGAGCAAGATCACGTTCCAGGACGTGACCGCCGGGCAACTGCGCATCAGCCTGGACATGGATCAGTTCCAGCAGCCGATGACCATCAGCCTGCAAAGCATGGGCATTTTGAGTGCGATTCTGCTCGCCCTGTCCCTGGCCTTGAGCCTGCGACTGGGTCGGCATATCTCCACGCCACTGCTGCAATTGCGCGTGTGGCTGCGCAATATCGACGAATACACCCCGGCCACCGAGCGCCAGGATGAAATCGGCGACCTTGCCCGTCAGCTGCACGCCAATTTCGCGCCGGAGCCCGCCGAACCAGAGCCTGCGCCAGAGCCCGAGTACGACGACAGCGACTACGAAGACGCGGACGACAACGAGCCGTCCTTCGAAGTGCGCAACTTGCGTGACCCGAGTTTCGACGAAACCAAGCCTGTGGCCGCACTCAAACCGGCGCCGCGGCACATTGTCAGCACCGCTGAAGACGATGACGACGATGACGCGTTTGCCGATCTGCGTGACGAGTCCGCCGCCAGCGCGCCGAAACCGGTCGCAAAACCGGTGATCTCGAACGTGCCGCAACACAGTGCAGTCCTGGCCGTGCAACTGGGCGCCCAGGATCAACTGCGTCGCCTGCCTCGCACACGCCTGGAAGAATTGCTGAAGCGCTATCGCGACTGCCTCGATCAGGCCGCTTCGCTCTACCAGAGTGAACTGCATACCCTGAACGATGGCAGCACGCTGATGCTGTTCCACACCGAAGACAGCGGCGACGACTACCTGACCAACGCCATCTGCTGCGGTGAGCTGCTGCGGGCCCTGGGCCATCAATTGCAGATCGAAGTCGCGGACAGCGGCATCACCCTGCAATTGCAGCTGGGCCTGACGCTGGGCGAGGAATTGTTCGGTATGAGTCAGATCGACTTGCTGCTGACCGAATCCGCTCAGGACGCCCTGGCCCTGTCGCAACACAGCCGCAACCTCCTGCTGGTGGAGCGCAAGATCAGTGACGATGCGCTGATCCGTCAGCGTGCACGGATTCGTCCGATTGCCAGCCCTGAGGGCGCTTGCTGCGTGGAGCGGTTGATGGAGCCTTATCCATCGATGCTGGAGCGGCAGTTGGCACGGATGCATGAACGACGGGCGTAAGCACTAGCCGAGATGCAAAAGAAACCCGCAGATGAGTGATCATCTGCGGGTTTTTTGTTATCTGTTCTGGCCCCTTCGCGAGCAGGCTCGCTCCCACAGGGATCGTCTGTGGACACAGATTCTGTGGTCATCAGAGATCCACTGTGGGAGCGAGCCTGCTCGCGAAAGGGCCCTCAGCAGCACCGAAGACCTCCAGCCTGCAGAAACAACAAAGCCCGCACAAGGCGGGCTTTGTCTTGGATCAGTCCAGGCTCAGAACCTGAACACTTCCATATCGGTCCGGATCGGCGAAGCCATCGGGATCTTCGGTTGTTTCTCTTGCTCTGCCGCCGGAGCCACAGGCTTGGCAGCCGGTTTCTTTGGCGCTTCAGCAATCGGCGGCTGATTAGCCAATGGCTTCAACGCCACCGACAATTGCTCCGCCAGACGCTGCAACAGCACACCCTGAGCCTGAACCTGCGCCGCTGTACCGCCCGCGTGCTGTTCCTGCAAATGAATGATGCGGTTATCGCGAACCTGGCCACGACGGTCGATCAAACGCCATTGCGCATCGAGGATTGCCGGTTGCGACTCACCGGAGTCCAGGCGCGTAATCGTCAGCAGCACTTGAACATCCGGCGTGAAGCCGAGGGTCGCAGGCGCCAGCACAACGCGCTGACTGTCCAGACGACCGGCCACCTGACGCAGCAACAACTGATCGATGTCCGAAGACAAGCTCCCGGCCCAACGACCGTCGGTCGACGCCTGAAGGCTGCCATCGGGCTGACGCTGCAACAGGGTTTCGCGTTGCAGGTAATCAGCAACAGTTACCGGGCCCAACAATACCGCCATGCCCGCGCTTTGCGCAGGCGCAACCGGACTTCCGCTGTCCAGTTGATACAGCGACACCGGCTGGTGAACGCTGCAACCCGCCAGGCCTAAAACGCCAGCGAGCATCAAAATAAAAGGAAGGCGCAGAGCAGTCATCGTCCCATCCAGGTGGCCGCCACAAGGCTGACCACAGTGAAAATACTCAATAAATATGAAGAACGCTCGGCCACGCCGGCGCTTGAAAGGCCATATCATCCGTGAATATGCGTTCCGACTCCAGCGCCAATGCGTCGATCTACGCGTTAAATCGTAGATCGAGCGCTCTAGGACGCTTAATTGAGGTTTTCGACGAGCAGCGCATCTACCCTCTGGAAGCCACGTGGCAATTTGTTACCACGACGTCCACGCTCACCTTTGTAGTGTTCGAGGTCGTCTGCTTTCAGTGACAAGGTACGTTTCCCGGCCTGCAGCACCAAAGTGGCACCCTCCGGCAGCACGGCGATGTCCGTGACATATTCTTCGCGATTGGCCACACGCTCACCGGTGATGCCGATGATCTTGTTGCCTTTGCCCTTACCTAATTGTGGCAGGTCGCTGATCTTGAAGATCAGCAGGCGACCTTCGGTCGTGACCGAGGCCAGCCAGTTGCTCTCGCGATCCGCTACCGGGCGCGGAAGTATGACTTTCGAGTTGCTCGGCAGGCTCAGCAACGCCTTGCCGGCCTTGTTCTTGGCCTGGAAATCTTCACCTTTGACCACGAAACCATACCCGGCGTCGGAAGCGATCACGTACAGCGAATCGTCTTCCGGCATCAACACGCATTCGAAGCTCGCACCTGGCGGTGGCGTCAGACGACCGGTCAGCGGTTCGCCCTGGCCACGGGCCGATGGCAACGTGTGCGCCGCCACCGAATAACTACGACCGGTGGAGTCGATAAACACCGCAAACTGGTTGGAGCGCCCGGCCGCCAGGGCCTTGAAACCGTCCCCGGCCTTGTAGGAAAGCCCGGTGGCGTCGATTTCGTGACCTTTGGCAGAGCGGACCCAGCCTTTTTCCGACAGCACGACCGTCACTTTCTCGTTCGGCAGCAGGTCGTGTTCGGTCAGGGCCTTGGCCTCGGCGCGCTCGACAATCGGCGAACGACGGTCGTCGCCATAGGTTTCGGCGTCCTTGATCAGCTCGGTGCGCACCAGTTTTTTCAGCTTGGCTTCGCTGCTCAGCAGCGCTTGCAGCTTGGCTTGTTCCTTGAGCAGTTCATCCTGCTCGGCACGCAACTTCATCTCTTCCAGTCGCGCCAACTGACGCAAACGGGTGTCGAGGATGTAGTCGGCCTGGATTTCGCTCAGGGCGAAACGCGCGATCAGGGCGGCCTTTGGATGCTCCTCGGTACGGATGATATGAATCACTTCATCCAGGTTGAGGTAGGCGATCAACAAACCGTCCAACAGGTGCAGGCGACGCTCGACCTTATCGAGGCGGAATTGCAGGCGGCGACGCACGGTCTGCACACGGAATTCCAGCCACTCGACCAGCAGCGCCCGCAGGTTTTTCAGCTGCGGCTTGCCGTCCAGGCCAATGATGTTGATGTTGACGCGGTAGCTCGACTCCAGCTCGGTGCTGGCGAACAGGTGCGTCATCAGTGCATCGTGGTCAAAGTTTTTGCGCGCGCCGGGAATGATCACGATGCGGCACGGGTTTTCGTGGTCGGACTCATCGCGCAGGTCAGCGATCTGCGGGGCCTTGGACGGCTTGGCCTGCATCATCGCGGCGATCTGTTCCAGCACCTTGGCACCGGACACCTGGTGCGGCAGGGCGGTGACAATGATGTCGCCGTCTTCGATGTGGTACACGGCGCGCATGCGCACCGAGCCCTTGCCGGTTTCGTACATTTTCAGCAGGTCGGCGCGCGGGGTGATGATTTCCGCTTCGGTCGGGTAATCCGGGCCCTGGATGTGTTCACAGAGCTGTTCGACCGTGGCTTTGGGCTCATCAAGCAAACGCACGCACGCCGTCGCGACTTCGCGCAGGTTGTGCGGCGGTACGTCGGTGGCCATGCCCACGGCGATGCCGGTGGTGCCGTTGAGCAGGATGTTCGGCAAACGTGCCGGCAACACCAGCGGCTCGTCGAGGGTGCCGTCGAAGTTCGGGCCCCAGTCCGCGGTGCCCTGGCCCAATTCACTGAGCAGCACTTCGGAATAACGCGACAGCCGTGCTTCGGTGTAACGCATGGCGGCGAAGGACTTGGGATCATCCGGCGCACCCCAGTTACCCTGACCGTCGACCAGCGTGTAGCGGTAGCTGAACGGCTGGGCCATCAGGACCATGGCTTCGTAGCAGGCCGAGTCGCCGTGCGGGTGGAACTTGCCGAGCACGTCACCGACGGTACGCGCCGATTTCTTGTGCTTGGAATCGGCGTCCAGCCCCAACTCGCTCATCGCGTAGATGATGCGTCGCTGTACCGGTTTCAGGCCGTCGCCGATATGCGGCAAGGCACGGTCCATGATCACGTACATGGAGTAGTTGAGGTAGGCATTTTCGGTGAAGTCAGCCAGTGACCGGCGTTCTACACCGTCCAGGCTGAGATCAAGGGAGTCGCTCATGCGGGCCTCATCGGTTCGTTGTCTGGCGCAGCAGCATGGTGCCACCGCGCTGGGTAAATTCAAGTTTGTTCAGTGCGCTCATGCCGAGCAGCACCTGTTTGCCTTCCAGGCCGGGTGCGACCAGCGCGCGAACATCACGCAACACAATGTCGCCCAGCTGCAGCCGGTCGATGCGGGTTCGATAGCCCTCGCTCAGACCATTGGCCGTGCTCAGGGTCACCCCGAAGCCTTGTTCCAGTTTCAATCCCTCGGCCACACTGGCCGGAATCGACACATCCGTCGCCCCGGTATCGAGCATGAAATCCACCGGATGGCCGTTGATCGCACCGCTGGCGACAAAATGCCCTTGGCCGTTGCTGACCAGTTTCACTTCGATAAACCCGTCACCCTGTTCGGAACTGACCACCACATTCGGGTTTTGCTGCCGCTCTTCCCACTGCCCGAAAAACCGCGTGGCCAGAAACAGTGCCGCGCACCAGGCCAGCACCATCAACACTCGACCGGCGCGCTTGCCCGGCGGTTGTTGACTCACGGCTTCGCGCTCCAGCCACCTTCAGGCGCGGCGAAGCGCCAGACAACCGGGCGGACTTCGCCATCGGCACGGGGCCCGAAATTGTTGTCGACGCCGATCCAGGCACCGTCAGCGTCAATGATCAACGCCTCTTCCAGCCCATAATTTTGCGAATAACGACGGTTTTCCTGCAACAACTCGGCCGCATACGACCAGCAGCGTTCGACCTTGGCCGTCTGCGGGTCACGGCGACAAATCTGATAGGCGTTGCGTTCAAGGGTAAACAACTTGCCGTTGAACAATGACAGGTCAGAGAAATCCCGGTTGACCGGTCTGGCATGAGGGAACTGCGGCGGCTGCATTTCCATCCCCGCTTCGCTCAACAGCACACAGCCACCGTCGCAATCCCAAACGGTCTGTTTACGCTTGATCGTCAACAAACCGCGGCTTTGACGTTCGGCAGCAAACCACATCTGATCACCCGCAGGATTGATCACCAGGCCCTCGAACAGCGCATTGAACTGCAACAGCATGCCGCTGGCCCGCGCTTCGCGAACCAGCATCGGCGAGATTTTCAGCCAGCTCGCCGGCCCAGTGGGAGGCACCAGGAGGACGGCCGCATGACCTTCGCTGACGATGTAGCGGTTGCCGGCGCTGTCGCAGGTAATGCCCTCAAAATCCAGATCGCCGCCCCGCACGAACGACGCCACCCAGGTTCGCGAACGCAAACCCCAAGGCAAACCGGTGTCCGGCACCGGCGGTACGCCGATGCCCACGGTTTCGGCCTGCCAGGTCGGGTTGCTGGTATCGAGGCGGTAGATTTGATCATCGTCGCGATCAGAGACCGTCCACAAGTCCTTGCCGCATTGGGCCAGCCCCGACAGGTTGCCACCGCGCATACCGTCAACCGGATGCTCGGAGATCACGCGCAATTCTGGTGCCGGTTCAGCCAAGGCCAGAACCGGGGTCAGAAGTAACGCACACGCCAGGGCAAAGCCAAGCCGCATCAACCAAGAACCTCGGCCAGGTTGCCCTTGGATTCCAGCCAGGACTTGCGGTCACCGGCGCGTTTCTTCGCCAGCAGCATATCCATCATTTCCGAAGTGGCTTCGAAGTCTTCCAGCGTCAGTTGCACCAGGCGCCGAGTGTTCGGGTCCATGGTGGTTTCGCGCAGCTGCGGCGGGTTCATTTCACCCAGGCCTTTAAATCGGGTGACCTGCGGCTTGCCGCGTTTCTTCTCGGCGACCAGTCGATCGAGAATGCCATCACGCTCGGCTTCGTCCAGGGCGTAGTAAATCTCCTTGCCCAAGTCGATGCGGTACAGCGGCGGCATCGCGACGTAGACGTGACCGGCATCCACCAACGGGCGGAAATGCTGGACGAACAAGGCGCACAGCAGCGTGGCAATGTGCAGACCGTCGGAGTCGGCGTCGGCAAGGATGCAGATCTTGCCGTAACGCAGCTGCGCGATGTCCGCCGAGCCCGGATCGACACCGATGGCCACGGCGATGTTGTGCACTTCCTGGCTGGCCAGCACTTCGCTGCCATCGACTTCCCAGGTGTTCAGGATCTTGCCGCGCAACGGCAGGATCGCTTGAAACTCTTTGTCCCGCGCTTGCTTGGCGGAACCGCCGGCGGAATCACCTTCCACCAGGAACAGCTCGGAACGCATCGGGTCCTGCCCGGCGCAATCGGCCAGTTTGCCCGGCAGCGCCGGCCCTGCGGTGATGCGCTTGCGCTCGACCTTCTTGCTCGCCTTGAGGCGGCGGCCGGCGTTGTTGATCGCCAATTCCGCCAGGAGCATGCCGGTTTCCGGGTTGGCGTTGAGCCACAGGCTGAACGCGTCCTTGACCACACCGGAGACGAAGGCCGCCGCTTCACGGGACGACAAACGCTCTTTGGTCTGGCCGGAGAATTGTGGCTCCTGCATTTTCATCGACAGCACGAAGGCGATGCGTTCCCAGACGTCTTCCGGCGCCAGCTTCACGCCGCGTGGCAGCAGACTGCGGAACTCACAGAATTCGCGCATCGCATCGAGCAAACCCTGACGCAGGCCGTTGACGTGAGTACCGCCCTGGGCCGTCGGGATCAGGTTGACGTAGCTTTCCTGCACGCTGTCGCCACCTTCCGGCAACCACAGCAACGCCCAATCAACCGCTTCTTTATTACCGGCGAGGCTGCCGCAGAACGGCTCGTCCGGCAGACGTTCGAAGCCGTTGACCGCATCCACCAGGTAGGAACGCAGGCCATCTTCGTAATGCCATTCGACTTTTTCGCCGGTGGCCTTGTCTTCAAAACTGACCAGCAGCCCCGGGCACAGAACGGCCTTGGCCTTGAGCACGTGCTTGAGGCGGCTGATGGAGAATTTCGGCGAATCGAAGTACTTCGGGTCCGGCGCGAAGAACACGCTGGTACCGGTGTTGCGCTTGCCGACGGTGCCAATGACTTCCAACTCGGTTTTCTTGTAACCGTCGGCGAAGGTCATCTGGTATTCGTTGCCGTCACGCTTTACGCGCACCCGGACTTCGTTCGACAAGGCGTTGACCACGGAAATACCCACCCCGTGCAGACCGCCGGAGAACTGGTAGTTCTTGTTGGAAAACTTGCCGCCCGCATGAAGCTTGGTGAGGATCAGTTCGACTCCGGACACGCCCTCTTCCGGGTGAATGTCCACCGGCATGCCACGGCCGTCATCGCTGACTTCCAGGGAGTGATCGGCGTGCAGGATGACCTGCACCGACGTCGCATGCCCGGCCAAGGCTTCGTCGACACTGTTGTCGATGACTTCCTGGGCAAGGTGGTTCGGCCGACTGGTGTCGGTGTACATGCCGGGGCGTTTACGCACCGGGTCGAGGCCCGAGAGGACTTCGATGGCGTCTGCGTTATAAGAGCTAGCGCTGGGAGTGGCCATGGGGTCTCGTCGTCAAATGTTCGTGAAATAGAGGCGACGGTTCACAGTGCTGTGAAATCGATCGCCTGATACAAATCTGCGCCGATACCGGCAAAACTCAGCATCGCCGGCAATTGCGTGGCAAAACCCTGGAAACTATGGTCGCCGCCGGCCTGGATGCGCAAGGCACAGGCCCGGTAATACTGCTGGGCGAGGCGATAGTCCAGCGTTTCGTCACCGGTCTGCAACCACACCTGATACCGCTGCGGGTCCCGGGGCGCCGGCACTTCCAGCTCGGCCAGGGCCGTCACGTGGTCGTGGGTCAATTCCCAGGCCTCATCGGTATACAGGTTTTTCTGCGTTCCCAGGTACCCGTCGAACATCCGGTGCGGACTGACGGCCGGGTTGATCAGCAAAGCCTTGAGGCCATGACGCTCGGCCAAGTGAGTCGCATAGTAGCCGCCGAGTGAGCTGCCGACCAGCAGTGGCCGCCCCAGCTCTTCAATCGCCTGTTCCAGCTGACCGATGGCCTCGCGCGGGTGGTGATGCAAGGCGGGTACGCGCAGTTGATCGCTCAGGCCGAGTCGGTCCATCACCTGCATCAACTGCGTGGCCTTTTTCGACGAAGGCGCGCTGTTGAAACCGTGGATATAAAGGATCGAACCAGACATTTGAGCTCCCTGTGCGTCGGGTAAAGAGGCGCAGTTTACAGGGAGTCGGGGGGATCGGGGATATCTGCTGGAATTGGGTCGACTTTGCGGACGCCTTCGCGAGCAGGCTCGCTCCCACATTGGAATGCGCCCCCTGTGGGAGCGAGCCTGCTCGCGAAGGCCGCGACGCGGTCGCACTGGATACTCAGTAACCGTCAGAGCCGTAATCAACCTGAAAATCAAACCCGGTGACCCGTTCGACACCGGTTTCAATCTGCCCATCCGGCAACAACCGCAACCAGCGATACCCCGGCGCCTGCTCCCCGACCTTGAAATCATCACTGCCCGGCTCGAACTGAATGCAGGTCGACGGCGAGGCAATCAGTCGAACGCCGTTACGCACCTGGTCGATTTCCTGATGCACATGCCCCCATAAAACCGCCCGCACCTGCGGAAAACGATCCAGCACTGCAAACAGTGCCTCAGGATTGCGCAACCCGATCGGCTCCATCCACGCACAGCCAATCGACACCGGGTGATGGTGAAAACACACCAGATGATGCCGCTCCGGCGCCTCACTCAATGATCGAGCCAGCAACTGCAACTGCTCATCCTGCAAAAACCCCGGCACCGAACCCGGCACGGCGGAATCAAGCAAGGTGACTCGCCAGTTGCCAACATCCACTACCGGTTCCAGCAATGCGCTTTGCACCGCCGCCTCGGCCATGATGTGTGGCTCATCGTGATTGCCGGGAATCCAGCGCGCCGGCGCATCGAGCTGGCCGGTCATGTCGCGAAACTGCTGGTAGGACTCCAGCGTCCCGTCCTGGGACAGATCGCCACTGGCAATGATCAGGTCGATCTGCGGCTGCTGAGCCTGCACCAGCTCGATGACTTTTTGCAGGCTGTCCCGCGTGTTCATGCCCAGCAACGTGCCGCCCGCTTCGGCGAACAGGTGGCTGTCGGAGAGTTGCACCAGCAACGCCGAATCGGCGGTGGTCAATGTGGATACGCTCGGCAAGGCGTTCTCCCAGGGCTGAATCACGGGGGTGGATAGGTGCCGCAATTATGCTGGGGGACGCTCAAAAGGGGAAACCTGTGAACCTGACGCAGTTCACAACTAGCGAACGACGGCGTATTCGTGCCCGCAGGCCAGGCAATGGCTCAGCCACTCACCCAGAAACATATTCAACTGGGCCTTTTCATCCGGTTGGTGCATCGAGGCGTTCGGGTAAGGATAGATGCCGCGAAAACGTCGTGCATGTTCGGCGCTGACCACTTCGGCCATGCAGGCGTCGTGGTAGACCTGCACTTCCAGTTGCGGAATTGGCAGCCACGGCAGGCTGTGCTCCTGGCGCACTTGCAGGGTCGTGGTGTACGGACAGACCTGCAGCACTTCCAGCGCCAGCACGCCGAGCATCTGTTCGCCATGCGTCACGGCAATGCGCCGCGCCGCCGGCTCGTCGCGCATGTCCGGCAGCAGTCGCATCAAGCGCGCGTAGTTCGCCTCACAGGAAGCTTGCAGCCCCGCAAGGTCCACCCGATAGCGATCGCGCAGCTTGTTTACGACCATAACCCCCTCACTTCAGCGCGGTTTAAAGCTAACCATTGCAAGGCAATGATGCTGGCCGCGTTGGCAATTCGTCCGTCACGCACGGCTTGCAAGGCATCTTCTAACGCCCAGACCGTGACGCGGATATCTTCAGCTTCTTCCTCCAGCCCATGCAGGCCGCCAACCCCATTCGTGTCGCAACGCCCCAGGAACAGGTGCACGAATTCATTGCTGCCGCCCGGCGACGGGAAATATTTGAGCATCGGCCAGAGCGCCCCGAACATAAGCCCAGCTTCCTCCTGCCCTTCGCGGTGAGCAACTTCTTCCGGCACTTCTTCCTTGTCGATCAGACCAGCGACCAGTTCGATCAACCAGGGGTTGTCGGTCTTGCCCATGGCGCCGACGCGAAACTGCTCGATCAACACCACTTCGTCGCGCTGGGGATCGTATGGCAGCACGCACACCGCATCGTGGCGCACGAACACTTCACGATTGATTTCGCGACTCATGCCGCCGGCGAACAACTCGTGGCGCAAGTGCACACGGTCGAGCTTGTAAAAGCCCTCGTAGCACTTTTCGCGCCGAACGATATCAACGGCGGTCGGAATGGCGTTGGCAAAATCAGTCATGACAATCCTCTTTACTGCAAATCCGTTACGAGGCTCCTGTTGGTGACTTGCAACCTCGACTTCGCGCCATCCTAACGCGCCTGCGACATTTGATGCAGCCCCTTTCCCGTCAGCGGGATAGACGGTGAGGGCGAAACCAACTCTAATTAGCTTAGTGGCGAACTGACTGCTTCGTTGAGAGTCGAAGCGGATAACTTTTTGCCTTTCCCTGTTTTACAAAGGACGCCCATGTCGCTTTTTAAAATTGCCTCCGTGGCCGCAATCGCCCTGACGCTGGGCGCCTGCCAGAGTCTGTTTCAGCCCAACTACCGGGCGCCGCTGGAAACCACCCGCGACGCTACCGAAACCCTGAAACCGGGCTGCACCACTCCCGATTGCCCGCTGGTGAACATCGATACACTGCGCTTCCCTGCCGAACCGCAGCTTGACGGTATCGTCGAAAAACGCCTGCTGCAAATGACCCGCACCACACCGGACACCCCGGTGGCACCGACATTGACGGCCTATCGCGATGAGTTTTTGCGCACCGCCGGTCCGCGCTACAGCAGTTACTTGCAAGCCAAGGTACGTGAGCAGCATGACGGCTTGGTGATCGTTGAATTTTCCAGCTACCTGGACACCGGCGGCGCACATGGCACCCCGGGCCGCAGCTTTATCAACTATTCCCGCCAGCAGCACAAAGTGCTGACGCTGTCGGACATGTTGGTGCCGGGTCAGGAAGAAGCGTTCTGGAAAGCCGCGCAAGTGGCGCACAACAGCTGGCTGATCAGCACCAAGCTCGATCAGGAACCGGAGTTCGTGAAGAGCTGGCCGTTCCAGAAAACCCAGAACGTGGCGCTGACCTACGGCGGGGTGATCCTCAAGTACGAAACCAGCACCATCGCGCCTTACGCGCTGGGCCATGTCGAACTGAAGATCCCCTACCCACGCCTGAATGGCATCATCAAGCCCGAGCTGTTTCCCGGCCGTAACTGAAGGCCCGGCCCAGCACCAGCTGCAGCAGCCCTGCCAGAATCAACGACGGCAGGGTTGCGCCGATGTCCGGATACAGATTGGCCAGCAAGTGATAGGTGCTCACCCCGCCCAACCAGGCGAGCAACGCCGGCCAGCGCAACGCGGCTGACGCCACTTGAGCCGAACGCTTGCGCAGGATGAAGTGATCCACCAGCACCACGCCGAACAGCGGCGCAAACACCGAACCGATCAACAGCAGGAAGTTCTGGTACTGGGCCAATGGCGCCAGGCACGCGATCAGTGTGCAAATCACGCCGATGGCCAAGGCCAGATGCTCGACCTTCAGACGCAACAGAATCCCGCTGGAGACAGCCGCCGAGTGAATGTCGGCGAAGGCGTTTTCCGACTCATCCAACAGGATCAGCAGCAACGGAATGCCCAGACCCGCACCTGCCAGCGCCAGCAACAAGGCATTCACTTCACCGCTCGGCGCGAACGCCAGGGTGTAGGCCACGCCCAGGCTCATCAGCCAGAAATTACCGATAAAGAAGCCCAGCGCGGTGCCGCCGAAGACGTTTTTCGCACGCTTGCCGAAACGCGAGTAGTCGGCAATCAGCGGCAGCCACGACAGCGGCATCGCGATAGCAATGTCGAAGCCCACGGCGAACGGCATCGAACCATCACCGGCCTGCGCCCACAAAGCGCCCAGATCGGCTTTGGCGAACAGGTTCCAGGTCAGCCAGATGCACGCCGCCAGCAACAGCCAGATGCCCCACTTGCGCAGGATCTGCCGCACGAATGTCAGAGGACCGCTGACGGCCAGCAAGGTCGCCAAACCACCGAAGAAAACTGTCCAGAGCAGCGGATTCGACAGCAGGCTGCCTTCGCTGAATGCACGCGCGCCGAGCAGGCTGGCGGCGTCGCGCATGACAATGATTTCGAACGAGCCCCAACCGATCAGTTGCAGCAGGTTCAGCACGGCCGGCAGGCTCGCGCCACGTTTGCCGAGGCTGAGTTTGAGCGCGGCCATCGACGACAGGCCGGTGTCGCTGCCGATCACGCCGACGGCGGCCAGCAGCAAAACGCCGACCAGGGTGCCGAGGAAGATTGCCAGCAGCGAGCCGGACAGGCCCAGGCCCGGCGCGAGCAAGGCGCCGGTCTGCAGCACCATCAGGCCGATGCCGAGGGAAAACCACAGGGAAAACAGATCACGGCCGCCGAAGACGCGTTTGTCGGTTGGCACGGCGATGTCGGGGGAATACGTACTCGGTTGAATGCTCAAGGGTGTTATCTCAGAGGGACATTTGTTGTTCTTTTGATCCTATTCGCGAGCAGGCTCGCTCCCACAGGAGAATGCATTCCAATGTGGGAGCGAGCCTGCTCGCGAAGGGGCCCTTTCAGGCCCCTCCTTATTCAGGTCAGATCAAACCTTCTTGTACAGCTGACTGCCTTCCTGCTTGAACCGTTCAGCCTGTTCCGCCAATCCCTGGGCGACCTCGGCATCCACGGTTTCGATCCGCTGGTTGGCCGCGTATTCACGGACTTCCTGGGTGATTTTCATCGAGCAGAATTTCGGCCCGCACATGGAGCAGAAGTGCGCGACCTTGGCCGAATCCTTCGGCAGGGTTTCATCGTGATACGAACGGGCGGTGTCCGGATCCAGGCCGAGGTTGAACTGGTCTTCCCAACGGAATTCGAACCGCGCCTTGCTCAAGGCATTGTCGCGAATCTGTGCGCCCGGATGCCCCTTCGCCAGATCGGCGGCATGCGCGGCGATCTTGTAGGTGATGATCCCGGTCTTCACGTCATCCTTGTTCGGCAGGCCCAAGTGTTCCTTCGGCGTCACGTAGCACAGCATCGCGCAACCGAACCAGCCGATCATCGCCGCACCGATCCCGGAGGTGATGTGATCGTAACCCGGCGCGATGTCGGTGGTCAGCGGGCCGAGGGTGTAGAACGGCGCCTCGTCACAGCATTCCAGCTGCTTGTCCATGTTCTCTTTGATCAACTGCATCGGCACGTGGCCCGGGCCTTCGATCATGCACTGCACGTCGTGTTTCCAGGCGATCTTGGTCAGCTCGCCGAGGGTTTCCAGCTCGCCGAATTGTGCAGCGTCGTTGGCGTCGGCAATCGAACCCGGACGCAGGCCATCGCCCAGCGAGAAGCTGACGTCGTAGGCCTTCATGATTTCGCAGATGTCTTCGAAATGGGTGTAGAGGAAGTTTTCCTTGTGGTGCGCCAGGCACCACTTGGCCATGATCGAACCGCCACGGGAAACGATCCCGGTCACGCGCTTGGCGGTCAGCGGCACGTAGCGCAGCAGCACGCCGGCGTGGATGGTGAAGTAGTCAACGCCCTGCTCGGCCTGCTCGATCAGCGTGTCGCGGAACAGCTCCCAGGTCAGGTCTTCGGCCGCGCCGCCGACTTTTTCCAGGGCCTGATAAATCGGCACGGTGCCGATCGGCACTGGCGAGTTACGGATGATCCACTCGCGGGTTTCGTGAATGTGTTTGCCGGTGGACAAGTCCATGACCGTGTCCGAACCCCAGCGAATGCCCCAGGTCAGTTTCGCCACTTCTTCTTCAATGGACGAACCCAGTGCGCTGTTGCCGATGTTGCCGTTGATCTTCACCAGGAAGTTACGGCCGATGATCATCGGTTCCAGTTCGGTGTGGTTGATGTTGGCCGGAATGATCGCGCGACCACGGGCGATCTCGTCACGGACGAATTCAGGGGTGATGATTTTCGGCACGCTGGCGCCGAAGCTGTGGCCGGCGTGTTGCTGGTCCAGCAGGCCGGCGGCACGGGCCACTTCCAGCTTCATGTTTTCGCGGATGGCGACGTATTCCATCTCGGCGGTGATGATGCCTTGGCGGGCATAGTGCATCTGGCTGACGTTGGCCCCGGCCTTGGCGCGGCGCGGGTTGTTGACGTGGGCGAAGCGCAGCTTGGTCAGCTCGGCATCGGCGAGGCGTTCCTGGCCGAAGTTGGAGCTCAGGCCCGGCAGGCGTTCAGTATCGCCACGGGATTCGATCCACGCGGAACGCACATCGGCCAGGCCTTTGCGCACATCAATGATGACGTTGGGGTCGGTGTACGGGCCCGAGGTGTCGTACACCACCACCGGCGCATTGATCTCGCCGCCGAAGTCGGTCGGCGTTACATCCAGGCTGATTTCGCGCATGGGCACGAGGATGTCGGGGCGCGAGCCCTGGACATAGATTTTTTGCGAGCGGGTAAACGGTTGAACCGACTGTTGATCGACTTGGGCCGAATCACTCAGGTTCATCGTATTTTTTGGTTTTATCGTCATCACGGGCTCTCCAGACAGCATCCAGGCAGTGGAATTTTGTCGGAGCGAACCTGTAACGAATGGACGCGATCAATCAGCCATAACAACGCTGTTGGTGCTGTGCTCAGTGCTCGAGGGGTGTTCGATTGTCGAACAACATCCCGGACGAAGCACAAGAGGACTCGCCGGGTGACGAGAAATCTTGTTCCCTACGCAGGCGCTAACCTGATCAGGTTCAACGGGATCCGAAATTATTCGATCTCAGCCTCATAGCAAGGCACCCCGACAAGAACCCGGCCAGTCTAGACACAACTGACAAAGAACGCCAACACCGAACAAAACACCTTGATGAATGGCAGATACAGGATTGTTGCCGCCCGATTGCACAACTACACTCGCTACGCCAAGCCATGCGTTGACGTGGTACGTGCCGCGCCTTAGCCTTGGCGCTCAAATTACTTGTGTAATATTAATTCTAGGGATCGCCTATGCTGCGCAAACTTTCACTGGCCCTTGCCGTGTCTTGTGCGTCTTATGGAACGGGCTGGGCAGCAGAAGCGCCCTTATCGACCAAGAACGACCTGGTCAGCGTTTACCAGGAGGCAAAGGCCAACAACGCCGACCTCGCGGCGGCCATCGCGCAATATGGCGCGCAGAAAGAAGTCGTGCCTCAAGCTCGCGCCGGCCTGCTGCCCAATCTGTCGGGTGGAGCCGAAGTCGCCAGCGTGCGCACCGCGATCGACCAGCCTTCGGCGACGGCCAATCGCAGTGCAAATTCGTATCAGGCCACCCTGGCGCAGCCGCTGTTCCGTGCTGATCGCTGGTTCCAGTTCCAGGCCGCCAAGGAAGTCAACGAACAGGCCGCCCTGCAACTCTCGGCCACCGAGCAAAACCTGATCCTGCAATCCGCTGAAAGCTACTTCAACGTGCTGCGCACCCAGGACAACCTGGCGTCGACCAAGGCTGAAGAGGCCGCGTTCAAACGCCAGCTCGACCAGTCCAACGAGCGTTTCGACGTGGGCCTGTCGGACAAGACCGACGTGCTGAACTCACAAGCCAGCTACGACACAGCACGCGCCAACCGCATCGTTGCGCAGCGTCAGGTGGACGACGCGTTTGAGGCGCTGATCACCCTGACCAACCGTCAATACAATTCGATCTGGGGCGTCAGCCATCAATTGCCGATCCTGGCTCCGACACCGAACGATGCCAAAGCCTGGGTCGATACGGCGGCTCGGCAAAACCTGAATTTGCTGGCCAGCAACTACGCCGTCAGTGCCGCCGAAGAAACCCTCAAGCAGCGCAAGTCGGGTCATCTGCCGACGCTCGATGCCGTGGCGAAATACGAAAAAGGTGACAACGACGCGTTGGGGTTCAGCAACCCGAGCGCCTTTGGTCAACCGTACAGTGGCAACGTCGAGCAAACGACGGTCGGCCTGCAACTGAACATCCCGATCTACAGCGGCGGCTTGACCACCTCGCAGGTGCGTCAATCGTATGCGCAGCTGGACCAGACCGAGCAGCAACGCGAATCCCTGCGTCGGCAAATCGTCGAAAACACCCGCGACCTGCATCGCGCGGTGAACACTGACGTTGAGCAGGTACAGGCGCGCAAGCAGTCGATCATCTCCAACCAGAGTGCGGTGGAAGCGACGGAAATCGGTTATCAGGTGGGGACACGCAACATCGTTGACGTGCTGGACGCGCAGCGCTCGCTGTACACCTCGGTACGCGACTACAACAACACCCGCTACGACTACATCCTCGACAACCTGAAATTGAAACAACAGGCCGGTACGTTGAACCCGGGAGACCTGGAAGACTTGAAGCGCTACCTCAAGGCTGACTACAACCCCGACAAGGACTTCTTGCCACCTGATTTGGCCAAGGCGGCGGAACAGCAACTCAAGTCAAGACCACCGACCCAGTGATGCTTGCGGCGAGGGGGCATGCCCCCTCGCGACACTTTAGCGGCCGATCAAGCGCCCCAGCCCATCCAGCAAGCGCTGCAACGCGCCCTGATTGCTGCGCATCACTTTCAGCCCCGCCTCAGCCATCCGCTGCGCATCGCGCGGCAACTCGAACAGCCGCTGCACCGCCAGCGCCAGGCCTTCGGCATCCTCCACTTCCTGCAACGCTCCGGCACTGCGCAACTGCGCGGCGATTTCGAGGAAGTTGAACAGGTGCGGCCCGCTGAGTACCGGCTTGGCCAACGCGGCTGGCTCCAGCAGGTTATGTCCGCCGTTCGGCACCAAGCTGCCCCCCACGAACGCGGTATCTGCCAAGGCGTAGAGAAACAGCAACTCGCCCATGGTGTCGCCCACCAGCACCGACGTGGCTGAGGTCACCGGCTCGCCTGTGGAACGCCGCAGCGTGGCGAAACCCTGTTGCTGACACAGCTCGAACACCGTGTTGAAACGCTCCGGATGGCGTGGCACCAGAATCAGCAACGCATCGGGATGATTGGCCAGTAACTGACGATGGGCCGCGAGGACCACTTCGTCTTCGCCTTCATGGGTACTGGCGGCGATCCAGACCGGCCGCTCAAGCGTCTGCCATTGCGTGCGCAGTTCGACGGCGCGCTGCAGCAATTGCGGGGCGATGGTCAGGTCGAACTTGATCGAGCCGGTGACTTCTACAGTCTCAGGACGCGCACCCAAGTCACGAAAACGCTGGGCTTCAGCCTCGGTCTGTACCGCGAACAAGCTCATCTCAGCGAGCATCGGCTGGGTCAGTTTGCGAAAGCGGCCATAACCCTTGGCCGAGCGTTCGGACAGTCGCGCATTGGCCAGTGCCACGGGAATCCCGCGCTTGGCGCATTGGTGAATGTGGTTGGGCCAGAGTTCGGTTTCCATGATCACCGCCAGCGTTGGACGGACCCGGTCAAGGAAACGCGCGGCGGCGCAGGGCAAATCGTAAGGCAGGTAGCAGTGCTGGATGCGCGGTTCGTTGGCGAACAACGCCTGGATGCGCTCGGACCCAGTCGGGGTCATGCAGGTCACGGTAATCGGCAGCTGTGGATAACGTTGCAGCAAGGCGCGAATCATCGGCGCCGCCGCAATGCTTTCGCCCACCGACACTGCGTGTACCCAAATACCGCCCGGCTTCATCACCGGCAGGCCGAAGGAAAAACGCTCGCCAATGCGTTTGGCATACGCAGGCGCCTTTCGCGCCCGCAGCCACAGCCGAATCGCTACCAGTGGCAGCCCCAGGTAAAACAGCGCGGTATAGAGAGTTCTATTCATGGCGGCGGAGTTTATCGGCTTTTCTCGCCGATCGCCTGCAAGTGCACGGCAAAACGTTCGGCCAGCCAACGAGCCGCCGGGCCGAGCGGCTCATCGCGACGCCACACCAACTCCACCACTAGCGCCGGCGGGGTCCATTCGCTGTCCAGTTCGACCATCAGGCCCTGGTACGCCGGGTATTGCACCACGTGCCGGGGCAGCCAGGCCCAACCGAGGCCGCGCACCAGCCATTCGGCCATCACGTAGAAACTGTCGGCCCGCCAGACTTGCGGGCTGGCCGGCTCGCTGCCGGGGTAGACGCTGGACTGGGTCGACATCAGCAACTGCCGATGCTGCGCCAGCGCCTGGCAATCAACCTGAGCCTGTTTCGCCAGCGGATGGCCGACGCCGCACACCGTGAGCATTTCGACACTGCCCACCACTCGCCGCTCAAGGGCTTCGGGGATCTGGTCGTGATAAAACAGCAACCCCAGATCGGCCCGGCGCTCCACCAGTTTGCGCGCGACATCGCCTTGAGCAGCGCTGGTCAGTTGCACTTCCAGGCTGGGAAATTTTTCCGCCAGAGCTTCGAAACTTTCAATGATCGGCTGATAGGGCATGGCTTCATCCTGAGCCACGCGCAAACGCGCTTCCTGGCCGCGCATCATGGCCAATGCGCGGCCGTTGAGGCGCTCGCACTGGCGCAACACTTCACGGGCCTCTTCCAGCAAGGCATTGCCGGCCTCGGTAAGTTTCGGCTGACGGCCGCTGCTGCGATCGAACAGAATCACGCCCAGATCTTCTTCCAGCAGCGCAATCGAACTGCTGACCGCTGACTGCGCCTTGCGCTGATCGCGTGCCACCGCAGAAAACGAGCGCTGCTCCGCTACGCTGACAAACAACCGCAGTTGCTCAAGATTCCATTGCATAGGCCAACCCATCTCTCTGGCAGATAGGTAATGACTTTACCGCATCTGAAGAGTCTCTAAAATACCGACCTCAGAAAGCAACACTTCACACGAGGATGCACCCATGACCGCTTACTACTACCTGGCCATCGCCATCTGTGCCGAAGTGATCGCGACTGTTTCGATGAAAGCCGTCAAAGGTTTCAGCACGCCGCTGCCGTTGGTTCTGGTGATCGTCGGTTACGGCATTGCCTTCTGGATGCTGACCCTGGTGGTGCGCAGCGTTCCGGTCGGCGTCGCTTACGCAGTGTGGGCCGGCATGGGCATCGTGATGGTCAGCGTCGCGGCGCTGTTTATCTATGGGCAGAAACTGGATGTACCGGCGATGCTGGGGATGGCGTTGATCGTGCTGGGCGTCGTTGTCATCCAACTGTTCTCCAAAACCGCCGGGCACTAAAGCCTGAACACAATCCACTGTGGGAGTGAGCCTGCTCGCGAAGGGGCCGTGTCAGTCGACATCAGTATTGCCAGACACACCGCATTCGCGAGCAGGCTCGCTCCCACAAGTTTTTGCATCTCTCCTGTTGATCACCAGCAAATCCCCTTTTCTTCGAGTCTGTATACTGCGCCCTCGTCTTGAACACTGAGGTCGCCGCATGCCATCCGTTATTTCCACCGACGTTCTGATTGTCGGCGCTGGTGTCGCCGGCCTCTGGCTGAATGCGCGCCTGCGCCGCCAGGGCTTTTCGACCGTGCTGGTGGAAAGCGCCAGCCTCGGCGGCGGGCAGAGCGTGAAGTCCCAGGGCATCATCCACGGCGGCGCCAAGTACGCGTTGCATGGCGCCCTGACCGGGGCGTCGGAGGCGATTGCCGACATGCCGCGTCGCTGGCGTGAAGCGCTGGCGGGCGATGGCGAACTGGACCTGTCCGGCGTGCGCCTGTTGTCCGAAGCTCACTATCTCTGGTCCCCCGGCACGCTCGCCGGCAACCTCACCAGCTTCTTCGCCAGCAAGGCCGTGCGCGGGCGTGTCGATCAGGTCAAGGGCGAGCAACTGCCGCCGGCCCTGCAAGACAAACGCTTCAAGGGCAAGGTCTATCGCCTGGCCGAATTGGTGGTCGACGTGCCAAGTCTGATCCAGCGCCTGGCCGATCTGGCCGGTGATGGCCTGCTCGCCGGGCAGAAGATCGAGCCGCTGCTGGAAGGCAATGTGCTGGTCGGCCTGAAGGTCGACGAGCGCGAGATTCGTGCCCAGCGCATAGTCCTCAGCGCCGGCGCCGGTACGGCAGCATTGCTCGAAGCACTGGGCTTGAGTCAGCCCGCCATGCAGCGTCGGCCGTTACACATGATCATCGCCAAGGGCCCGGGCCTCAAACCGCTGTACGCCCATTGCCTGGGCGGCGGCACCAAACCGCGCCTGACCGTGACCACTCACCCGGCGGCCGACGGTCAGTGGGTCTGGTACATGGGGGGCGACATTGCCGAGGCCGAAGGCGTTGCCCGCGAACCTGCCGAGCAAATCGCCACGGCGCAGCACGAGCTCGGGCAGTTGCTGCCATGGATCGACCTGAGCACCGCGCAATGGGCCACCCTGCGCGTGGACCGCGCCGAGCCGCTGCAATCGGGGCTGACCCGTCCCGACAACGCCTTCCTCGCCGAGCAAGGTCGCCTGCTGGTGGGCTGGCCGACCAAACTGGCGCTGGCGCCAGACTTCGCCGACCGGGTCATCGCCAGCCTGACGCGTGACGGCATCCAGCCAAGCCATCCGGCGCCCCTGCCAACATTGCCGAAACCGCCAATGGGCGTGCCAGCCTGGGAGCAACTGCTGCGATGAGCCAACCGACCCTGCACGATCTGCATCGCCCGCTGGGCAGCACCGGCCTGCTGGTTTCGCCGCTGGGCCTGGGCACGGTCAAACTCGGCCGTGACCAGGGCGTGAAGTATCCCAATGGCTTCCAGATTCCTGACGACGACGATGCACGCCGGCTGCTCAAGCTCGCCCGCGACATGGGCATCAACCTGATCGACACCGCCCCGGCCTACGGCCGCAGCGAAGAACGCCTTGGCCCGTTATTGCGCGGCCAGCGTGAGGACTGGGTGATTGTCAGCAAGGTCGGTGAAGAGTTTGCCAATGGCCAGTCGAGCCATGATTTCAGTGCCGTCCACACCCGACTGTCAGTGGAGCGCAGCTTGCAACGTCTGGAAACGGATTTTATCGACCTGGTGCTGGTGCACTCCGACGGCAACGATCTGGCGATCCTCAATGACAGCGAGGTCTACGCGACCCTCGCCGCGCTCAAGGCCGAAGGCAAGATTCGCGGCTTCGGTTTTTCCGGGAAAACCGTCGAGGGTGGCTTGAAGGCTCTGGAGCAAGGTGATTGCGCCATGGTCACCTACAATCTGAACGAGCAGAACGAGAAGCCCGTCATTGACTATGCTGCTGCTCACGGCAAAGCCATTCTGGTCAAAAAAGCCCTCGCCAGCGGTCATGTGTGCCTGAGTCCAGGCGTGGACCCAGTGCGCGCCAGCTTCGAGTTGTTGTTTGAACATCCCGGTGTGGCCAGTGCTATTGTCGGGACCATTAATCCGCTGCACCTCGCCCACAACGTTGCGACCGTTGCCCAGGTCCTCCGTAGAAACTGATGCCGCCCACGCGGCCTTAAGCAGGAGCCGACATGCCGCGTACGCTCATTAGAAAGAACCCGAGCAACTTCAAGACCCTGCCGTTGTACGTCGAAGCGACTCCCGAAGGCTTGAGCTATCAGAGCGTCGGGATGCCGCTCAATTTCTCCCAGACTCTGCAACGTCGCCGTCCCGTGACGGTGGCCAGTACCGAGCGGTTTGCGCTGGAACTGGCCAACCTCGGGGTCTCGGTGCGCCTGACCCTGCATTGGCAGAATCGCGATTACTGGGTGCTGGTGCGTCAGCGTCGGCAAGACCGTGGCGACGTGGTGCTCAAGCTGATCTCCGGCTACGTGCCGGCCCATGAGCTGAACCTGCCGCTGCACACGGCGATCCAGGAGATTGCCGAAGAGTGCCTGCTGGAAACCCCGGAAGGCTGGCTCGGCGGGCGTTTTAATGACACGTGGTTGCCGGCGCCTTATGCCAGCGCCCTGCACTACCGCGAGGCGCTGCCGTTTCGCTTGACGCCGTTGTCCGGTTCGGCGCGGCCGGTGCGGTGCGCCAACCTGCAGCTGATCGAACGGCCGCGGGCTTACGTGCATTTACCCACCGCTTCGTTGCAGTTGATCTATGACTTGCGCCTCGACGTGCCCAAGGAAGCCAAATCCCTGAGCCTGTTTCATGTCGATGAGCGGCTGGAAGGCGATCAACTGGTCGCCCGCCTCGACCGCAAGCGCCCGGACTTGTACCTGATGCCCTTGCAGGACGGCCAGCCGATGGCCGAGCTGTACACCTTGAAGAAGGATCAGCTCTACCCGGCGAGCACTCGCGGGTTGTTCCTGGCGGAGAGCTTTGCCCAACAGGAAGGCTGGGTGGTGCGTGATGAGCGGATTCGCTGGAAGGATTGGGTGCGCCAGCAGGGGCTGAGCCCGCCGGGGAAAGATTCGGGTCTGGCGCGGTTACGCGGGAAGGCGAAGCAATTGCTGAAGAAAATCGTGCCGCGCAAGGCGGCACGATAGAAGCAACACCACTGGATCCTGTGACTAGGGGTTTTAACTGTGGTGAGGGGGCTTGCTCCCTCGCCACAATCAGTTATTACGGATTTTTTCGACAATCGCCGTGGTCGAGCTGTTCGCTACCAGCCCCAGCACTTTCACCGTCCCGCCATAAGCCGTCACGATGTCTGCACCGACCACTTGGTCGATCCCGTAATCACCCCCCTTCACCAACACGTCCGGCTTGACCTCGCGCAGCAGGTTTTCCGGGGTGCCTTCAGGGAAGCTGATCACCCAATCCACCGCGCCCAGACCGGCCAGTACCGCCATGCGACGGTCGACGCTGTTGATCGGACGACCCGGCCCTTTCAGGCGGCTGACCGAAGCATCGTCATTGACCGCAACGATCAAACGATCGCCCTGGGCCCGTGCCTGCTCGAGGTAGGTCACGTGGCCGGCATGCAGAATGTCGAAGCAACCATTGGTGAAGACAATCTTCTCTTTGTGCGCGCGCGCATCGGCGACGGCCAGCAAGAGCTGCTCAAGGCCCAACACACCGCGCTCGGAGCCTTCTTCACGCTGGATGGCGCGACGCAGTTCCGGGGCGCTGATGGCTGCCGTACCGAGTTTGCCAACCACGATGCCGGCCGCGAGGTTGGCCAAGGCCACCGCATGCGGCAATTCTTCGCCAGCGGCAATCGCCGCTGCCAGGGTAGAAATCACTGTGTCGCCGGCACCGGTCACGTCGAACACTTCACGGGCACGGGCCGGCAGGTGCAGCGCCGGATGATCCGGGCGCAGCAAGGTCATGCCGTGTTCGCCACGGGTCACCAGCAAGGCGCCGAGGTCAAGGTCGTGCATCAGTTGCGCGCCTTTGCTCACCAGCTCGTG
Organism: Pseudomonas oplopanacis; assembly: GCF_057128725.1. Taxonomy (NCBI): domain Bacteria; kingdom Pseudomonadati; phylum Pseudomonadota; class Gammaproteobacteria; order Pseudomonadales; family Pseudomonadaceae; genus Pseudomonas; species Pseudomonas oplopanacis. The sequence goes on along the minus strand of NZ_JBSKHV010000003.1, from coordinate 343,754 downwards.
CTCATCGGCGCAACCACCGACGATGGTTTCGAACTCGCTGAGGTTCGGGGTGATCAGGCTGGCGCCACGGTAGATCGAGAAATCCTTGCCCTTGGGATCCGCCAGCACCGGAATGCCACGGGCACGGGCGGCCTGGATCAGCACCTGATGGTTTTTCAGGGCGCCTTTGCCGTAGTCGGACAGCACCAGCACCTTGATGCCTTCGAGCAATTCATCGACTTGCTCGCCAAGCGCCAACGCGTCGGTGGCGAAGGGTTCTTCGAAGTCGATACGCAGCAATTGCTGGTGACGACTCATGACCCGCAGCTTGACGATGGTCGGCTGGTGCGCAATGCGCTGGAATATCGCCCGGACGCCTGCGCCCTGGAGGCTATTGGCCAGGCTGTCGGCCGCTTCGTCGTCGCCGGTCACGCCGACCAGCGAGGCCGGAGCACCGAGCGCGGCAATGTTCAACGCAACGTTGGCGGCACCGCCCGGGCGGTCCTCGATTTGCTCGACCTTGACCACCGGCACCGGCGCCTCAGGGGAAATCCGTGAGGTACCACCATGCCAGTAACGGTCGAGCATGACATCGCCGACCACCAAGACAGGGGCTTGATCGAATCGCGGCATGGACAACTTCATGGAGCAACCCACATACAAAATGAACAGGGGCGCGATATTACCACAGGGTTGGCGCTGGCTTGCGCGACGGCTGCAACGGGATGATTTTGCGGGCAAACCTGTTCATTTATTGAGCAGAAATGCCGATAGCTGCCAGCAGGCGTCGGCCAGCCTCATTTCGTCGGTGTCGATCTCGCATTCGGCTGCCAACGGCGCCTCGTACGGACTGTCGATGCCGGTGAAGTCCTTGATCCGCCCCTGCCGGGCCGCTTGATACAAGCCCTTGGGGTCGCGCTGTGCACACACCGCGAACGGCGTGCTCACATACACCTCAATGAAATCGCCCTCGGCGAACAAGCGCCGGGCGGTCTCGCGTTCGATGCGAAAAGGCGAGATCGCCGCAACGATCACAATCAGCCCCGCATCCACCATCAACCGCGCCACCTCGGCCATGCGTCGGATATTTTCCCGGCGACAGTCAGCCCCCATCCCCAGATCCCGGCACAAGCCGTCACGCAGGTTATCGCCATCCAGCAGAAAGGTGTGCAGCCCGCGCTGATTGAGCTGGACTTCAAGGGCATTGGCCAGCGTCGACTTGCCCGCCCCGGACAATCCGGTCAACCAGAGGCAACGCGGTCGCTGGCATTTGATTGAGGTACGCGACTCCTTCGACAGCGCCAGCGAGTAAGGCCTGACATCCGCAACGGACACCGACTGCGCTTTATTCATAGCCGAGCATCTCGTAGTCGCGCTGATACGCCCGACGCACCAACCGACGGGTGCGCGCCGAGCAGAAATCACGCGCGCGCATCGGTTGTCGTTGCCGGGAGCTGTTGACGTGAGGCAGCACCATCGAGCGCCCCAACTGCTCGCAGACCAGCTGAAAATCCCGTTCCAGATGCTCCTGGTAACCAATGAAGTCCAGCGCCAGATGCCCCAGGGAGTCGGTGAGGAAATCCGTTTGCGCGGCGAAATGCAATTGCCGCTGGATCGTTTCCGGGTGCAGCCAGCGAGCGACGAAATCGTCGAAGTCGCGGTAGTGGCTGACCAGTTTTTGCGCCGCATGATCGCGCCGGCCCAACTCGTTACCCCGCAGAAACGCGTAGGCCGAATAAGCCCGTTCCAGAGGATCACGCACAAAGGCGAATTTGAAACTGGCTGCAAACTGTTCGGCAAACTGCTGCTCGTACCAGTACAACGGCAAGTGACCCGGGCTCCAGTTCTCGAACATCGCCGCGCAGATGCTGCTCCCGGCGCATTTGGGCACATGAATGTACAGACAGGAGAGCTGCTCGAAGGCCTCGGGGAAACGCACATTCGCCGACATCGATTTGTTCACCACCTGGCGGTCCACCACCGACAGGCGACCCAGCAGAAACGCCCGCTGCGATTTGGGTAAGAGCTTCCAGAGATAACGTTGCAGCATGGCAGTACCCGCGCGACGGGGATGGCCCCATCGATGAAGTCAAAGTTCGTTCAGGAACCTTAACAAGCGAGTCGCAAAGATTTATGCCGGTTTGGTCAAGAAGGGTAAAGGTCTGGATACAAATCGCCGGGCGCATTGCGCGCCCGGTGAACGAGTGTCAGGCGATGTCTTCAGCCGGGGCGTCGAGGCCCATGGCGTTCAGGCGGGCGTAATAACCGTTGTGCGCCAGCAGCTCGGCATGGGTGCCGCGCTCGACGATCCGGCCCTGATCCATGACCAGGATCAGGTCAGCCTTTTCGATGGTCGACAGTCGGTGAGCGATCACCAGTGTGGTCCGGCCTTTCATCACTTGATCCAGCGCCGCCTGAATGTGGCGCTCGGATTCAGTGTCGAGCGCCGAGGTGGCCTCGTCGAGAATCAGCAACGGTGCGTTCTTCAACAGGGCTCGCGCAATCGCCAGACGCTGACGCTGACCGCCGGACAGCAGCACGCCGTTCTCGCCGACCTGGGTGTCCAGGCCTTCGGGCAACTGAGCGATGAAATCCATGGCGTAGGCGTCTCGTGCTGCTTTCTCGATGTCTTCACGCGGCGCGCCGGCCAGATCGCCATAGGCAATGTTGTTGGCCACGGTGTCGCTGAACAGCGTCACATGCTGGGTCACCTGGGCAATGTGCTGGCGCAGGTTCAACAGCTTGTACTGCTCCACTTCAACACCGTCGATCAGGATCTCGCCCTTGTCGTGGTGATAGAAGCGTGGAATCAGGTTGGCCAGGGTCGACTTGCCACTGCCTGAGCGTCCGACCAGTGCCACCATTTGCCCCGGCTCGACCGAGAAAGTGATGTCATTGAGCACCTGGCGATCGGTGTCCGGGTAAGTGAAGCTCAGGTTGCGGACGTCCAGGCGACCGGTGACGGCATCGCGCTCGACGGTGCCGGTATCGACTTCAGGCGCAACGTCCAGTTGTTCGAAAATACTCTCGGCACCGGCCACACCTTTCTGGATGGTCGAGCTGACTTCGGACAACTGGCGGATCGGCTTGGGCAACAGGCCAGCGAGGGTGATGTAGGCAACCATGTCACCGGCCGAGGCATCGCCGCGCAGGTACAGCACCAGGAACATCAGCACCGCCATGGCGGTGTAGATCACCAGTTGCAGCAGCGGCGTGTAGATGGCACCGGTGCGGGTCATGCGCAGTTGCTTGTCGGTGTTTCCCTGGCTGGCGTCGAAGAAGCGTTTTTCTTCGTAGACTTCGCCACCGAAGCTGCGCACCACGCGATAGCCCTGAATGGTTTCCGAAGCCACGTGTGTCACGTCACCCATGGCCAACTGGATTTTCTTGCTTTGCTTGCGGAATTTCTTGCTCGCGGTGCGCACCATGACCGCGATCAACGGCAGGATGGCGACCATGACCAGCGTCAGGCGCCAGTTCATGAACAGCAGCGAGGCAAACAGGAAGATCACCGTCATGCCCTCACGGATTACGACCTTGATCGCATCTGTGGCCGCCCCGGTGACCATCGTCACGTTGAAGGTGATACGCGAAATCAGATGACCCGAGTTATGCTTGTCGAAATACCGGTTGGGCAGAACCAACAGGTTATTGAACAGCTGTACTCGCAGATCATGGACTAGACCCAGGGAAACTTTGGCTAGAAAGTAGTTGCCCAGATAAGATCCCAACCCTTGCCACGCGGCGATCAGAATGATCAGCAGCGGCACCGCCTGCAACAGTTGCAGGTCGCGCAGGTAAGGCACCGTCGGGAAGAGCGCTGCCTCAGGGTTGGACAGCCCATCGACAAAGTACTTGAGGATGTAGCCGAGCATTGGCTGGGTCGAAGCGAAAATCAGAAAGCCGACGATGCTGATCAGGAACAGACTGATGTACGGCCGGACATAGCCGAGCAGGCGGAAGTAGATTTTCAAGCTCGATGGGCTTGCGGAGAGACTGGAGTCGGTCATATCACGCGTTTGTCGATAAAAAGGACGCTGACTTTAGCACAGCTTCTTCAGGGTTCTGGCAATCGCATAAAGGCTGTTATTGTTACACATCGAATTAAGCATCAAATAGCCATCACCCCGAAATGGCCGATCAACTTCAGGATTGAATCTCTCAGCATGCAACTCAGCGGTTTCAATAGTGCGTCAAATCGAGTTTTCGATTTCATTTGCCTCTGGATTCTTCCACTCGGCTATCTCTTGCTCCTGTGTGCCCTGTTCTTCCTGCCGGGCCGAAGTTTGCACCACAAGCTTTTTTATGGCTTGTTCAGCATTCCGGCGCTGATCGCCCTGTGCTTGCGCCCCCGTGAACTCAAGGAGCTGGTTCGCGAACCGATCTTCGTCGCCGTGCTGGTGTTCGCGGCCTGGGCGCTGGTGAGTTTGTGTTGGGGACCGGGCAAGGAGAGCTTCGTCGGCCAGTTCAAACCACCGCTGCATACCTTGCTATTGTTTGTCGGTTGTTATTTTCTGGTGCGCTATCGCAGCGAAATCATCCAGCCTTTGCTATTCACTGCGGCATTGGTCGGACTGATCGGTACCACCCACGATCTGTTCCTGTTCGCCCGCATGTACCAGCCCGGCCTGCGCTTGATCGGCGGCGGCGCATTCGACAATCCGCTGCTGAGCTCTCACATGTACGGCTTTTACGCAGCCTACTGGATGAGTATGAGCATGATCTGCAAGCGTCGTCACATGCTCTGGCTGAGCCTCCCGGCGCTGGCGATCATGTTCGCCGCCGTGATCAGCACCGGCTCCCGGACGCCTCTGGTGGCACTGACGATGGCGGCGCTCTGGCTGGGTTACATTTGCTGGAACCGTCGCTCCATCGTATTGCTGGGTGCGCTGGTTGCCAGCGGAGCCACGGTTTATGTGCTGTTTGCGCGAATGATCATCGAACGAGGCGACTCTTATCGCTTCGAAATCTGGCAACTGGCCGTGCAGAAAATTGCCGATCATCCCTGGATCGGTCATGGCTATAGCGCCAACCTGACCATCGATCCGGGCGTCGGCGTCAGCTTTCAGGAGCCCCACAGCTTTGTCCTGGGCGTGCTCTATTACGTCGGCGTTTTGGGTTTGCTGCCTTGGTTGTTTTTCCAGCTCTGGAGCTTGTACAGCAGTTGGCGCAATCGGCTGCAGCCGTTGTTTATCATCGCCTCGACCTGGCTGATATTCGGTATCGGCGCAGGCTTGACCGAGGGCGGCGGCATCATCTCCCGGCCCAAGGAACACTGGTTCCTGCTGTGGATTCCGCTGGCATTGATCGTCGCACTCAGCATCAACCAGCGCGCCAGACGCTTGCTGGCGATGCCCATCAAGACGTTGACCGCGACGGCCCAGCAGCAACTGTGCGCCAATGCACAGGTGATCGAAGAAGATGGCCTGGGCCCTAAAGTCCTGCGCCTGGTAGATGGCAGCTTCCTCAAGCTGTTTCGTGGCCGCCGCTGGTACACCTCGGGCAGTTTCAACCCCTACTCCGAACGCTTTGCCGTCAACAGCGAGCAACTGCGCAATCTGGGAATTCCTGCCCCGCCTATTCTTGACCTTTATCGCCTCGAAGACGGCAGCAGCGCGGTGCACTATTCACCGCTGCCCGGTAATACGCTGCGCCAGGTCCTGCAAGGCATCACCGCACCGGCGGTGCGCCAGGCGCTGGTGGAGCGTTTCGGCAAGTTCATGGCTCAACTGCATGAACAAGGCGTCTATTTCCGTTCGCTGCACCTGGGGAATGTATTGGTGCTTGAAGATGGCGAGTTTGGCTTGATCGATGTGGCCGACCTGCGTATTTACCCTTCTTCCTTGAGCCTGTTCCTGCGTCAGCGCAATCTGCGCCACATGCAACGTTACACCGTGGACCGGCGCTGGCTGTTCGAAGAACACTTCGAAGCGCTGCTTCAGGGCTATGCCATGAAAGCATCGAAGTCCGCTGTCGACAACTTGCACAGGCAAGTGCTGGCCGGGAGTTCCCCGGTCCGGGCGCACTGATGTCTGAAACCAACCCGCTCATTGCACTGGCAGCTTATCTGCTGGCCATTGCGACTTCGGCCCTGTTGTTGCGAGCAGTGCCGAAAATCGCCCGACACATCGAACATTCCGGTGAAAGCCGCTATGCCAGCATTGATGGGCTACGCGGTTATCTGGCGTTCGGCGTGTTCGTGCACCACTCGATCATTACCTTGATCTTCCTGCGTACGGGCGTGATTGATTTTCCGCCGAGCAACTTCTACTCACAGCTCGGACAGGGCAGTGTCGCGCTGTTTTTCATGATCACCGGTTTTCTGTTCTGGAGCCGATTGCTCACCCAGGGACGCCAACACGACTGGCTGGCCTTTGCGATATCGCGGCTGTTTCGCCTGTATCCGTTGTACTTGCCGCTAATGTTGATCGTGTTTGTCACGGTGTTCTACCTGCAGGACTGGGAGCTCAAGGACTCCGGCATCCGCTTCATTGGCCAGATACTGGCCTGGCTGACCTTCGACCGACCGGACGTCAATCAGTACCACCAAACCGGCATGCTGATCTCCAACGTCACCTGGACCCTGGGCTACGAGGTGTTTTTCTATCTGGCACTGCCCCTTGCCGCCATGGTGTTTATCTATCGCGGTAGCTGGCTTCAAGTGCTGTTGTGCCTGATCGGCATTGTCGCCCTGTACAAAGTGGTCGGCCTGGAGCACTCGCTGAAAAAACACTTTCTGGCGAGTTTTCTCGGCGGTATCGGCGCTGCGTACTGGATTCGCCGGCCGCAACTGGTGGCCTGGAGTCAGACGCGAATGGCGGGGATCATCGCGCTGCTGGCATTGGTGACTGCTTTCACGGTATTCAACCGCGCTTTCAGCCTGAGGCCAATACTGCTCATGTCGTTGTTTTTCGTGATCGTGGCGTCCGGCAACACCCTGTTCGGCGCGCTCAAACCGCGCAGCATCCGGTGGCTCGGCGAAATCAGCTACAGCACCTATTTGCTGCACGGCTTCGTGCTGTGGGTGTTAATCCAGCGCCTGCCGCTGGTGCTTCATCTGGATGTTCGCGACATCTGGACCTTCCTGCCGCTGCTGGCCGTGTGCAGCTGCCTGTTGATCATCATCAGCAGCCTGACGTTCCTGTACATCGAGAAGCCGGGTATTACGGCTGGCAGGAAGGTGTTGCAGTGGCTGCGCCAACGCAAAAAGGCGGACAAGGCTCTGTCAGAGAAGATCGCTCGCTGAAGCAACGCACATCCTTGTAGCAGCTGGCGAAGCCTGCGTCCGGCTGCTACAAAATGCGCATCAAGGCGGGATCAGTCTTTTTCCAGCGGCGAGAAGTACAGCCGCCCCAGACCACGCCAGGTCTTCTTGTTCCAGGCCTTGAGCGGAATTTGCGCCAACAGTTCGCGGGCCAGCTTGCGATCGCGGTTGGCGGTCTTGAGGAACATCGAGTTGAGGGACTTGTAGCGAACCTCGTCGTACAGCGGATGATCGCTGAACAAGGCGTAGGTACGCAGGATGTTGTCGATCATGAAGCGATGGTTCTTGTAGGAGTTGGTGGCGTGCTTGCGATAGCGCGCCATCAGCACATTCAGCCCATCGATAAAGTAACCGGCATGGGTCACCTTCAACTCGATCGCCAGATCTTCCAGGCGAATATCCGGATCGAACCCGCCCACCTTGTCCAGCGCTTCCCGACGGATCATCAGGGTCGGGGCCGGTGGATAGGGTTTACGCTCCAGAAACATGTCTTCGAAATCCGCCCGACGGAACGGCACATCCCGACGCTGGCGCTTCTCCGGGTACAGATTGCCGTCGGCGTCGATCAGCTCAATGTTGCCGGCGCAGATACCGACCTCGGGCTTGCCATCCATGTACTCAACCTGAGTGGCGATGCGTTCCGGCAACATGATGTCGTCGGAACCGAACGGCACGATCAAACTGCCGCTTGAGCGCGCAATGGCACCGTTGAGCGTGCTGGTCAGCCCCTGATTCTGCTGGACCCGAAAATCGAAACCATAGTGCGCCTGAAGCGCATTGATGCGTTCGACGCTGTCGTCTTTGGAGCCGTCATCGACCACTAACAGCTCGATGTTTTTGTAGGTCTGGTTGAGGACGCTGAGAATGCTTTCCTCAATATAGGGAGCGTGGTTGTACGACGCGATGATGACCGTGACGAGAGGTTGCGCGGCGCTCATGGCTGCTCCTTGCGGGCTTGATCCAAGCCGGAGTCGATCAGGTTCAGGTACTCCTGACGGAACACCTCGATGTCGTGTTGTTCCTGCAGATAACGATAGGCCTGCTCGCCCTTGGCCTTGAGCTCGTCATCCGACAGCCCGAGGTAGGTATCCAGCGCAGCGACCAGGCTCGGCACATCCTTGGGCGTAATCGCCAGCCCGCCCGCCCCTTCAATCAGGGGCAGCATGGCCGGCACGTTGGAGGCGATGACCGGCAGGTGACCGCTCATGCCTTCGAGCAGCGCCAACCCGAGGCCTTCCGCCAGGGACGGCATGGTCCAGATGTCGAAGGCGCGGATGTACTGCAAGGCGATTTCCTTGAAGCCCAACAGGTGCGCACGACCGGTCAGGCCCAAGCGTTCAATCTCGGCCTTCAGGCGCGACTCTTCACGACCGGCACCGATGATCGCCAATTGGCTGTTCGGGTACTTGTCCTTGAGCGCGGCAAACGCCTGCAGCAGATAGGTGTGGCCCTTGACCGGCACCAGACGCCCTAGCGCGCCAATCAGGCGCACCGACGGATCGATGCCGAGCATTTCGCGGGCGCGCTCGCGGCTGTGCTGCAAACCTTCGGCCTGCTCGATGTCGATAGCATTGGTGATCGCGTAGGTGTTCTGGTCGGTGAAACCGCAATCGCAGTCCAGCAGGTACTGTTTGACCGCCGGCGACACACCGACAAAACGCCAGTGGCGATCGATCAGGCGCTGGGTCTGGCGGCGTCGGTAAAACCGGTCGTACTCGCCAAAACCGTGGGAAATGCCGATGCACAGCGGCACCTTCAACCAGCGGTTCAGCGTGAGCATCATGTTCACGGGCTTGAAGCGGTTGCAGATCACCACGTCGAACTTTTGCGCGCGGCAAAACTTGTACAGCGTCCACATCGCCCGCAGGCGCATGCCTTTGAGGGACTTGTCGGAAAACTCGAAATACACCGAACGGTCGGCCCGGCTTACCGCCTCACCTGGCCCGGGCTTGCCGCGCAGGAACGCCGCCGTCACTTCGTAGCGATCACCGGGCAGCGCCTTGACGATCTGCTCTGCGAGGTCGGCAAAATCATGGGCTTTGACGTTGTAGTCAGGCTGCAATTGCAGAACCTTTAGCCGCTGGCTCATAACTCTCCCCGCTGAGAAGCGTTTGTTGGTGTGTGCTTGAGTATCCACAAGAGCTCGTGACGTCGAACCGCCTTGCGGAAGAATTCATTCTCGCCGTAGGCCGGCGGCTTGCGCTTGGCCAACAGTCGCTGGATCAACCGGCGCAGACGACGCTTGAACGGCATGGGCGGTTGCAAGTCATGCATCATGCCCAGCGCCATGGCTTTATCGCGCTGAAGCTCCAGCGACAACGGCAGGCAGCAAGGCTGCATCGGCGTGGCCGGGTCGAAGGCTGGCGGCAACGCGACGCCATGACCGGCGTCGCCCATAGGCCAACGGTCGTTGTCGTGCAGATGGTTGGCGTAGCCGAGCAGTGTGGTCGGCTGCCATTCCAGGCCTTTCAAGGCTTCGAGGACCGCTTGTTGGGCACAGATATGATCGGGGTGCGGATCGAGGGTCGGGTGCGGCAGCACGATCACTTCAGGGCGCGCTCGCAGTAATAATTCACGCAGATCGGCCAACAGGTTGTTCCAGGTCGGTGCGCCGTCGGCATCGCCCGGCAGGGCAAACGGGTTCAACTGGCGGAACAGCCGCGTGTCACCAAGATCCGCTTCGCGCGAAGCGATCGGTTGCGTCGGTGCGGCCTGCATCGCCGCCAGTTGCAGACAGAAATAACCCAGCTGCACGCAATGCGCTTGCGGCACGCCAGCCCAGCGCGGCACCGCGATGCTGTCCCAGGCCCGCAAACGACCCTTGAGGCGCGCCGCTTCGACCTTGCTCAGACCGATCTGTTGATAGTGTTCGGCTTCGATTTCACCCGCCGTCAGGGTGACGATCCAGGCTTCATCGGCCTGGCTGTACAAACCATAGGCGGCCAGTTCGGCGTCGTCGGCGTGAGGCGCAATCACCATCACCCGTTGACGACGGAAGTCAGGTTGCTCCAGCGCCCACAACACCGGCTCGCCGAGCAGGCGGCAGAAGCGTCCACGCAGGCGCAACTCACCGCGCGACAGCACTTGTGCCTGGCCACTGAGGTTCAGGTAACGCAGGCCGTTTACACCGCGTTCAAAGGTTTGGCGGTCCGGGTTATCACCACCCGACAGCTCCACCACCGGATCGATAAAGCGACCGAGCCAGCTGCTTTTGACCCGCAGCGCCAACACCAGCGTGGCGTCGTCGACCAGCATCACGCCGTCATCCAGCCGCAAACACTCGCCGTCCAGGTGCACCTTGGGTTGCGGGGTGTAGGGCGGGAAGCTGTATTGATAATCGTCTTTTGGGGAGTAAAACAGGTGGTCGGCGAACCAGGCCTCATGGGCAATCCAGCCCAGCACGGCAAGCACCAACGGCAGCCACCAGGCCACCAGCACGCCGAGGGCAATCAACAGCACCAGCGCGATCAACAGGCTGATGCGTTTGTTACGCCGATGGCGCTTGAGCAGTTGCTGTTTGCGGCTCATGGGTTCACTCACACGGTAAAAACCGGCACAGGATTGCACCAGCGGTCTTTGTATTCCCGGTCGGCGCGGCCGAAGGAAAACCGCAAAGGCTTGTCGAGGGTGCGAGCATGTTCCCAGGCACTTTGCGTGTTGAGGAAACTCAGCACGCTGCCGGGGCTGAACTCGCGGGTTTCGGGATCGACGCCACCGTTGATGTACTCGACGCTGATCCATTCCGGCGCTTCGACGCGGTACACCAGTTGAATCGCGATCGGTGCATCGTTGAGGAAAATCACCGAACCGATCAGTAAGTCGCGCAGCAGCTCGATCACCTCGCCCATGCGCTCTGCACCGGTAGCCGGGAAGCCCCAGCGACGCTGGAACAGGTCGCAATAAATCGCGGCCAGCTCGGCACTGGAAAACTCGGCGACCGGTCGCATAACGCCACCGGCTTCTTCCAGCAGGCGCAACTCACGGCGCTGGTTGTAACGGAATTTTTTCGACAGTTCTTCGGGCGTGCGCGCCATGGCCAGTTGTTCGGCCTGTAGCTTGATTTCGCTGAAACGGCCTTCGCTAAGGGCCGACAAATAACGCCCGCGATGGCGCAGCGGTGCTTGTGCATCGGCAGCTGCCGGCAGAATCACCTCGGCATTGCCGAGGTCGAACAAGCCTTTTTTGCCTCGGCGCTTGAGCACGTCCTTGGACAGCGCCAAGTCGCGTCCCCAGGTCGGGATGGCGGCTTTGACTTCACCGTTTTGCTCCCAGGCCAGGTAGCGCACCGGGATGTCGGCCAACTGCGCCAGGCGTTCAACCACCATGGGATGCGTCGCGACGCTACCGCCAAAACGTTGCCAGGCCTGTGCATAAGTCGAGGCGTCGACCACCGTCCAGCCACGTTCGCGCCAGCCTTGAAATCGGTTGAGCATCAGCCCCTCGGTGCCAGTTCTGTGACGTGTGGCAAATGCCAGAAAGCCTCGCGCACGGCGCGGTCGGAGAAACGCTCTCGCAAGCGGTCGAGCATCATCTCGGCACACTGGTGACGCTGCTGCTCGTCCATCGCGGCCAGATGGTGCAGCCCTTGAGCCAGGCGCTCGGCATCGCCCAACGGGAACAGGATGCCGACCCCTTCCACGACTTCCCTGGCACCACCGCACGCGGTCGCGAGCAACGGCACGCCGGCGGCCATGGCTTCGAGCAGCACCATGCCGAACGGTTCGTGATCGGAGCTCAAGGCAAACACATCGAAGGCACGGAAGTAGCGACGAGCATCCGGCACTTGACCGAGGAACAGCACCCGATCGCCGATACCCAGTTCCCGTGCCAGTTCCTTGAGGTCCTGTTCCAGTCGACCTTTACCGAGAATCACCAGCTGGCTATTGGCCGGCAACTGCGGTAATGCCAAGGCAAAACCGTGCAGCAGCGTGGTTTGGTCCTTGTCAGGATGCAGTCGCCCGACGTTACCGACAATCCAGGCATCAGCCGCCAGGCCCAGGGTTTCCCGAGCCTCCCGAACCGATACCTGACTGGTTTGCAAGGCTGGCACATCGATGCGGTTATAGAGCGTCTGAATTCGCCCGGCCGGCCATTTCGGCAGGCAACTGCGCATGTCGTCACGCACCGAGTCGGAAATTCCGAGCAGGCTGAGGCGCTTGCGGAAGATATGAGCGAACAGCTTGCGAGTGCCGCGCTTGTAATCGCCAAACCCGTGATGCACACCGATAACCGGCAACGAAGTGCCGAGCAAGGCGATGTAGATCGGCTTGAAGCGGTGGGCAATGCAGAAACTGAAATTGCGCGAAGCGGCGATCTTGCGCAGATCGCCGATGGCGCCCAGCTTCAGGCCACGAATGGCCTTGGAGCTGTATTCCATGAACAGCACTTCATCGGAAGCGCAGCCCGCAGCGACCTCACTGTCGGCGGCCCCGGTCAGAAAGACCGTGGTCACTCGATAGCCGGTCCCCGCGAACAGGCTGGCGTACTGCCGGGCGCAGTCCAGAAACGGGCCGTCATAGCCGTGACAGAACTGCAACACATGGCGTTCAGCCGAGCGAGTCATATGCGTCAGCGCCCTCTTTAACCACCAGGATGTCTTCCATGATCAGATACTGTAGGTCAGAGCCGAAGAACATGTTCAGGGCATCGGTCGGCGAGCAGATCATCGGCTCGCCACGACGGTTGAGCGAAGTGTTCAGCGACACGCCGTTGCCGGTCAGCACTTCCAGCGCCTTCATCATGTCGTAGTAGCGCGGGTTGTACTCGCGCTTGAGCACCTGGGCCCGGGACGTACCGTCTTCGTGGACGACTTCCGGCACGCGGGTCTTCCACTCTTCCGCCACTTCAAAGGTGAAGGTCATGAACGGCGCCGGGTGATCGATCTTGATCATCTGCGGGGCCACGGTGTCGAGCATCGACGGGCAGAAAGGCCTCCAGCGCTCGCGGAACTTGATCTGGTGGTTGATACGGTCAGCCACGCCGACAGCACTCGGGCAACCGATGATCGAACGACCGCCCAAGGCACGCGGACCGAACTCCATGCGCCCCTGGAACCAGGCCACCGGGTTGCCGTCGACCATGATCTTGGCAATGTTTTCCGGCATGTTGGCGAGCTTGCGCCAGACCGGCTTGCTCGGGTGACGGGCACAGGCTGCGAGCACGTCTTCGTTGGTGTACGACGGGCCGAGGTAGACGTGTTCCATCTTCTCGACCGGCACGCCACGGGCATTAGACACATACGCCGCCGCGCCGACCGCCGTACCTGCATCGCCGGAGGCAGGCTGGACAAACAGCTCCTTGACGTCATCGCGAGCGATGATTTTCTGGTTGAGCTTGACGTTCAACGCACAGCCGCCGGCGTAAGCCAGTTTGCCGGTTTCCTTGAGCACGTCGCCCAGGTAGTAATCGATCATCTGCAGCGAGATTTTCTCGAACAGCGCTTGAATGCTCGCGGCGTAGTGGATGTACGGCTCGTCGGCGATGTCGCCTTCGCGCTTCGGTCCCAGCCACTCGATCAGCTTCGGCGAGAAGTAGTAACCCTTGCCCTTTTCTTTGTAGCGACGCAGGCCGATGACGTTGGCGTAGTCGGTGTTGATCACCAGCTCGCCGTTTTCGAACGAAGCCAGGCGCGAGAAATCGTACTTGCTGGCGTCGCCGTACGGCGCCATGCCCATGACCTTGAACTCGCCGTCGAGCATATCGAAACCGAGGAACTCGGTGATCGCGCCATACAGGCCGCCGAGGGAGTCCGGATCGAAGAATTCCTTGATCTTGTGGATCTTGCCGTTCTCGCCGTAACCGAAGAAGGTCGTGGCGTACTCACCCTTGCCGTCGATCCCCAGGATCGCGGTTTTCTCTTTGAAACCGGAGCAGTGGTAAGCACTGGAGGCGTGGGCCAGGTGGTGTTCGACCGGCTCGATCTTGATTTTTTTCGGATCGAAGCCCAGTTGCTCGAGGCACCAGACAATCTTGTTGCGATAACGCTTGTAGCGACGGTTACCCATCAGGATCGCGTCAAGAGCACGATCCGGGGCGTACCAGTAACGCTTGGCGTACTGCCAGCGAGCCTTGCCGAAAATACTGATCGGTGCGAATGGAATCGCCACCACATCAACGTCGGACGGCTTGATGCCCGCCTGCTCCAGGCAGAACTTCGCCGACTCGTAGGGCATGCGGTTCTTTGCATGTTTATCGCGCACAAAGCGCTCTTCTTCAGCCGCCGCGACCAGCTTGCCGTCGATGTACAAGGCTGCGGAAGGATCATGGCTAAGGGCGCCGGACAGGCCAAGAATCGTCAATGCCACAGGGGTCTAGCCTCTTTAGTCTGCATGCAGGCGACAAGCGCCTCAAAAATTAATGTGCCCTCGCAAGCGGCGAGAGACAGCTAAAGGGCGGGATTATAGCTTAAAAGCGGCGGCAAACCTCTAGCCGGAAACGGAGGGCGCGCGCGTTGACAGTAGAAGGTCGTCGACATAGACTCCTGCGCAAATGGACTGGGGGATCCCGGTCGGCGTTCTGGCCTCGGTGAGTTTCACCGGGGCTTTTCGCTTTCTGAAAGGGGGAAAATCTTTAAACCCCGGTTTTCAAATCCCTCTCCCACGTTGTTACGACCGCCACTGCAGTAGAACTTGCGTTTGAGCACGTCAAAGGCACGGTTTTCCTGGCCTGAACGCAAAACGCTCATACCAATGGGTCTTGCAACAAGATCCGCCAACTGTAGCCCCGTGGAATTCACTTGTTTGGTTGCAAAGACAATATCGAACGGAAGCTGAATGCCCAATCGGTTCACGCCGTCGCACATTCGGCGAAACTCCAACTCAAGCTCGTTATCCTCCCGCTTCCCCCGACGCTCGAAAATCACATGGGTCAACGCACCCTGCTGATTCTTTTCCTGTAGAAACTCGTAAAGCGTTTCCAGACAGAAGCCGAGAGCGACGTGATAAGGATTGTGAACCGGGCCCTGTTTTTCACGGAGTTCAGCTTTGTCGATGACGCAACTGATCAGGACGAAATTGCTCGCATCAATGATGCCCGTCAACTCCTCCAGAAAGGCATGTTTGTGTTGCCTGGACGTAAAAAGGCTAGAGAACGCTCCCTTTTCTTTTCGAATTTCCAACTCATGCAGACCAATCAGGTCGTGCCCCATGTGATTGAATTTGAACTTCTGAAGGGCAGGAATAACCTTTTCGCAATAATGCCTTTTATGAAAAACACAAAATGCGAGCACGATCATTGGATAGTTTGGATCTAATGTTTGCATCCCATGATCGCCGCTCTCGTCGACGTAGATGATGTAGTCGCTGTACTTCCCGGTTGGAGGCAAACGCGTTTGCGAATCGCCATTAGCGTCGAACTCGCTTTCGTTTTCAAAAAGAAAAAACTGTTGGGAATACAACAGAGTCACCCACGGCCTGGGCGCCAGTAAATGCTGAGATTGCCGTCCGTAGCCTGGCGGTAGATCGTAAACGGCAAAGACACGGTATCGAAGACACCCGACAGGCCCAGGTCCAGCAGCACGAACGGCACAAGGAAGCCGGTCGGATCCGGCGGGGCATTCAATACGCAGAAGTCATAGGCCAGACCGCTGTAAATGCGGGGAATGGACTGACAGTAGGTTTTTTGTTTTCTGAGACTGCGGGCTGCGTCTTCATCATCTTGCAGCACCGTCATTGTGGTCCCGCAGCCGGTCAGCGCGAGCGAGAAAGCACCCAACATAACAGCGATTTTTATGGTCAAGATTTGCCCTCCGTGAACGTCGGGCAAACTAGCATCGTGGCTATTCAGGGCACAGTTCATGGGGTCTGTAGATCATGTAGGACGTTTCATTAAAACTTGTCCTCTAATCTTTGTTGCCCCATCGGCCCCCATCGCGAGCAGGCTCACTCCTACACTGGGATCTGCGTCGTGCACAAAACCCCTGTGGGAGCGAGCCTGCTTGCGATAGGACCGAAGGTCCGATTCAAGCAGCTCTGGAGATATCTTTGGGTAGACGCTGATCAATGACCTGATACAGCGCGCTGCTCTCAGGCCAGTTGCGCATGAACCGCGCCCGGTCCCGCGCATAGGCCGGGGCAAAGCTGCCCACCGAGCCATGCTGACACATCGAGTCCAGGTCAATCAGCGCCCAGCGATCTTCCTGCCAGAACAGATTGTGGCCCTTGAAGTCACCATGGCTGATGCGCGCGCCGATCAGTTCGGCGAACAAATGATCCAGCGCCAGCAGTTCCCCTTCAGGTGCATTGCCGCTTTCAACATAAGGCGCAAAACGCTCGATGATGTCCGGCCCCGGCAAATACTCGGTCACCAGATAGGCCCGACTGCGCAGCCAGAAAAAACGCGTCTCCAGCAATGCCAGCGGCTTGGGCGTGGCGATACCGAGGAACGCCAGGCGATTGCCTTCGCGCCACGAGTGCCAGGCACGGCTCGGACGCCAGAAGCGTTTGAGCCAATGGGCAAAGCCTTTGATGTTGTAGCGCTTGATGACCAGCGTCCGACCATCGATCTCGACTTTTCCTACACTCGCCGCGCCACCGGTTTTGTACAAATGGCCTTGATCGAGCAAGGCATCGGCCTGCTCCAGCACCGGCAGCATCGCCGCCTCTTCCTCACGACGAATCGCCCGCAGACCAAACGCCCCGCGCTGGACGCTGAACAGCGTGCATTCGCGGCCGACCTTGATCAGAAAGTCTTTCAAGCGCCAGGTGCGAACCTTATCGATCTGCTTCTGCAAGGCTTCCATGGGCAAGGCGTGCTCGCCGTTGCTCAACAGGTAATACACCAGCAGTTCTTCGATGAACGGTTCCAGGGTCTTGGGCAACTGCGCAAAAAATACGCCGAGGTTTTCCAGGACTTTGTTGCGCGACAACGGTTGACCCGGCGTTTCAGCACAGACACCGCCGCCATCGATCAGGTACAAGCGGCCGCGCTGACGCAGCAGGTTGTCCAGATGCAGGTCTTCCTGCCACAGCCCCTTGCGATGCATTTGGCCGATTGCGCCCAATGCCTCGGCAATCACGGCCCCTTGCATATCCGCCAACACGGGCAAGTGTTCGACTTTTTTCCAAGTCTCCCCCAGGCTTTCGGCGCCCTCGAGGAAATCGAACAGCAGCCAGCCGCCCTCGCCTTCCTTTAGCCCATCCGCCAGCAACTGCGGGGTGGTCAGGCCTTGATCGGCAAGCAAACGCACGCCGGCCAGTTCACGCTGAAAATGTCGCGCTGCCTTGCTGCCGACCAGTAACTTGGCCAGCACCGGACGGCCACGCCACACGCCGGCACCGACATAACGCTGCCCCGGCAAAACCCGCAGCAGGCTCAACAATTGCAAATCGGCGGGACCTGCGGCATCGGCCAGCGCAATGCTCATGGGAAGACTCGGTGTGCGGCCAGCGTTTTTCAGCTCGGACAAGCGCATCAGCGGGTCTCCTTGCGACTGCGTCGCGCAGTCAGACGTGACACCCAGCTGTCCACCAGCGAACTGTCCGAGGGCTGATCGACATAGACCGCCAGCAATTCGCGCAACTGCGCGTCGGTCCACTCCGGTGCGCGACGCAGCAACGGCTCCAGGTCCTTGACCCGATCACGCTGACCGAACAGCAGCGGCCGGGTCTTTTCCAGGTCGATCAACTGAGCCAGATACCCGTCGCCCGTCGCCTGAAGAAAAATATGTTTGGGGTAGAAACAGCCATGAACCTGACGCACGCCGTGCAGACGTCGCGCCAGTTCACCACAGGCTTTGAGAATGGCCGAATGTTGCGCCTCGCTCAGGTCCGACCAGCGCTGCAACAGCGAATCCAGGTCATCCCAACCGTCCAGCGCGCGAGTCAGCAGCACCGCGCGGACTTCGCCGCTGACTTTACGCTCACCAAAAAACGCTGCCTTCAGCGCCGGAATACCGAGCTTTTCATAGCGGCTGATGTTGCGAAACTCACGGGCAAAGCTCGGCTCGCCAAAGGGCGCGTGGAAGGTGCGCGTCAGGTAGTTGCTCTGTCGCTTGAGGTAAAAACCACGACCCTCCAGGTCCAGCCGAAACACACTGCTCCAGCCACCACCCACGGTGTTGGGCTCATCCACGGCTTCGAGCTGTTTGGCCCAGAGCGCATCGAACGTGCCGAGGCCATGGCGCTCAAGCAGCGCACGGTCTTCAGCGGCCAGAAAATCAGTCATTCGCGTCCCTCGAAAAATCTCACCACGTGCCGGATGCGTTTCTTGTCGGCGGCATTCAGCCGGTCACGCTGGCGGTATTGCAGGTAAAAGCGCAGGCGCTGGGTCGCCGACAGGTGATATTTGGCCACCTTGTCCAGGCAGGCCAGGTCTTTGGTGATGCGGTATTTAAGCCAGAAGCCGTGCCAGAAATCGCCATTGGGGCAATCGATCAGGAACAGCCGGGCTTGATCATCGACCAGCAGGTTGCGCCACTTCAAATCGTTATGGGTAAAGCGATTGTCGTGCATGATCCGGGTGTAACCGGCCAATTGCCGACTGATGGCGTCGACCCAGGCACGGTCTGCCAACTTGGGGTCGCGGCGCTCGGCGAAGGCCGACAAGTCTTCGGTGTTGGGCAGTTCGCGGGTGATCATCGCCCCACGACTGTAGGCTGCGCCACGTCGCTCCAGGCCCCAGGCCACCACTTCGGCGGTGGGAATGCCCCACTTGGCGAAGCGTTTGAGGTTCTGCCATTCGGCCTTTACCCGGGGTTTGCCCAGGTAACGACGCAGGCCTTTTCCAGCGCCGACGTAGCGTTTGACGTAATAATTGACGCCGTTGCGATTGACGCGGATGACCTCGGACAACGGGTCGCGGGTCACGCGCTCGCCTTGCAGCGCGAACACCGCTTCAAGGCTGCCAAAATCTTCTGCCAAATCGCTGTAAGCGGGCTCCAGTCTCCAACCCGCCATCAGAGCGCATCCCCATATCGCTGTTTACGGTCATAGAGTTTATTGGCCTTGCCTTCAAGCCAGGCGAGCAATGACGCTTCCTCGGCCAGAATCTGGCGCAGTGGCTGCTGGAAGTAGCCCTTGAGGAAACGCATTTTGTCGCGCCGGGTCAGGCCAATGTCCAGGGCCGAAAAGTACAGCGCCGCCAGATCCTTGTTGCGCCAGCGCTGGGTGATCGCCGGGCGGGTCTGGGCACGATGCAGGTCGATCACCGAGAGTTTGAAATCATCAGCCGTCACCGGTTTGTCGGTGTGCAGCAGGAAGTGGCAGATGTAGCAGTCGCGATGGTTGACCCCGGCGCGGTGCATCATGCCGGTCATGCGCGCGACTTCGGCGATCAGCGCTCGCTTGAGTTTTGGCTCGGGCGGGTTTTTGACCCAATCAATGCTGAAGTCTTCGAGGCTGACGGTCGGCGCCAGTTCTTCGGTGACGATGAACGAATGCTGATCCGCCGGGTTGCTGCCCTTCTCGCCGTAAGCCACGGCGGTCATGGTCGGCACGCCGACTTCTTGCAGGCGCTGAATGGCTTTCCATTCCTGACCCGCGCCGAGGACCGGCAGCTTGGCCGTCAGCAGGTTCTTGAAGATCTCGCCCCAGCCAATGCCCCGGTGGATCTTCACGAAAAAACCATTGCCGTTCACTTCAGTGCGCAAGGTCCGGCGCGCTTCCAGCTCACGGTAAACCTCGCCCTCGAGGCCTTCGACTTCGGTGAACGCATCGCGTCCGGCCCAAAGGCTCTTGAACGGTTCAGCCAGCATCAACTTCATTAAGCGTGCTCCGCCAGAATCACATCGGCCGCGCGTTGCGGCATGCTGTAGAGGTCGGCCGTCTCGGCAAAGGCCAGA
The DNA here is from genome assembly GCF_057128725.1 of Pseudomonas oplopanacis. NCBI lineage: Bacteria > Pseudomonadati > Pseudomonadota > Gammaproteobacteria > Pseudomonadales > Pseudomonadaceae > Pseudomonas > Pseudomonas oplopanacis. The sequence continues at coordinate 323,733 of NZ_JBSKHV010000003.1, read as the reverse complement.
CCGTTGCGGCTCCAGGCCGCCCGTGCTTGAGCGTCATTCAACATGCCGGTCAGGTACTGCGTCAGTTGTGCCTGCTCGAAGGGTTCGTCCAGCACCAGACCGGCATCGGCCTCGGCGATGTAATGGGCGTAACCACAGACCGCGCTCACCAACACCGGCAACCCGGCCACCAGGGCTTCGAGCAACACGGTCCCGGTGTTTTCGTTGTACGCCGGGTGGATCAACAGGTCAGCGCCGAGCAGGAAACGCGGGATATCGCTGCGCCCCTTGAGGAACGTCACGTTATCGCCCAGACCCAAAGCAGCGCTCTGCATCTGGAATAATTTGGGGTCATCCTGGCCAATTACAAACAGCCGGGTGCGTTTCTTCAGATCGGCGGGCAAAGCGGCCAGCGCCTTGAGGCTGCGATCCACGCCTTTGGTCTTGAACCCGGAGCCGATTTGCACCAGCAGCAGTTCATCGTCTTTCAGGTTGAACTCGGCTCTAAAACCGGCACGAATCTCGGCGGCATTGGCCGGCGCACGACGGTCCTGGGAGATCCCCGGTGGCAACAGGTGAAAACGTTCCAGCGGCGTGTCGTAATGTTTGATGAACAGCGGCTGCTGCACTTCGGAAATCATCAGCACTTCGGTCTTGGCGTCCTTGGCGAACACCGCGCGCTCGTACTCGGCGAAGTGCCGGTAGCGGCCCCAGCGACGGTACAGCGAGTGCCGCAGGTTCTGCGCCTTGTCTTCGAAACAGCCGTCGGCGGCGTAGTAAACGTCCAGGCCCGGCATCTTGTTGAAACCGATCAAGCGGTCCACGGGGCGCCTGGCCAAGTCCGCTTCCATCCACTCGCTGAGTTTTTCGTTACGGCGATGATTGAACAGCGCCTTGACCGGCGCCACCAACACTTCGAAACCCGGCGGAACGTCGCCTTCCCAGATCAGTGTGTAGACACGAATCTGATGGCCGCGCTGCTGACATTCGAGGGCGATGCGCATGAAGTCACGCTGCAGCCCCCCGAACGGAAAATACTTGTACAAGACGAATGCCAATTGCATCAGCGCAGCTCCTCAGCCAGTAACAACGTGCTCAGTCGGGTCGCGACACGCTCGGGATTCAGACGCGTGAAGCACAACGGCCACTCGCGTTTCAGGTTGAACTGACGGGCATCCTGTTCCGTCGGTTGATACGTGCATTTCTTTTGCAGGCACGGGGCGCAGGGGAAATCGCTGGCGATGTGAATCTGCGCTTTACCGTAGGCACCGGTCAGGCCCGGGTTGGTCGGGCCGAACAGCGACAGGGTCGGGACGTCGAGAGCGGCGGCCAGATGACCCAGGCCGGTGTCCACGGCGACACAGGCTTGCGCGCCGGCCAGCACTTTGCCGACACCGGCGAGGTTCAACTTGGGCAACACTTCGACATGGCGGAACCCGGCGGCGATGCGCTCGGCCCGGGCTTTCTCGACCGGGTTGCCCCACGGCAGCTTCACGCCGACGCCCAGATAGCCGACGCGCTCGGCCAGCTCGCGCCAGTAGGCTTCCGGCCAGTGTTTGGTGTCCCACGTGGTGCCATGCAGGAAAAGCACGTACGGATTCTTGCGTGGCAGTTCGACCAGGCGCTCGACGTTCAGGCCGTAGTCGCCCAAGCCTTTGGGCAAGTCATAGCCCAACGCCAGAGCGAATAGCTGGCGCACCCGCTCCACCGCGTGCTGCCCACGCCCCACCGCCAGACGACGGGAGTAGAAACGCGCCGCCACCGGCTCGCGCGCCGAGTCCTTGTCCAGCCCGGCAACGGGCGCTTTGACGTAGCGTGTCAACCAGGCGCTTTTCAGCAGGCCCTGGGCGTCGATCACCAGATCATATTTTTCGGCACGAATGGCTTGTTTGAAGCGCTTCCACTCGCCGCTCTTGATGGTTTGCCAGAGGTTCTTGCGCCAGCGACGGATCGCCACCGGGATCACCTTGCCCACGGCCGGGTGCCAGGTCGGAATCTCGGCAAAGCCTTCTTCCACCACCCAGTCGAACTTGATGCCGGGGATCGCCCGCGCCGCGTCGGTCAACGCCGGCAACGCGTGAATCACGTCGCCCAGCGAAGAAGTCTTGATCAGCAGAACCCGCAAACTATTTGACCTCGACCACAGTGCCCTGCAACCGCTGCAAGGCTTCGTTCACTGCTTGCGGCATCAGCTGGCGCAAGCAGTTGTAATGACCGAAACGGCACGTGCGATCGAAGCACGGACTGCATTCGATGCCCAGGCGTACCACTTCGACGTGCTCGGCCAACGGCGGGGTAAAGCCCGGCGATGTCGAGCCATAGACCGCCACCAGCGGGCGGTTCAACGCGGCGGCGACGTGCATCAGGCCAGAGTCGTTGGACACCACCGCGTCGGCGCAGGACATCAAATCGATGGCTTCCGCCAGCGAGGTGCCGCCGCTGAGGTTGACCGCCTCTTCACGCAGGCCGGGAATCAGCCGCGCGCGGATGTCTTCGCCCACCGCGTGATCGTTTTTCGAACCGAACAGCCAGACTTGCCAGCCTTCACGAATCTTCGCCTCGGCGACCTTGGCGTAATGCTCGGACGGCCAGCGCTTGGCTTCGCCGAACTCGGCGCCTGGGCACAGGACCAGCACCGGGCGGTCGAGGGCCAGGTCGAATTTGGCCAGCGTCGCTTCGCGGGTGACCGGGTCGATCTGCAAGCTCGGGCGTGGATAAGGGGTCGGCAGTTCGGCGCCGGGCTCATAAGCCAGGGCCATGAAGCGCTCGATCATCAGCGGATAACGTTCTTTATCCAGCGTGCGCACGTCATTGAGCAGGCCGTAGCGGAACTCGCCACGCCAGCCGGTGCGCTTAGGAATGCCGGCGAAGAACGGCACCAGCGCCGACTTCAGCGAATTGGGCAGCAAAATCGCCTGGTCGTACTGGCCGGCCAGGGATTTGCCGATGCGCCGACGGGTCGCCAGCTCCAAGGCACCGTGGCCGAGCGGAAAGCTCAAGGCCTGCCGGACTTCGGGCATGCGCTCCAGGATCGGCCGGCTCCACTCGGGGGCCAGGACGTCGATTTCGCATTGCGGGTGGCGTTGCTTGAGGCACTGAAACAGTGTCTGCGCCATCACCATGTCACCGACCCAACTGGGCCCAACGATCAGAATTTTCATGTGGTTTCCAAAAACGAACCGGGGAGGCCTACGCCTCCCCGCCTCGAGAATCCAGCACTCGCAGCCTTGGCTGCCAGGTCATTTTGACGAGCCTACACAGGCCCGTCGGATCAATTTTCTATAAAACACCGCAGATCAACTGTGGGAGCGGGCTTGCTCGCGAAGGGGTCATCACACCGATAAAGATGTCGACTGACACTCCGCTTTCGCGAGCAAGCCCGCTCCCACATTTGAATCTTGTCGTTCCAACTGGCGCGTTTCAGCTTAACCCCAGCTCACGCCAGATCCGCAGTACCTGTCGCCGTTCGTCCGCGAACTGATCGCCTGGTATCACCCCGGCGTCCTTCTGCAAGGCCTGCCGGTGAGCGGCGGAGCGGTAGGCTTTATAGGCCTCGCGCAGCAAGTTGGCGTCTTCGACGGGCATCAGCCCTTCGTGTTCCAGCTCTTCCAGAATGCGGATGTTGTCGGTCCAGCGCAGCAATGGCGGGTGTGTTTCGGACCACGCCAGGGCCGCGTATTGCACCATAAATTCAATATCGACGATACCTCCGGCGTCCTGCTTGAGATCGAACGGCGCCGTGGCCTCGAAGGCATTTGCCCCGGTGCCGGCCGCGGTGCTCTTGCTGCCAAGGTTGTCGCGCATCTTGGCACGCATCTCGCTGACCTCCTGACGCAAGGTCGCCAGGTCCCGCGCCTTGCCCAATATCGCTGCGCGCACCTTCTCGAACGCCTGGCCGACGTCCTGACTGCCCACCAGCACCCGCGCCCGCACCAACGCCTGATGTTCCCAGGTCCAGGCTTCATTTTCCTGATAGCGGGCAAACGCCCCCAGCGAACTGACCAACAACCCCGATGCACCGGACGGGCGCAGGCGCATGTCCACTTCATACAACTGGCCGGAGTTGGTCTGCGCCGTCAGCAGGTGAATGATCCGCTGCCCCAACCGGGTGAAAAATTGCGCGCCATCAATCGGTTTCGGCCCGTCGGTTTCCGCTTGCGGATCGCCGTCATGGATGAACACCAGGTCGAGGTCCGAACCATGCCCCAATTCCAGTCCGCCGACTTTCCCATAACCGACAATGATGAAGCCGGGATCGCACAACGTGCCGTCGGTGCGCAGCGGCGTGCCGTACTTGGCCACGGTCTGGCGCCAGGCCAGGGCCAGCACTTGTTCGAGGATCGCCTCAGCCAGCCAGGTCAGGTAATCGCTGACTTTCATCAACGGCAGACTGCCGGCGATTTCCGAGGCGGCGACGCGCAAGCGATGCGCCAGTTTGAAATGGCGCAGGGCTTCCATTTGCTGCTCGAGGTCGTCCTCGGGAATCCGCGTCAGGCGCTCGCGCAACTCGGCGGCCAGTTCCGGCGCCAACGGCGGCTTGAATAGCCGGCCTTCGTTGAGCAATTCGTCGAGCAGCAGCGGGAAACGGGTGATTTGCTCGGCGATCCACGGGCTCGCGGCGCACAAGGTCAGCAAGCGGCGCAGCGCACCGGGGTTTTCGGTCAGCAACACCAGGTACGCGGAGCGACGGGCCACGGCTTCCACCAGCGGCAACACGCGTTCCAGCACCAGATCCGGATTGGCATGCTCAACAGCCTGAGCCAACAACCGTGGAATAAAGGCATCAAGGCGTTCTCGACCCAGCCGCTGCATCGCTCGCAGTTGCGGACTGCTGCGCAAACCGGCCAACGCTTTCAGGGCTTTGGTGGCGTCCTTGAAACCGCCCTCTTCCAACTGACGGCAAGCCGCCTCTTCGTCCTGAGCCTCTTCCCACAGCGGCAGCCATTCGCCGCCGACCACCACTTCGCTTTCGGTGCCTTCCTCTTCATCAGGGTCAGCAATCACCTGAGCGAAGTGCCAGGCCACGCGGCCACGCCAATACATCAGTTGCTCGTGGAAAGCGTCCCAGTCGGCAAAGCCCAACATAAAGGCAATGCGCGCCTGATCCTGCGCGCCGTCCGGCAGCATCTGGGTCTGGCGGTCGGCGATCGCCTGGATCGCATGCTCGGTGTAACGCAGGAATTCGTAGCCTTCGCGCAACTCGCTGATGACCGCCGGCGGCAGGTAACCCTGACCTTCCAGCGTGCTCAGTACTTTTAATAGAGGACGTTGTTGCAGGCTCAGGTCGCGGCCGCCGTGAATCAGTTGAAAGGCCTGGGCGATAAATTCGACTTCACGGATGCCGCCGGAACCGAGCTTGATGTTGTCGGCCATGCCCTTGCGCCGCACTTCCTGCTGGATCAGCTGCTTCATGGTGCGCAGCGCTTCGATGGCCGAAAAATCCAGGTAACGCCGGTAAACGAACGGGCGCAGCATGTCCTGCAATTGCGCGCCGGCCAGTTGATCGCCGGCCACCACCCGCGACTTGATCATCGCGTAACGCTCCCAGTCCCGGCCCTGATCCTGGTAATACTGCTCCAGTGCATTGAAGCTCAAGACCAACGCACCGGCCGAACCGTAAGGGCGCAAGCGCATGTCGACGCGGAACACGAAACCGTCGACGGTCATCGGGTCCAGCGCCTTGATCAAACGCTGGCCGAGGCGGATGAAAAATTCCTGGTTATCCAGCGAGCGCTTCACCCCGACGGTTTCGCCGCCCTCGGGGTAGGCGAAGATCAGGTCGATGTCCGACGACAGATTGAGCTCCACGGCGCCGAGCTTGCCCATGCCGAGGATGACCATCTGCTGCGGCTCGCCACTGCGCCGGCCGGTCGGCACGCCGAATTGCTGGCAGTGACGCGAGTACAACCACTGATAGGCCTGATCGATGCTCGCATCGGCCATGTCCGAAAGGTCGCGGCAGGTCTGGACCAGATCCGCCTGACGGGTCAGGTCGCGCCAGATGATCCGCACTTGATGACGGGTGCGCTGGCGACGCAGGACGCGGCCGAGTTCGTCTTCGGTTTCCGCTGCATTCACCGCCGCCGCAATCTGCGCGCACAGCTCGCCGGGCGCGTAGCTGCGGTCCAGTTCGCCGGACTGCACCAGCGCCAGCAACATCAAAGGGTCACGCACACTCTGTTCAATCACAAAATCGCTGGCCGCCGCGACACGGGCGAATTGCACCCAGCGTTCCGGCGTCCAGGTCGACAGGCCATGCTCGTCTTCAAGTGCCGCAACGGCGACGCGGAACGACTGCTCGGCACGGGTGACAAACGGCAGGAGAATGGCGGGCAGTTCGGCAAGCGCGGGAAGGCTCATGGTCTATCCTTGATCGGCGTAGAACGGGTTGCATGTAGTGAATTTTCATATTGCACTACGTGGAGGACTGTCGAACAAAAGTTAGAAATAGCTGAAAATTCTTTATTTTTGGCAGTGAACATCAAGCTTTCACCTTTTGTGGTTGGTAAAAGACCAACCTTAACGATTATTCTCACAACGCAGCCGGAGGCCACAAGCCATTCATCTGTAGTTTTACTACTCGTATATACATTCGAAAGGCTGAAATGCCCGAAGATTTGTAGTAAAACTACACGCCGCCGGAACAACCTCTCGGCAATCCAAGAATTTATATCGTCTGCCCACAAGGCCAGTCGCAAACTCAGGCAACCGATTCTGGAAGCCTTTCCGCCCTGGAGCAAGCCATGCAAGACCTCGATCCCGTCGAAACCCAGGAATGGCTGGACGCCCTGGAATCGGTTCTCGACAAAGAAGGCGAAGACCGCGCTCACTATCTGATGACCCGTATGGGCGAATTGGCGACCCGCAGCGGTTCGCAATTGCCTTACGCCATCACCACGCCATACCGCAACACCATTCCTGTTACCCACGAAGCACGCATGCCTGGCGACCTGTTCATGGAACGCCGCATTCGCTCGTTGGTACGCTGGAACGCGATGGCCATGGTGATGCGTACGAACCTGAAAGATTCTGACCTGGGCGGTCACATCTCCAGCTTCGCCTCCAGCGCCACCCTGTATGACATCGGCTTCAACTATTTCTTCCAGGCCCCGACCGACGAACACGGCGGCGACCTGATCTACTTCCAGGGCCACACCTCGCCAGGCGTTTACGCCCGTGCATTCATGGAAGGCCGCATCACCGAAGACCAGATGAACAACTTCCGTCAGGAAGTCGATGGTCACGGCTTGTCGTCCTACCCGCACCCTTGGCTGATGCCTGACTTCTGGCAGTTCCCGACCGTATCCATGGGTCTGGGCCCGATCCAGGCGATCTACCAGGCACGTTTCATGAAGTACCTGGAAGCCCGCGGCTTCATTCCTGAAGGCAAGCAGAAAGTCTGGTGCTTCCTGGGCGACGGCGAGTGTGACGAGCCGGAATCCCTGGGCGCGATCTCGCTGGCTGGCCGCGAAAAGCTCGACAACCTGATCTTCGTCATCAACTGCAACCTGCAGCGCCTCGACGGCCCGGTTCGCGGCAACGGCAAGATCATCCAGGAACTCGAAGGCGTGTTCCGCGGTGCTCAGTGGAACGTGACCAAAGTCATCTGGGGCCGTTTCTGGGACCCACTGCTGGCCAAAGACGTCGACGGCATCCTGCAACGTCGCATGGACGAAGTCATCGACGGCGAGTACCAGAACTACAAAGCCAAAGACGGCGCGTTCGTGCGCGAACACTTCTTCAACTCGCCAGAACTCAAGGCGATGGTTGCTGATCTGTCCGACGACGAGATCTGGAAACTCAACCGTGGCGGCCACGACCCGTACAAGGTCTACGCGGCGTACCACGAAGCGGTCAACCACAAAGAACAACCAACCGTCATCCTGGCCAAGACCATCAAGGGTTATGGCACCGGTGCCGGCGAAGCGAAGAACACCGCGCACAACACCAAAAAGGTTGATGTTGAAAGCCTGAAGCTGTTCCGCGATCGTTTCGACATCCCGGTCAAGGACGAAGAGCTGGAAAACCTGCCGTTCTTCAAGCCAGAGCCAAACAGCGCCGAAGCCCGTTACCTGAGCGAGCGCCGCACTGCACTGGGCGGTTTCGTGCCACAGCGCCGCGCGAAGAGCATCAGCGTACCAACGCCGCCACTCGATACCCTCAAGGCAATCCTTGATGGCTCGGGTGACCGTGAGATTTCCACCACCATGGCGTTCGTGCGGATCCTCGCGCAACTGGTCAAGGACAAGGAAATCGGCTCGCGCATCGTTCCGATCATCCCGGACGAAGCCCGTACCTTCGGTATGGAAGGCATGTTCCGTCAGTTGGGCATCTACTCCTCCGTCGGCCAGCTCTACGAGCCAGTCGATAAAGACCAGGTGATGTTCTACAAGGAAGACAAGAAGGGCCAGATCCTCGAAGAAGGCATCAACGAAGCGGGCGCCATGAGCTCCTTCATCGCTGCCGGTACTTCGTACTCCAGCCACAACCAGCCAATGCTGCCGTTCTACATCTTCTACTCGATGTTCGGCTTCCAGCGTATCGGCGACCTCGCCTGGGCCGCTGGCGACAGCCGTACCCGTGGCTTCCTGATCGGCGGCACCGCCGGCCGGACCACGCTGAACGGCGAAGGCCTGCAACACGAAGATGGTCACAGCCACATCCTGGCCGGCACCATCCCGAACTGCCGCACCTTTGATCCAACCTACGGCTATGAGCTGGCGGTGATCATCCAGGACGGCATGAAGAAGATGACCGAAGAGCAACAGGACGTTTTCTACTACATCACCGTGATGAACGAGTCCTACCAGCAGCCAGCCATGCCGGCCGGTGTCGAGGAAGGCATCATCAAGGGCATGTACCTGCTCGAAGAAGACACCCGCGAAGCGGCGCACCACGTTCAACTGATGGGTTCCGGCACCATCCTGCGTGAAGTGCGTGAAGCGGCGAAGATTCTGCGTGAGGAGTTCAACGTCGGCGCTGACGTATGGAGCGTTACCAGCTTCAACGAACTGCGTCGCGATGGCCTGGCCGTCGAGCGCACCAACCGTCTGCACCCGGGCCAGAAGCCTAAGCTGAGCTACGTCGAAGAGTGCCTGAACGGCCGTAAAGGCCCGGTCATTGCCTCTACCGACTACATGAAATTGTTCGCTGAGCAAATTCGTCAGTGGGTCCCGTCCAAGGAATTCAAAGTCCTGGGCACCGACGGTTTCGGCCGCAGCGACAGCCGCAAGAAACTGCGTCATTTCTTCGAAGTCGACCGTCATTTCGTGGTGTTGGCAGCCCTGGAAGCCTTGGCTGACCGTGGTGACATCGAACCTAAGGTTGTGGCTGAAGCCATCACCAAGTTCGGTATCAACCCGGAAAAACTCAACCCACTGGACTGCTGAGGAGAGATTCTGTGAGCGAACTCATTCGCGTACCTGACATCGGCAGCGGTGAAGGTGAAGTAATTGAACTGTTTGTGAAGGTCGGCGACCATGTCGAAGCCGACCAGAGCATCCTGACGCTGGAGTCGGACAAGGCGAGCATGGAAATTCCTGCGCCTAAAGCCGGCATCGTCAAAAGCATTAAAGTGAAGCTGGGCGATCGCCTGAAAGAAGGCGACGAACTGCTCGAGCTGGAAGTCGAAGGTGCCGCTGCTGCGGCCCCTGCGGCTACTGCTGCCGCTGCGCCTGCTGCAAAAGCTGAAGCCAAACCGGCTGCCGCACCTGCTGCTGCCGCTGCGCCGGCCGCCGCTTCGATTCAGAAAGTGCACGTGCCGGATATCGGTTCGGCAGGCAAGGCCCAGATCATCGAGATCCAGGTCAAGGTCGGCGACACCGTCCAGGCTGATCAATCCTTGATCACCCTGGAATCCGACAAGGCGAGCATGGAAATCCCTTCGCCCGCCGCGGGCGTGATCAAGGCCATCAGCGTCAAGCTCAACGACGAAGTCGGCACCGGCGACCTGATTCTGGACCTGGAAGTGGCGGGTGCTGCGGCCCCTGCTGCCGCCCCGGCCCAGGCTGCTGCACCTGCCGCCGCTGCTCCAGCGCCAGCCGCTGCAGCTCCGACTGCTCCAGTGGCCGACAGCGTTCAGGACATCCACGTTCCGGACATCGGTTCGGCGGGCAAGGCCAAGATCATCGAAGTCCTGGTCAAGGCCGGCGACACCGTTGAAGCCGACCAGTCGCTGATCACCCTGGAATCCGACAAGGCGAGCATGGAAATCCCGTCGCCTGCCGCTGGCGTGGTGGAAAGCGTTTCCATCAAGCTGGATGACGAAGTCGGTACCGGCGACCTGATCCTCAAGCTGAAAGTCAAAGGCGCTGCGCCTGCTGCTGCCCCGGCTCCGGCTGCTGCTGCACCAAGTGCTCCGGCTCAAGCCGCTGCTGCACCTGCTGCCGCCGCACCTGCTGCTGCCCCGGTTGCTGCTCCAGCCAAGCCTGGCGCCAAAGTTCACGCCGGCCCGGCCGTGCGTCAACTGGCGCGCGAGTTCGGCGTCGAGCTGAACGCCGTCGGCGCCAGTGGCCCGCACGGTCGCATCCTCAAGGAAGACGTGCAGGTTTACGTCAAGGCGATGATGCAGAAGGCCAAGGAAGCACCGGCCGCTGCTGCCGGCGCAACCGGCGGCGCGGGCATCCCGCCGATTCCGGTCGTGGACTTCAGCCGCTTCGGTGAAACCGAAGAAGTGCCGATGACTCGCCTGATGCAAATCGGCGCGTCGAGCCTGCATCGCAGCTGGCTGAACATTCCGCACGTGACTCAGTTCGATTCGGCTGATATCACCGAGCTGGAAGCGTTCCGTATCGCTCAGAAAGCCGTTGCAGAGAAGGCCGGCGTCAAGCTGACCATCCTGCCGCTGCTGCTCAAGTCCTGCGCGCATTTGCTCAAGGAACTGCCGGACTTCAACAGTTCGCTGGCACCAAGCGGCAAAGCGATCATCCGCAAGAAGTACGTGAACATCGGCTTCGCCGTCGACACCCCTGAAGGCCTGCTGGTACCGGTCATCAAGAACGTCGACCAGAAGAGCCTGTTGCAACTGGCAGCCGAAGCCGCTGCGCTGGCCGCCAAAGCCCGCGACAAAAAGCTCACCGCTGACGACATGCAAGGCGCCTGCTTCACCATTTCCAGCCTCGGCCACATTGGCGGCACCGGCTTCACGCCGATCGTCAACGCGCCGGAAGTGGCGATCCTCGGTGTTTCCAAGGCAACCATCCAGCCAGTCTGGGACGGCAAAGCCTTCCAGCCGAAACTGATGCTGCCACTGTCGCTGTCCTACGATCACCGCGTGATCAACGGCGCCGCTGCTGCACGCTTCACCCAGCGTCTGAGCAGCCTGCTGGCGGACATCCGCACCATCTTGCTGTAACACCCGGCCGGCCCTCCCTCACCGGAGGGCCGCTCGCGTCCCACGATTTCCGAGCGCCACGCTCGTACCTCAACCCCGCCAATTTGGCGGGGCTTTTTTTGCCTTGATTAAAGTCTCTTCCTACGTTCGTGGCTGATATTGCCCACAACGCACGTCCACTTCCTCGCGATATTTTTTGCAATCCAGCAACTAGTCTTAGTCCAACTGATAGTGGATAAAACCACATCATGCACATTCCGCTTAGTTAGCGCTTACTTCGAATGGATTCGAACATGCTCAAACCCACTGTCGGCCCAATTATTGGCCACACTACAACTAATCACGCGCGCATTTTTCTGCGCGGAGAACTTCAAGATAATGCTTTCGCATTTGCAGGCATTCGTTATCGGCGCCAAGGTGAAGCAAACTGGTCCCGAGGCGAATTTGTAAAGTTGACGCACGTGCGCGACATGTCCGATGTGATTGCACTCAATGAGCTGGCCAGCGACACCGAGTACGAATATCAGGCCGGCTGGTTCAGCCCGATGAGCCCGGTGCATACCGTGGAGACGGTTCAGGAACTGCCACTGCAATGGCCACGGGAAATTTACCGGTTCCGCACCCGGTCCAGCAAGGCCAGCACGCCACGGGCCTATATTGTCGGCTCCTGCCGCTACTTGCGCATGACCGCGGGGATCGCAATTACACCCAAGACCGGCGACCGTATTTTTGCGTCGATCACCGACCTCGCGCAGCAGGCCGAACCGCCCATCAGCGCGATGCTGATGACCGGGGATCAAATTTACGTCGATGATTTGAACGTTATTGCTCCCGACCGCGAATACAACGACATACTCAGCAAGTATCGCGTAGCTTTTTCTCAGCCGGGCATTTCGAAGTTATTTTCCAGCCTGTCGACTTACATGATCCTCGACGATCACGAAATTGAAGACAACTGGCCGGCAAACGAGAGCCAGTCAGATGCTGACTTATATAAAAACGCCATGGCCGCTTATGAGTTATATCAAGCCAGCCATAGCCCAGCGCATAAACTTCTATCCAATGGACAGTTCAGCAGAAAGCTCGAACAGTATTGGTATCAGTTCAGCGACGGCGATATTGAATGGTTTGTCACCGACAGCCGCACTCGGCGCAACCTGTCGGCCGATGATCGCCGTATCCTCGACGAAGAACAGGAGCAGGCGTTGTGCAAATGGCTGATCCACAGCCCGGCAAGGGTCAAATTCGTGGTCACCAGCGTGATGTTCTACCCCGACCGTAAACTCAATGGCGATGACGCCTGGAAGGCCTTTGCGGAACAACGCCTGCGGTTGCTGGAGACGATTCGCACGCAGCGCATCAAGAACGTCATCTTCGTCTCGGGCGATGTCCACGGCTCGTTGACCAGTCGCCTGACCCACAGCGCAGACCCGGACTTCGAAGTGCACACCGTCGTCTCTTCGCCGCTGTGCAACAGCAAACTGCTGCCGTATGCCAAGGCCTCCACGTTCATTCTCGATCAGCCGCTGGCGCAAACGGCTGCGGGGGACTATCGGCATGAACTGACCAGCGATGTGGTCAGCGAGGACAACTTTGCCCATCTGGTTGTTGATGGCGAGCAGATTCAGGTCAATTACCACGACCGGGACGGTAAACCATTACAAACGGCAAACATCCCGCTGCACTGAGGGAATGAAGGCCAAATGCATTAGTTTTGTGGCCTCGCTGGAGAAAACTTCGCACCTGCCGACATATTCTTATAGCACTTGGCCTTCATGTCTCTTGTCAGTCGGGGCCGCAATGATGCAACCTTGCCGCAGACAACAGTTAAGAGGGCGAGAGCCCGGCGCGATCAGCACATTCGAAGCGAGTTTCCCTCAATGAAAAGCCAACCCGATGCCGCCAGCCGTATGGTGGCCGAGGTAGTGACGCAGTTGCCTGTGCCCTCGCGGCTCGGCATGCTGCGTTTCGAACGGCTGAATGAACCTAGCTGGGCGCTGCTGTTTCTCGATCCTAACTGCGAACGCCATTTCGGTCTGCCGGCCGTAGACCTGTGTGCGCTGGTCGACTCCCCCTACGCCAGCCTGATGGAGCCCGAAGCGCGCTATCAGCTGCATGACGCGGTCCAGCAGCAACTCACCGACAGTCCGAACTACCAGATCCGCTACACCTTGCACACCGCCTCAGGCGCCTTGAACCTGCTGGAACTGGGCGAAGCCTATAAACAGCACAATCGGCATCTGTTGCGCGGCTACTTGCTGGTGGTCGATGACCTGTTCGAGGGCTTTCAGCTTCAGCCCTCGCAAGATCTGGAAACCCAGAACTCGCGCCTGCAAATCGCCCTCGAGCTCAACCAGCGTGCCCAGCAGGAACAATTGCAGCATCTGGACCGGGTGCGCGCCCAGCAGGACCTGATCCTGTTGCTGACCCGCCAGCGCTACAGCACCAACAATTCCCTGCAAGAAGCCGCCGAACTGATCACCCGCAGCGCGTGTGACATCTACGAAATCGACTGTGCCAGCCTGTGGAACCTCGAAGGCTCAATGCTGGTGCCGATATCGGCCTATCACCGCGCCAGCAGTGAATACCAGTTGCCGGAGCCGATCGACGTCAGCGGTTTCCCCGATTACCTCGACGCCTTGCACAGCAGCCGCGCCATCGACGCCCACAACGCCATGCGTGACCCGCGCACCCGGGACATGGCCGAGAGCCTGCGCCCGCGCGATGTGAACGCGATGCTCGACGCCAGCATCCGCGTCGACGGCCAGGTGGTCGGCGTGCTCTGCCTGGAACAGACCGGCGCGACCCGCGCCTGGCAGTCGGACGAAATCGCCTTTGCCGGCGAGCTGGCGGATCAGTTCGCCCAGGTCATCAACAACCACAACCGCCGCACCGCCACCAGCGCCCTGCACCTGTTCCAGCGTGCGGTCGAGCAAAGCGCCAACGCGTTTTTGCTGGTCAATTGCGACGGCGTGGTCGAATACGTCAACCCGAGTTTCACCGCGATCACCCAGTACAGCACCGAAGAAGTCCACGGCCAGCGGCTGTCGGAACTGCCGGCGCTGGAAAACCTCAGCGAACTGCTGTTCGACGCGCCCTCGGCACTGGCCAAGAGCAACAGCTGGCAGGGTGAATTCAAGAGCCGACGCAAAAACCTCGAACCGTACTGGGGCCAACTGTCGATCTCCAAGGTCTACGGCGACAACCGCGAGCTGACGCATTACATCGGCATCTACGAAGACATCACCCAGACCAAACTCGCCCAGCAGCGCATCGAGCGCCTGGCCTACACCGACAACCTGACCAACCTCGGCAACCGCCCGGCGTTCATCCGCAACCTCGATGAACGTTTCGCCCGCGACACCGACACGCCGATCAGCCTGCTGCTGGTGGACATCGACAACTTCAAGCGAATCAACGACAGCCTCGGTCACCAGACCGGCGACAAACTGCTGATCAGCCTGGCCCGACGCCTGCGCAACAGCCTGAGCCCGAGCGGCAGCCTGGCGCGTTTCGCCAGTAACGAATTCGCCGTGCTGCTGGACAACACCGACCTGCGCACCGGCCAACAGGTCGCCCATCAGTTGTTGATGACCCTCGACAAGCCGATGTTCGTCGACAACCAGTTGATCAGCGTCACCGGCTCCGTGGGCCTGGCCTGTGCGCCGCTGCACGGTCGCGACCCGCAAACCCTGATGCGCAACGCCGGCCTGGCGCTGCACAAGGCCAAGGCCAACGGCAAGCATCAGGTCCAGGTGTTCACCGAAGCGCTGAATGCCGAGGCCAGTTACAAACTGTTCGTCGAGAACAACCTGCGGCGCGCCCTGACCCAGAACGAGCTGGACGTGTTCTATCAGCCCAAGCTCTGCCTGCGCAGCGGCCGCTTGCTGGGGATGGAAGCGCTGCTGCGCTGGAACCACCCGGACAAAGGCATGATCCGCCCGGACCAGTTCATCAGCGTCGCCGAAGAAACCGGCCTGATCATCCCGATCGGCAAGTGGATCGCGCGCCAGGCCTGCCGCATGAGCAAGGCACTGAGCGCCGCCGGCTTGGGCAATCTTCAAGTGGCGATCAACCTGTCGCCCAAGCAGTTCTCCGACCCGGACCTGGTGTCGTCCATCGCCAACATCCTCAAGGAAGAAGCGCTGCCGGCCAATCTGCTGGAGCTGGAACTGACCGAAGGCCTGCTGCTGGAAGCCACCGAAGACACCCACTTGCAGCTCGACCAGCTCAAGCGCCTGGGCCTGACCCTGGCCATGGACGACTTCGGTACCGGTTATTCGTCGCTCAGCTACCTGAAAAAATTCCCGATCGACATCATCAAGATCGACCGCAGCTTCATCCACGAAATCCCGGACAACCAGGACGACATGGAAATCACCTCCGCGGTGATCGCCATGGCCCATAACCTGAAACTCAAGGTCGTGGCCGAAGGCATCGAGACCGCCGAACAACTGGCGTTCCTGCGCCGCCACCGCTGCGACGTCGGCCAGGGTTACCTGTTCGACCGCCCGATCCCCGGCGCCGAGCTGATCGAAAAGCTCAAGCGCTACCCCCGCGGCCCCCTCGCCTGACACACACATCCTCCTGCGACACCCCCATCCCCTGTGGGAGCGAGCCTGCTCGCGAAAGCGGTGTATCAGTCGACATCATTGCTGAATGACTCACCGCATTCGCGAGCAGGCTCGCTCCCACAAGGGCACAGAGGTAGTGCGTAACCGGGCCGCATTGGGCAAACTGGCGGTCTGATTCCTACATCCCAACCTGACTGAGAGGACTGATCATGGTCTTGCGCTCGGAAATCCTGGTGAACAAAAACGTGCTTCCAACCAAAGAACAAGCTCTGCCCGGCCGTGAAACCCCGATGAATCTGCCGGAAAAACACTTCGTCCACGATTCCCCGTTGCTGGGTCCGTTCGTCACCAACGTCGACTTTGCAATCTTCGGCCTGGGTTGCTTCTGGGGTGCGGAACGCCGCTTCTGGCAGCGTGAAGGCGTGGTCAGCACGGTGGTGGGTTACGCCGGCGGTTTCACGCCGAACCCGACCTACGAAGAAGTCTGCTCAGGCCTGACCGGCCACAGCGAAGTCGTGCTCGTGGTCTACGAGCCGGAAAAAGTCAGCTACGACGAGCTGCTGAAGATGTTCTGGGAACTGCACAACCCGACCCAGGGCATGCGCCAAGGCAATGACATCGGCACCCAGTACCGCTCGGTGATCTATGCGACCAACCCGGAGCAACTGGATGCCGCGCTCAAGAGCAAAGACGTGTTCCAGGCTGAGTTGACCAAGGCCGGAAAAGGCGAAATCACCACCGAAATCGACGAAGCCCCGACGGTCTACTTCGCCGAGGCGTATCACCAGCAATACCTGGCGAAGAACCCTGAAGGCTACTGCGGGATTGGCGGCACAGGCGTGACCTGCCCGATCTGATCTGTTGACCTGATCGTTCCCACGCTCTGCGTGGGAACGATCAATCAGCTCTCAGCAATCAACCAATCCATCTGCCACCCACCCTGGGTCTGCCCCAACTTCTTGGACAACCACGGCAGCAGCTCACGCAATTCCTCTTCCAGCCCCCACGGCGGATTCGCAATCGCCAACCCGGACCCGTTCAGACTGTTCGGCGTATCCAGCGGATGCACCAGCAACTCCACACGCAACAACTTCGGCGCGCCCGAGCCCGCCAGATCCTGATAGAAACGACGCAACAGGCGCTGATCCTTCACCGGGTACCAGATCGCCGCCACGGTTTGACGCATCCGGCCAACCGCCTCTTTCAGCGACGCCGCACAGCGCTGCATCTCGTCGAGCTGTTCAAACGGCGGATCAATCAACATCACCGCCCGCTTCTCCTGCACCGGCAACATCGCGCGCGGCACATGCCAGCCTTCGCCCAGATGCACCTTCACCCGACGATCACCGGCCATGTTGTCCTTGAGCAGCAAACCGTCTTCGGGGTGCTTCTCGTTGAGCATCACCCGATCCTGCGGCCGCGTCAGACGCCGCGCCAGCTCCGGCGACCCCGGGTAATAGCGCAACTGGCCATCCGGGTTCATGTCGTGCAGCACCTTCATGTAATCGGCGGTCAACGCCGGCAGATCCGGCTGATCCCACAGACGCGCAATACCTTCCAGGTACTCACCGGTGCGACTGGCCTGATCGCCCTGAAGGTCATACAGGCCAATGCCAGCGTGAGTGTCGAGATAGGCAAACGGCTGCTCCTTGCGCGACATCAGGGCGATGAGGCGGGTCAAAGTCAGGTGTTTGAACACATCGGCGTGATTGCCGGCATGGAAGGCGTGACGATAATTCATGATTGCTCCTGCGAAGGCCGGGAAGTTTACCTTGTACCGAGGCGAACGTCAGGGCCTCGCAGCCGAGCGGGCACTTACAGGCCCACAAACCTGCGGTGAGGGGGTTTGCCCCGTCGGGCTGCACAACAGCCCCAAAATATCCCAGTACCCACAAGACCCTGTGGCGAGGGAGCTTGCTCCCGTTGGGCTGCGCAGCAGCCCCAAAACATCCCGCCACATTACAAAACCTGTGGCGAGGGAGCTTGCTCCCGCTCGACTGCGAAGCAGTCGCCAAACCAAACCCCTCGGAACAACTGACATCACCGAGTTGCAGGTTTTGGGGCCGCTACGCAGCCCAGCGGGAGCAAGCTCCCTCGCCACAAAAGCAGCCAGTCGCTATTGCGAAGGCATCGCCCGCAATCGCCGTCCAATCACATCCAGCACATCACACCCATCCCGCAACGGAATGGCGCACAGCAACGCAAAATCACTAAGAATGAACGACTCACACTCAACCGAACCGCGCATCGAAATGTTCTCCAACACCTGCGTGACGGCGCGAATTCGATAGTTGGCAGCCTCGTATAAAACATCGAGCGGCGCGTGGGTGTCGACGAACAGCGTGGGCATGTCGGTGCAGTTGCTGGTGAGGGCCATGAAGCGGTTTTTGGGATGGGGGATTGGTTTTTCGTAGGGTGGATCGGGGTGAAGATTTTTCATAATTGAAACCTCTGGTAGTAAACGGTCGGCTACCATCGGCCTTCCTACAGGCTTGGGTGGCAGCTATGCACGGGGTAGGAATATCGAGACCAGAGAACTCGACCACACCGAAGCGTGCCCGCGCACAGCCGCCGCAACTGATCTTACGGACGCATGTAGACGGCCGCAATTCAGGTGTCGACGCCGGAGCGTCCTCTCTAGTCTTGAAGGGTTCCTACACCCTGCCACTGAATTTTCAGTGACCACCAGAGACTATCGATGGAATGCATTTCAAACCAGTTCATGGAAACCGATACGAGTTGAAGGAAACTTCCGAAGACCTTGCCCAGAAATTTCGCAGCCGTTGACATCGTGCGTGGTCAAGCAAGCACCAACAAATAAAAAGCCGAGAAAGCACTCACTTATTATTGACAAAAGACACAACACTACAACCAAGCATTAAATTTATCTCTAGTTTAAGTACTACTCTCACCAAGTTGAAAAATCCTCCTGACTCGCTTTGTACAGGTCATCAACCCACGCTTCGGATAACTTGACGTACACATCTTCAAAAAACGCCTTTGGATCTTTCATTTCATTCCACCCAAGAGGAAGCGAGGAATGAGACCTCGAATCATGTTCCAAAATTTCAGCAAACACACTCGATTCACCATCCAGAGCCTCCCCCAACACAAAGAACAAAACAAACTTGTGCCGACAACTCAACGCAGCAAAGCGCTTGACAATAAACCGGGATATTAAGAACTCTCTATCTGAAGGACACTCAGGATCGTACGCCGACAACTCAACCCCAAGACTCTCCTCGCGATCATATATATCGAACCCACCGAGAAAGTGCCCTAGGCCTGGGTTATATGGAGCATTCAGATATGGATGCATCAGCATTAGATTTTCTCTATCGGATAAAGTGCTATAGGCTGCAGTGTCTCAAAGTCGAATTTCATCTCAAAGGCATTCATCTGAGGAATGAAGCGCGGATTTTCTGGATCTAAAGGATTAGGCTCATATCCCTCACCTACATTTTCAGCCTCCATTCTTACTAACAAATTTCCTTTACTATCCTCCCCAGTAAAACGAGACATTTTTCTAGTCTCCCTTGTCATCGCTTCATTATAAGCATTCAGCTGCGCTCTATGACTTATAAACCTAGAGCTTGGAACTGCTCTCCACCTCTTGGTTTCATCACGAGGTTCGCACTGCATAGGTTGGTGCTGAACAGCGGAGCTCGAATTTTCCGCTACATTCGTATCCGCAATTGGCGCTTCGGCACCCTTTTTATATTTACTAAAAACACCCCTAAGAAACTTACCCACCATAATAATTTCCTTTTTTCATGCACTTCATCTCCGTAACCGACATCAGTCGCACAAATCGGACAAAAGGGACGGATTTACTTTACTTATTCTTCAATCACACTTTTCAACAGTGTATCCGCTCGCTACCACTATCAAAACAATGTTGCATTCGCGAGCACAAGTGAAACAGTAGCTTAGCCCAGCTCCCGAAGAATCAATCAAAATTAACTCCTTCGACAACGGCGTCTCATCCATCACAAAAAATTCTGACACCTCCGCACCTATTGCTCCAACAGACTTGAAGCCTAAAACATTCTCAAAAATAATTACCCAACGTTCCTCCTGCCAATCAAGAAACTCTATAAGAACGCGTTCGCGCTCACACGTTATCTTTTCAATAGTGCCGTCGGAAACTGGAAACTCTATCATTTCGATATTCCTGGATGTTTTTCACCGGCAACAAAGCCAGTTCCGTGACCGAGTTGATAACCGTCAGGTTTGACTTTGATAACAGCCTTCTTTTTATCCGCCTGACTCCAACTTAAATTATTAGGTTTGAGCTCTAAATGATAGTGTTCACCATGATGCCTCGGATTAAATGGCCCAGCATCTCCGGGATGACTTTCAAATCTAATAATAGTGTCCGCGTTAGGTCGCCACGTCATTCTTTGACTTCCATGTTGAGTCTGTGAAATTTTGGGCTGGACGCCTAACACTTCCGTAAGCTCATTTGGATCATCAGGAAAGTGAGTGTAGGCGTTCGGCAGAGCCGCCTCACCCTCATCAACCTTAACGCCAGTCGTATCATCCGGCGCCCCACACCCAGGCTTATTCGGTGGCGGGCAATTCCCGCTCAACCCCAACGGATCAACCCACCCCGTCGGATTCGGCGTGTACTGATACGGATTCAGCCCACCCGCCAACTTGATCGGGTCCGGCGTCAGGTAGCGGCCAACCTCCGGATCATAGTACCGATGCCGGTTGTAGTGCAGACCGCTCTCGGCATCAAAGTACTGCCCCTGAAAGCGCAGCGGTTGTTCGAGTTGCTCGCCCCCGCCGAACGCCAAGTGCGTGACTTTGCCGTAGGCGTTGTACTTCGCCGACCAAACGATTTCGCCGCTGTAATCCGTCAGCTCCTGCGGCGTGCCGAGGTGGTCGAGTTGGTAGTAGAACGGGCAGGCTTTGCGCGGGCCTTTGCCGTCGAGCATGGCTAGCGGGCGGAAGCTGCCGGGTTCGTATAGGTAGCTGCGGTAGTGCTCGCGGCTGCTTTCGGCGACTAGGTTGTCGCCTTGCCAGAAGAACTCGGTGGTGTGGCCGTCGACGGTTTTGGCGATGCGGCGGCCGAAGGCGTCGTAGCGGTAGCTGGCGGTGCGACCGTCCGGGGTGGTGACGCCGATCAGGCGGTGTTGGCAGTCGTAGCGGTATTCGGTAACGAGTTTTTGCCCAGTGCCGCGGCGTTCGCGGATGAGGTTGCCGAAGGCGTCGTAGTCGTAGTGGCGGTCGCCTTGTAGGAGCAGGCGATTTCCCACCACTTTCGCGGCGCCGGGGCGGTCTTGCATCAGCAGGTTGCCGGCCGGGTCGTGGGCGAAGGATTCCGCTGGGGTGTCGCGGGTGTGGCGGACGCGGGTCAGCCGATCGAGCGCATCGTATTGGTAGTTGCGTTGGCCGTGGCGGGTGTCGGCGATATGGTCGAGATTGCCGTTGGCGCTATAGGCATAATCACGGCGATACAGCGGTTGTTGGTTTTGGCTGACGGCATGGGCTTGCAGACGGCCCTGATCGTCGTAGGAATAGTCGCTGAGCAACTGGCCTTGTTGGCGTTGTTGTTCGCGACCGAAGGCAAATTGGTGGCCGGTGAGCCGCGCGCCGTTGAGGTCGATGGCAGTCAGCGCACCGCCCTTGGCGTGGTGGTAATCGAGTTTGCTGCCGTCCGGCAGGCGCAGGCGATTGAGTTGGCCGCAGGCGTCGTAGGCATAACGCAGCGTGCCCCAACCCTGATGTTCGGTGATGAGTCGGTCTTGCTGGTCGTACTCGAATTCCAGTGGATGGTCGTGGCCGTCGTCGACGCCGATCAACCGGCCGAGGCTGTCGTAGCGGTATTCGACCTTGAGGCCGTCGGGCAGGGTTTTCACCAACAATCGGCCGGCTGAATCCCGCTCGTAAGCGGTGATCAGCTGCGAACCGTCAGCGCCGAACTCGCTTTTCTCCAGCAGATGACCATTGAGGTCGTAGGCGTACGCCGTACGTTGGCCGTCGAATCCGGTTTCCTGTCGGATCAATCCGCCGGCGGTGTAGTCCAGCCGATATTTGTCGCCGGATTCGTTTTCGATTTCCGTGAGCAACAGCTGCGCGTTGTCGTAGCGATACTTCAGCTGGGTGCCGTCGGCATTGAGGCGGCGGCTGACCAGGTGCAGGTCGTCGAGGTATTCGTAGCGCGTGACGCGGCCGAGTTCGTCGCGTTCGGCGGTGATTTTTCCGTAGGCGTTGTAGCTGTAGGCGCGGCTGGCACCGGTAGGAAGAATCGTATGGATCAGTCGGCCAACGGCGTCCCATTGCGACTTCGTGACCGCGCCATGTTCGTCCTGACGGGTAATCTGCCGCCCCAGTGCATCGTAGGAAAAGCGCCGCACACCAACGTCCGGCAGCGTTTCCTCGGCCAGTTGCCCCAAACCGTTCCAGACGAATACATGCCGACTGGTATCCGGGTAGCGGATCGACAGCAGCTGACCTTTTTCGTCGTAGTGGTAATGAGTGATCTGGCCGTCGGGATCGGTCGCTTCGGTAATGTCACCCTGGGCATTGCGCAGATACTTCCAGACCGCTTTACCGCGATAACGGGCGTGCAGGAAACCGTTGCGATACTCGTAGGCCGTTGGCTCGTCTTCCGGCGGAATCAGCGCCACGAGGCGTCCGACTTCGTCGTAACGGTATTCAGTCACCGCCCCGAGCGGGTCCTGCTCGGCAATCAGCCGGCCTTCTTCGTCGTAGGCCTTGAGCTGTTCACCGCCGTCCAGTTCCACCTTGCGCACCAGCCGCGCACGCTCGTCGTGGACGTAAACCTCTTCGCTGCCGTCGACGTTGTGCACGGTGACGCTGCCGGCGTCATCCCACACGTAGCGCGCATCCATCTGCGCAAACGAGGCCCAGTGGCGAATGCAGCGTGCCGCTTTGCCGGACCTTTCCCACGCCCAGAAGAAACTCGCCCCACCGGCCAGTTGCCGCTGGAGGATGACGTGCTGGTCGTCGTAGTCGTAGCGTTCACTTTCGCCGGCGGCGTTGCTGGCCTCGATCAGTTGTGCGCGTTCGTCGTAGGTGTAACTGACCAGGGTTTGTTCGGTTTTCCAGCACTCGTCGAGGGTTTGCGCGGGCACAAACACCTGGTAGTCGACGGCGACCAAATGGCTGTGTTCATAACGCAAACGCAGGGCACGGCCGGCGCCGTTGTCGAGGCGCTGGATGCGCTCCTGGCGGTCGCGGGTGATGCGCAGGCGGTTGTTGTAGGCGTCGCTGATGGTCGTGAGTCGACCGTGGTGAAAGTGATAAAACCGCGTGTCGTCGCCAGCCTGAGCGAGGATCAATTCTTCGGGTTCATCACCCAAGTAAATTGCCGCGCGCGACAGGCTGTTGTGGATCGCCGGGCGTTCAGCGGTCGGCAGCGGGAACGGGGTGCGACGGTTTTCGTGGTCGATCCAGATGACACTGTCGCCGTCGATTTCCAGTCGATGGGAGAGCGAATGGCTCCAGCCGAAACCGAGGCCGCAATCGATCTCGGCGGCGCTTGTGCGATAGAGCCGGGTGAAGTCGAACGGCAGGAGGCCGTCCAGCGAAGCGTCGGTGAGGGTCAGCAGTTCTTCGCCAGTGACCATCGACACCGGGCATTTGTTGGTGGCGGTTTTATTGGCGGAATCGGCGGGGTCGCCGTTGGGGTTTTTCGCCTGATCCGGGGCGTTGTCGTGGTGTTCGTTTTGCTTGAGGGTGGTGTTGCGTTTGGCATCCCAGCGCAACAGCACTCCACCTTTTTTCAGCCCCTCAGCAACACCGCGTGCGGCGACGGCTTTGTACTGGTCGACGTACTTCATGAAGGTGCTGAGGATGTTGAAAGTTGCCTCGACGAAACGGATCGCGAGACCCGCCAATACCTTCCCGTATAGAAGTCCGCGGGAGGCTAAATAGGCTTTGGCGATAGGTATACCTATCCCCGTCCAGGCCAACGCCAAAGCAATCAGAATATCGATCAGCACCGAGACGATGACGTGGCTGGCCACCTCTGCCGACTTACCTGCCATTTCACTGGGTGGTAACGCCGACAACCACAGACTGGCAGCGCGAAACAGCAGACAAAGCGCCGCTTCATCGCTGGCCAGCAACATGGCTTTTTCCATAATTGCTGGTGATTGTTTCGCCAGATCGATGAGGTGCTGCGCACTGCTGCCGAGTCGTTCAAGGTGAGCATCAGGATTTTTAAGGATGTCAAAGACAAGGCTCAGGCCATCCCAAACACCCATGACCGCAGCCCAACTACCCGCCAGCAATCCATTCCCGGCGGCCGCAAAAGTCGACTGCGACCACTGCGGTTTAAACCCTTGCCATTCTTTGCGTAACCAGCCCTCCAGTTCGGCGGTCAGACCGTCGTAGGACGAGAAAAGATGATCAATTTGAGCCGGCGTAACTTCACTCTGAACATGAACCCGATAGAACTTACCGGGTACCCCTACGAACTGCCCTTTACCGTTTTCATTGAGCTTGACCGGTGTGATCTCACCGCCATCCCTGGCAATCACATCAACCGAAATATTCCCCAACGGAATGTCATAAACCGATTCAAACTTGCTCTCGATCTCCAGAATTCCACTTGCCGGACACTGCGCAACCCCCGAGAAAAAATCATCATCACCGCTGCTCACCGCAGTCGTGGTGTTCCCAAGCTTTATCAGCCGCTCCATGTCCATCAGCGAAGGCAAATCCATTGCCCGGCTGACCCTGTCCGTATTCCTTCCCAAGAAGCTGCCAAGTTGCTGGCGATACAAAACCAGCGTGTCTTTAAACCCGTCGAGCTCCTGCTCAATCCGTACGATCTGATCCATCAGTCCAGCTCCGTCATCAGGTAATCCAACAAGGCTGATTTCGGTGCCTGAGGCAGGTCCGGCGTCTGCACGAAGAGCGCGACTTTGTGCCGCAATACGCTGGGCGAAAACGCCTCATAAAGATCAGGTCGGTCCTCGCTCAACCACATCAGCAAGTTGTTGATGCGAGTCGTCGCGGACTCGTCAGCGAGGTACTTGAGTAGCGACTCGGAAACTTCCCACCACGGAAAAACCCTGGTGGTTTTCAGCGCACTTCCACCGATATCCAGCGGCTGACCATTGATCAAACAACGGTCGATCACAGGCATTAACTGCGTGGTATTCACTTCGCCGGACTGAAGAATCGGCAGCACATACCGCCCGTCCCAGAAGCGGAAAAACACCGCTTGTCCGTTGGGCAAAAGAACCTGGGTAAGGCTGCGCAGATGCTCGACCAGCACTTCTTCAGACGCAGAAGAAACCGCCAACCAACCCCAATCGCGAGACTCGGTCGCAGCGACCCACTCCAGAAACTCACTGCCTGCCGCGACGATTCCCACAAAAGGCATCACCGGTTCCCACTCGGCGTAAGCGGTGTCTGCCCAGATCAGCTGCGGCACATGAATGGTGGTCGAGCGCTGCCAGGCTTTGAACGGCTCAGCCGCGCAGGCATTGCTGAAAATCGCAAAGAGTTGTTCCGATGATTTCAGCGGCTGCCGGATCAGCCAGTCGCGAGGCGTCAAATGATCAAGCTGCACAGACACCGTCCTTGCAGCGCTCACATTCCTCACAAAACGGCGCGTCGCTTTTCAGGCTCATGATCTGTGCGGCGCTCAACAACGCTGCCGGCGCAGCCGCGAGTTTCAACGGCGTATTCGGCGACGTCGGCGCGGCAGCCATCGCCGACATCAATGCACCCCCGACCTGAATCGGCACGCTGCTGAAAATCCCCCCAGGCCCGATGTTGATCCACTGCCCGCCCGCCTGAATCGTCGCGCTGGCGCCGCCGTCGATCACCACTTGCTGGCCGGCGCTGACGTGGAATTGTTGACTGGCGTTGAGCGCCTGGCTGGTCACGCGGATGTGCCGATCACCCATCACCAGCAAGTGGTCGTCGAGCTTCACTTCGGCCTGGCGCTGGCCGTGGGTGATGCGCTGCTCGTCAGCCTTCAACTCGTGGCGAGCGGTGCCGGTGACGACGATGCTGCGCTGGTTATCGACCTGCACCTGTTGATCGTTCAACACGTGCTGGGTCCAGTTTCGCTGGGCGCGCAGGTAGATTTCCTCGGCGCCTTTGCGATCCTCGATGCGCAATTCGTTGTAGCCGCCGCCTCCCGGGCTGCTTTGGCTGCGGAAAATGCTGCGGGTCTTGTCGGCCGGCAGGTCCAGCGGAACGGGGGTCGCCGCGTTTGGCAGACAACCCATCACCAGCGGTTTGTCGGCATCGGCGTCGATGAAGCCGACCAGCACTTCCATGCCGACGCGCGGGATCAGCACGCTGCCATAACGGTCATGCGCCCAGCCCGTGGCCACGCGCAGCCAGCAGCTGGAGTGTTCGTTGAGCTGACCGTCGCGGTCCCAGGCGAGCTGAACCTTGACCCGTCCGAACTCGTCGCAATGGATTTCGCTGTCAGTCGGACCGGTGACCACGGCCGGTTGATAGCCGAGCATTCGCGGTTTTTGCGGCCCCAGTGGAGGACGAAACGAAACGTCCCACGGCGTCGCCAGAAATGTATTGCGATAACCCTGGAAGTCGTCCGGGTCGTCGCTGGTGGCCGACTCTTCCAGCACTTGTGGCTGGCGGCCGCGGTGTTCGATTTCTGTGATCAGCCACAGATCGTTCCATGCCTGACGTGGATGCTCGGCGAGGTGCAGGAAATGTCCGCAAACCAGCGCTGAATCGTCGCCTTTACCTTCGGCCTGACGGAAGTCCGCGTTGTGGCGTTCGAGTGCGCGGTGGGTCAGTTGCTTGCCATGTTCGCGATCAATGAACTGGCCGGGGAAGTGGTAATCCTCCAGCACCGGGCGCTGTTCGCTGTCGAGACGGGTATCGAGTTGCAGGCGTGGTTTTTGAAAGTCGTAATCGCGACGGGCGACTGCGGTGGTGCGGGTTTCCAGACGCACGTTGAAACGTTTGATGGCCGGTGCATCCGCCGCCATTCCGCTGCCGGGCAGGTACAGCGTCGACTCGGGCAGACGAGGGAAAACCGTCTGGTCATCGCCGAACACCAGCAGATGCCCGTCGGGGCTGTGCTGGAAGTGGTAGTGAATGCCGATTTCGGCACACAACCGCTGGATGAACGCCAGATCGCTTTCGGCGTACTGCACGCAGTACTCGCGAGCCGCATAGTCGCTGCCGAGTTGAAACTCGAACGCATCGCGCTGGATGCCGTGGTCCTTGAGGACCTGGGCGATGATCGTTGGCACACTTTTGTGCTGGAAGATCCGCTGGTTGATGCGCTGGCCGAGGTAAGCCAGTCGTGGCACGAGGCTGATCTGGTAGCCCGTCAGACGTTTCCCGGAGTCGCTTTGGCCGACGCGAAAAATCTGACCGTGGATACCGGAACCTTGTGCATCAAAACTCAGAAACGCCTGACGGTGCAGCAGGCTTTCCAGTTCTATGTCTGGTCGTTCACTGACCAGTTCCAGGTCAAAACGGTAGGGTTGGCTGATGGCTTCCGTGCCCGTGAACTCAAGGACTTTGAGCTCATTCTGGACGCCGTCGAGGGTCAACGTGAAACGCGGTTGATTGGCAGGCGCGAACATCCGATGTGTCTCTGCAGAATGAAGGCGGGCGATTCTGCATGAGCGACAAGGGGTGTTGAGGGAGGGACAAGGAAATCAGATTTTCCCTACTTTTTAAGAGATTTATCCTTCAAGAATCAGTGCGTTTGGCTACAGACATCTCCCTCAAAACCACCACCAATCCCTGTGGGAGCGAGCTTGCTCGCGAAAGCGGTGTATCAGTCGACATCATTGCTGTATGACTCACCGCATTCGCGAGCAGGCTCGCTCCCACAGGGATATGCACACGGATTCGAGATTTGTGTCGGCCATAAAAAAACGGCCCGCCTCCAAAAGGAAGCGGGCCGTTTTCATGTTCAGTGAAAGATCAGAGCCTTAGCCCCTCCCCATCACTTGTTCAAGCGGAAATCTGCCTCGGCCGCAGCAAAGCGCTGAAGCATGCCGTGAGTCGGCGCACCCAGTTTGCTGACGATGTAGATCGCCAGGCTGGCGAAAATGAAACCAGGGATGATTTCGTACAGGCCCAGCAGTTCGAAGTGTTTCCACACGATCACGGTGATCGCGCCGACCAGGATGCCGGCCAGTGCGCCGTTACGGGTCATGTCTTTCCAGATCACGGAGATCAGCACGACTGGACCGAACGCAGCACCGAAACCGGCCCAGGCGTAGCTGACCAGACCCAGTACGCGGTTTTCCGGGTTGGCGGCCAACGCGATGGCGATCAGGGCAACCAGCAGCACCATGGCGCGGCCGACCCAGACCAGTTCCACCTGGGAAGCGGATTTACGCAGGAAGGTTTTGTAGAAGTCTTCGGTCAGGGCGCTCGAGCACACCAGCAATTGGCAGCTCAGGGTGCTCATTACGGCCGCCAGGATGGCCGACAGCAAGATACCGGCGATCCATGGGTTGAAAAGGATTTTGGCCAGTTCGATGAACACGCGTTCGTGGTTTTCAGTGACCGGAGCGGCCAAATCAGGGTTCGCCGAGAAGTAAGCGATACCAAAGAAACCTACCGCAACGGTGCCGCCCAGGCACAGGATCATCCAGGTCATGGAGATGCGACGGGCGTTGGCGATCGACTTGACCGAATCCGCCGCCATGAAACGCGCGAGGATGTGCGGCTGGCCGAAGTAGCCCAGGCCCCAGCCCATCAGCGAGATGATGCCGATGAAGGTGGTGTTTTTCAGCATGTCGAAGTTGCTGGCGTCTTGCGCTTCGATGGCCAGGAACGTGGTGTCAACGCCGCCGGTGGCCAGCAGCACGATGATCGGCGTCAGCAACAGCGCAAAAATCATCAGCGTGGCTTGTACGGTATCGGTCCAGCTCACGGCGAGGAAACCGCCGACGAAGGTGTAGGCAATCGTCGCCGCAGCACCGGCCCACAGCGCAGTCTCGTAGGACATGCCGAAGGTGCTTTCAAACAGACGAGCGCCAGCAACGATGCCGGAAGCGCAGTAAATGGTGAAGAACACCAGGATCACCACCGCAGAAATGATCCGCAGCAGGCCGCTTTTGTCTTCAAAACGGCTGGAGAAGTAATCCGGCAGGGTCAGGGCATCGCCGTTGTGCTCGGTCTGCACACGCAGACGGCCAGCGACGAACAGCCAGTTCAGGTAAGCACCGATGATCAGGCCAATGGCGATCCAGCTTTCGGACAGGCCGGACATGTAGATGGCACCCGGCAGGCCCATCAACAACCAGCCACTCATGTCGGAGGCACCGGCGGACAAGGCCGTGACGACGCTGCCCAGGCTGCGACCGCCCAGAATGTAGTCAGAAAGGTTGTTCGTGGAGCGATAGGCCATGAAGCCGATCAGCACCATTGCTGCGATGTAGATCACGAACGTGATCAGGGTTGGATTGCTTACGCTCATTCAGTGATGCCCTGGCTTTGTTTTTATGTAGCGCCAACGTGTGAAAACGCCGACAAACGACAACGTTTGTTCAGACGATTTCAAAGCCCGCGCATTTATGACTGATGTTTCCCCAGGAAAGCCATCAGCCGGTGCACCGATTTTTCATCCGGTTGCACCTTGGGGCGCGAATCCTATTCAACAACCCAAATAAGGTGCAACCCATTTCGTGAGAATTAGTTGCACCTACACTGTTTTACTTAAAACCGGGCGGTTTTTGCTTCCTTTTAGCGCAGTCACGATATGTTTCTAGAAGTAAAAGCACCAAGCAGGAGCGGTACGTTCGTACCGGAATTTAATTCCTGACGAGCTGCTTATTATTCCGACAAAAAAAGGGTTGCACCCGGTTGCACCTCAACGGTTGCACAGCTAATCTTGCCGCCAGCTGATGCCACGCGGTCGTGGCAAACATGAGGATAAAAAAATGGCTACCACCACCCTTGGGGTCAAACTTGACGACCCGACCCGCGAGCGCCTCAAGGCTGCCGCGACCTCGATTGATCGCACGCCGCACTGGCTGATCAAGCAGGCAATTTTCAATTACCTGGAAAAACTCGAGGGTGGTGCAACCCTGACCGAGCTGAGTGGTTTGACCAAGGATTCCGACGACGCCGTCGATGCGCCTCTGGATCACGCTCACCAGTGCTTCCTCGAATTCGCCGAAAGCATCCTGCCGCAATCGGTGCTGCGCGCTTCGATCACCGCCGCCTACCGTCGCCCTGAGCCGGAAGTGGTGCCGATGCTGATCGAGCAGGCGCGTCTGCCGGCAGCGATGGCTGAAGCCACCAACAAACTGGCCTCCTCGATTGCCGAGAAGCTGCGTAATCAGAAAAGTGCCGGTGGCCGTGCCGGGATTGTTCAAGGCCTGTTGCAGGAATTTTCCCTGTCGTCCCAGGAAGGCGTAGCACTGATGTGCCTGGCCGAAGCGCTGCTGCGCATCCCGGACAAAGGCACCCGTGACGCGCTGATCCGCGACAAGATCAGCACCGGCAACTGGCACCCGCACTTGGGCAACAGCCCGTCGCTGTTCGTCAACGCCGCCACTTGGGGCCTGCTGCTGACTGGCAAACTGGTCGCCACGCATAACGAAGCAGGTTTGACCTCGTCCCTGAGCCGCATCATCGGCAAGAGTGGCGAGCCGATGATCCGCAAGGGCGTCGACATGGCCATGCGCCTGATGGGCGAGCAGTTCGTCACCGGCGAAACCATCGCCGAAGCCCTGGCCAATGCGAGCAAGTTCGAAGCCAAGGGTTTCCGTTATTCCTACGACATGCTGGGTGAAGCGGCACTCACCGAGCACGATGCGCAGAAGTACCTGGCCTCGTACGAACAAGCCATTCACTCGATCGGCAAAGCGTCCCACGGTCGTGGGATTTATGAAGGCCCGGGCATTTCGATCAAGCTGTCCGCTTTGCACCCGCGTTACAGCCGCGCACAGTACGAGCGCGTGATGGACGAGTTGTACCCGCGCCTGTTGTCGCTGACCTTGCTGGCCAAGCAGTACGACATCGGTTTGAACATCGACGCCGAAGAAGCCGACCGCCTCGAGCTGTCGCTGGATCTGCTGGAGCGCCTGTGCTTCGAGCCGCAACTGACCGGCTGGAACGGCATCGGTTTCGTGATCCAGGCGTATCAGAAGCGTTGCCCGTACGTGATCGATTACGTGATCGACCTGGCTCGCCGCAGCCGTCATCGCCTGATGATCCGTCTGGTGAAAGGCGCGTACTGGGACAGCGAAATCAAGCGCGCCCAGGTCGAAGGCCTGGAAGGCTATCCGGTCTACACCCGCAAGGTGTACACCGATGTTTCCTACATCGCTTGCGCCCGCAAGTTGCTGTCGGTTCCGGAAGTTATTTACCCGCAATTCGCCACGCACAATGCCCACACACTGTCGGCCATTTACCACATTGCCGGTCAGAACTATTACCCGGGTCAGTACGAGTTCCAATGCCTGCACGGCATGGGCGAACCGCTGTACGAACAGGTTGTAGGTAAAGTTTCCGAAGGCAAGCTGAACCGTCCGTGCCGCGTGTACGCACCGGTCGGCACGCACGAAACGCTGTTGGCGTACCTGGTACGTCGTCTGCTGGAAAACGGTGCGAACACCTCGTTCGTCAACCGCATCGCCGACCAATCCATTTCGATCCAGGAGCTGGTGGCCGATCCAGTGGCCAGCATCGAGCAGATGGCGACGCTGGAAGGCGGCTTCGGCCTGCCGCACCCGCGTATCCCGCTGCCGCGTGATCTTTATGGTGCCGAGCGCGCCAACTCCAGCGGCATCGACATGGCCAACGAACATCGTCTGGCTTCGCTGTCCTGCGCCCTGCTGGCCACTGCTCACAACCACTGGAAAGCCGCGCCGATGCTCGGTTGCGCCTCCAGCACTGAAACCCCTGCACCGGTTCTGAACCCGTCCGATCTGCGTGACGTGGTCGGCCATGTGCAAGAAGCCACCGTCGAAGACGTCGACAACGCGATCCAGTGCGCCTTGAACGCCGCCCCAATCTGGCAGGCCACCCCGCCCGCCGAACGCGCCGCGATCCTGGAACGTGCCGCCGATTTGATGGAAGGCGAGATCCAGCCGCTGATGGGCCTGTTGGCTCGCGAAGCCGGCAAGACCTTCGCCAACGCCATCGCCGAAGTGCGTGAAGCTGTGGACTTCCTGCGTTATTACGCGGTGCAGGCGCGCAACGATTTCACCAACGACGCCCACCGTCCACTGGGTCCAGTGGTGTGCATCAGCCCGTGGAACTTCCCGCTGGCGATTTTCAGTGGTCAAGTCGCGGCAGCGCTGGCGGCCGGTAACCCGGTGTTGGCCAAGCCTGCGGAACAAACCCCGCTGGTCGCCGCTCAAGCCGTGCGTTTGCTGCTCGAAGCCGGGATTCCGGAAGGCGTGCTGCAACTGCTGCCGGGCCGTGGCGAAACCGTGGGTGCCGGGCTGGTCGGTGACGAGCGCGTTAAAGGCGTGATGTTTACCGGCTCCACCGAAGTCGCTCGTTTGCTGCAACGCAACATCGCCGGTCGCCTGGATGCCCAGGGCCGTCCGATCCCGCTGATCGCCGAAACCGGTGGCCAGAACGCGATGATCGTCGACTCTTCGGCATTGACCGAACAAGTGGTGATCGACGTCGTGTCGTCGGCCTTCGACAGCGCCGGCCAACGTTGCTCGGCACTGCGCGTCTTGTGCTTGCAGGAAGATTCCGCTGACCGTGTCATCGAAATGCTCAAAGGTGCCATGGCTGAATGCCGCCTCGGCAATCCTGAGCGCCTGTCCGTGGACATCGGCCCGGTGATCGACGCCGAAGCCAAGGCTGGCATCGAGAAGCACATCCAGGCCATGCGCGACAAAGGTCGCAACGTGTACCAGGTGGCTATCGCCAACAGCGAAGAAGTCAAACGCGGCACCTTCGTGATGCCGACCCTGATAGAACTGGAAAGCTTCGACGAACTGCAACGGGAGATCTTCGGCCCGGTGCTGCACGTGGTTCGCTACAAGCGCAAAGACATCGATCAATTGATCGGTCAGATCAACGCTTCCGGTTATGGCCTGACACTGGGCGTGCACACGCGTATCGACGAGACCATCGCCAAGGTGATCGACAACGTCAACGCCGGCAACGTCTACGTGAACCGCAACATTGTTGGTGCTGTGGTTGGCGTGCAGCCGTTCGGCGGCGAAGGTTTGTCGGGTACCGGTCCGAAGGCGGGTGGTCCGCTGTACCTGTACCGCCTGCTGTCGACACGTCCTACCGATGCGATCGAACAATCCTTCGCTCGCGGTGACGCCATCGCAGCGCCGGACGTTCGTCTGCGTGACGCCATGAGCAAGCCGCTGACCGCCCTGAAGGCCTGGGCCGACAGCAACAAGTTTGCCGACCTGAGCACCCTATGCGTGCAGTTCACCGCGCAATCGCAAAGCGGGATCACTCGTCTTCTGGCGGGCCCGACCGGCGAGCGCAACAGCTACGCCATCCTGCCGCGCGAACACGTGCTGTGCCTGGCCGAGGTTGAAGGCGACCTGTTGACTCAACTGGCGGCGGTACTGGCTGTCGGTGGTTCAGCGGTGTGGCCGGAATCTGACGTGAGCAAGGCGTTGTTCGCACGTTTGCCGAAGGAAGTTCAGGCACGCATCAAGCTGGTGTCCGACTGGAACAAGGACGAAGTGGTGTTTGATGCGGTTCTGCATCACGGCCATTCCGACCAGTTGCGTGCGGTGTGCCAGCAAGTGGCCAAGCGTGCGGGCGCCATTGTCGGTGTTCATGGCTTGTCGCAAGGCGAGACCAACATTGCGCTGGAGCGTCTGGTGATTGAGCGGGCGTTGAGCGTTAACACGGCGGCGGCGGGTGGTAATGCGAGCTTGATGACCATCGGTTAAACCGCAACAAGACCGGGCGCCCGCAACGGACGCCCGGAATGCAAAACCCCCTGTGGGAGCGAGCCTGCTCGCGAAGGCGGCGTGTCATCCGACACATGTATTGGATGACACACCGCCTTCGCGAGCAGGCTCGCTCCCACATTTGATTAGCGGTGACCGGACACTACCATCACGCTCATCAATCATCCTGTTCAGCCTTTATTCCCACGCCTAGACTCGGTCCATTCCAAAAAAAGGTAGGCCGCCATGTCCGAGACGTTGCTCAGTTCCCGCAATCTGGCTTTCGAGCTGTATGAAGTCCTCGATGCCGAGGGCCTGACCCAGCGTGAGCGTTTCGCCGAGCACAATCGCGAGACCTTCGATGCCGCCATCGGCACCGCCCGCAACATTGCCGAAAAATTCTTCGCCCCGCACAACCGCAAGGGCGACGAGAACGAGCCGCGCTATGAGGACGGTCAGGCGAT
The DNA here is from genome assembly GCF_057128725.1 of Pseudomonas oplopanacis. Classification (NCBI taxonomy): domain Bacteria; kingdom Pseudomonadati; phylum Pseudomonadota; class Gammaproteobacteria; order Pseudomonadales; family Pseudomonadaceae; genus Pseudomonas; species Pseudomonas oplopanacis. Next base: position 289,553 of record NZ_JBSKHV010000003.1, on the reverse strand, counting down.
TCTGATTCCGGAAGTGAAACCGGCGGTGGATGCGTTCCTCGAAGCCGGTTTCCTCAACGCCGCGCGCAGTTTCGACGCGGGCGGCATGCAATTGCCTACGCTGCTGTCCCAGGCGTGCTTCGCGCATTTTCAATCGGCCAACGCGGCATCGACTTCGTACCCGTTCTTGACCATGGGCGCGGCGAACCTGATTGAAAGCTTCGGTACCGAGGAGCAGAAACAACGCTTCCTGCAACCGATGATCGACGGCCGCTTCTTCGGCACCATGGCCCTGACCGAACCGCATGCCGGTTCGTCGCTGTCGGATATTCGTACGCGCGCCGAGCCTGCGTCTGACGGCACTTATCGCCTCAAGGGCAACAAGATTTTCATCTCCGGCGGCGATCACCCGCTGTCGGAAAACATCGTGCACATGGTGTTGGCCAAGCTGCCGGACGCACCGGCCGGGGTGAAGGGCATTTCGCTGTTCATCGTGCCCAAGTTCCTGGTCAACGATGACGGAAGCCTCGGCAAGCGCAACGACGTGTTGCTGGCGGGGTTGTTCCACAAGATGGGCTGGCGCGGCACCACGTCTACCGCTCTGAATTTTGGCGATAACGGCGAGTGTGTCGGCTACCTGGTGGGCAAGCCGCATCACGGTTTGAGCTACATGTTCCAGATGATGAACGAAGCGCGGATTGGCGTCGGCATGGGCGCGGTGATGCTCGGTTACGCCGGCTATTTGTACTCGCTGGAATACGCCCGGGAACGTCCGCAAGGTCGCGTGCCGGACAGCAAGGACCCGAACACCGCGCCGGTGGCGATCATTCAGCACGCCGACGTCAAGCGCATGTTGCTGACGCAGAAAGCCTATGTCGAAGGCTCATTCGACCTCGGGTTGTACGCGGCGCGATTGTTCGATGACACCACCACGCTGGAAACTGAAGCCGAGCGCAAGCAGGCCCATGAGTTGCTGGATTTGCTCACGCCCATCGTCAAATCCTGGCCGTCGGAGTTTTGCCTCAAGGCCAACGAACTGGCGATCCAGATTCTCGGCGGCCACGGCTACACCCGCGAATACCCGGTGGAGCAGTACTACCGCGACAACCGTCTGAACCCGATTCATGAAGGGACGCACGGCATTCAGTCGCTGGACTTGCTGGGCCGAAAACTGGCGCAGAACGGGGGTGCGGGGCTCAAGCAGTTGATCCGGTTGATCGCCGATACAGGCGCGCGGGCACAGGCGTATGAATCCCTGACCGCGCTGCGTGAACCGCTGGAGAAACTGGTGGCGCGCCTGCAAACGGTGACCATCGGCCTGCTGACGGATCTGGCGCAGGGCAAGGTCAACAGCAGCCTGGCGAACTCGGCGCTGTACCTGAAAGTGTTCGGGCACACAGTGATTGGCTGGCGCTGGCTGGAACAGGCGATCCGGGCCGAGGAAGGGTTGGCCAAGGGGAATGCGACGGATGTGAGCTTTTATAAGGGCAAGCTGCAGGCGGCGCGGTATTTCCTGACGTGGGAAGTGCCGGGTTGCCACCATGAGCTGGCGATTCTTGAGGCGCGGGATGATGTGTGTTTGAACATGCAGGATGAGTGGTTCTGATCAGAGCTTCATGGTGCTGCTGAAATCCATTCGCGAGCAGGCTCGCTCCCACAGTTGAAATGCGATCAACTGTGGGAGCGAGCCTGCTCGCGAAGAGTCCCGCAAAGACAACACATCAACTCAGTTTGAAACTGCTCATCTGCCGCGCCAAATCATCCGCCAACCGCTGCAACGTCTGGCAGTCTTCGCGACAAGCCCTGACTTCCCCGGCCGTAGCCCGAGCCAAATCCGAAATCCCCTGCACGTTGCGGTTGATCTCCTCGGTCACCGCGGACTGCTCTTCCGTCGCCGTCGCCACCTGATGGTTCATGTCGCTGATCCGTTCCACCTGCCCGGTAATCGCCGTCAACGACGCTCCGGTGCGCTGGCTCGACTCAACACCGGTGCCCGTCGCCGCTTGCCCGCTGTGCATCGATGACACCGCGTTCTCAGCACCCTGCTTGAGGCTGCCGATCATCTGCTGAATCTCATCGGTCGACGACTGCGTGCGTCGCGCCAAGGTGCGCACTTCATCCGCCACCACCGCAAACCCGCGTCCCATGTCCCCGGCCCGTGCCGCTTCAATGGCGGCGTTGAGCGCCAGCAAGTTGGTCTGCTCGGAAATCCCGCGAATCACCGCCAGCACCTGATCGATAGACGCCACTTGATGGGCCAACTCGCCCACCGCCGTCGCCGCGAGGCCGATTTCATCGGACATGCTTTCTATATGCCGAATCGAACCACCGACCACTTCCCGCGCCTGCATCGCTTCATCGCGAGCGTTTTGCGAGGCGACCGCCGCGTTGCCGGCGTTCTGGGCGATTTCTTGTACGGTCAGGCCCATTTCGTGAACGGCAGTGGCGACCATATCGGTCATTTCCTGCTGCCGGCCAGAACGCTGAGCGGTGTTGTCCACCACCTTCGCCACTTGGCCGACGGCGGTGCGCAAGCTTTCGCTGGTGGTCAGCACTTCGCCGATCATTTCACGCTGGCTGTCGAGGAACCGATTGAATCCGCGCGCCAGGTCACCGAGTTCATCGGCACGACTGGAATCTAACCTGTGGGTCAAATCTCCACCGCCGCTACCGATGGCTACCAGTGCCGCTGTTACCTGACGGATCGGGCGCACCAAGCCACGGGCCAGCAACACCACCAGCAACAGGCACACCAGCGCCACGGCCAGGCCGATGCCGCTGCTCATCCACATGGCGCGGCGGGCTTCGGCGTAGATCTGCGATTGCGGCACTTCGGCCACCAGCGTCCAGCCCAGGTCCCGCAGCGGCAGGCTCAACGCGAGGAAGTCTTCGCCCTCTCTTATAAAGCTACTGTTTGTGGCAGTTTTTTGACCCATGACCGCTTGCGCCGCCGGGGCACCGATTTGCTCGGCCAAGGTGCGTTTACCGCTGAATTGCGCCTCGGGGTGCACCTGGATCAAACCGTCGGAACGCACGAGATAGACCTTGCCGCGCGCCCCGAAGCTGAAGTTATGGATCAGCTCCGACAGCTCTTTCATGCTCAACCCGAGCCCGGCAACGCCCACGACTTTACCGGCAGCCTGCACCTTGAGATCGATGAACAGCGCCAATTCTCCGGTCGCGGTGTCATTGTCGATATTGAGGGTGCGCGGCTGGTTGCTGTCGAGGAATGAGTAGAACCAGGCGTCTTTGGGGTTGGAACGGCTGAGGGTCCGGTCCAGGCCTTTTTCGGTCAGATAGTGATTTGAAGCGGTGCCGATAATCAGCGCGGTGAAGGCTTTGTGTTCAGCGCGAATGCCTTCCAGGTAGTGCGAGAATTCGGCCGTCCGGCCGCTGTCTTCACCCGCGGCCAACCAGTCGCGCACCATGCTATTGCTGGCGATGTCCTTGGCGGCGGTAAGGGGCTGAACGAGGATTCGCTCGATGTCGTTGCGCATCGCTTCGATGCTCGACGGCAGGGCTTGTTCGACCAGATAGCTCTGGGCGAGACGGTTAACCACGAGGGTATAGATGCCTACCACGATCAGGATACTGACCAGCAGGGCGGTGCCCATGCTCAGGATCAACTGCCATTGAATACTGCGTCGCCAGAACTGCATGGTGCACCCCCAAAGAATAAGAGGCTGAAACACTGCAACAGCCGTGCCGATTGTATACAACGCTTATCGACAATTTATTCTTTGGTTGTGCGCAAAGCCGATCAGGCCTGATTGATCGTCTTGGAGATCACTTCAACCGTGGCGCTGACTTGCTCTTGGTAACGGTCGAGTTCCTGCTTGTGCTGCTTTTTCATTTCGATTTGCTGCGAGCACAGATTCATCGCGGCCAGCACCAGCAGGCGGTCACCGATCAGGGTCGGGTACTTCCGTTTGGTGTCGGCCAAAGCAGCTTTCAACATCATCGCGGCGTCCAGCAGGGTTTGCTCTTCCCCGGCCGGCGCCTTGATCGAATAGTCCTCCCCCAGGATCGAGACGACTTTTACCCCTGCGGCGCCGTGATTCATGCGCTGACCGGACCGGCGCTGACGCGCTCAACCAGGGCCTGGATGCGTGCGGCGGTGGCGCCTTGTTTCTCTTCCTGTTCCATCAGGCTCAGCTGAAGGCTTTCGTTTTCATCCTTGGCCTGAGCCAGTTCTGCGCTCAGGGTCTGGTTGCTGCCGAGCAGGGCCTGGTTCTGTTGCACCAGGTCATTTACCAGCTGTTCCAATTGGCTTAGGGATGCTTCCAACATTTTGATTTTCCGAGCATTTTCAAAGGGCGCGTACGATAAAGAAAAGTCACCACGGATGCCAGGGTTATTAGGGCCTAAAGCCTTGATTTTCCTGGCGGGCGACCTTTCTCGCGAGCAGTAGAGACTGTGATTGGCGGATCCGGTTCCTGCACTTCGTCGCCGGGAGCCTTTGTGCGACAAAAACGCGCAGGGGCTCAAGACTTTAGTCGCATGACCGATAAGTCACTCATACGTCAGCTTCAGCGCGCACGGTTGCGCTCACTTCGGTAAACACCATGTCCCTTCGTAATATGAATATCGCTCCACGGGCGTTCCTCGGTTTTGCCCTGATTGGCAGCTTGATGCTGATCCTGGGCGTGTTCGCCTTGAACCAGATGAGCAAGATTCGCGGTGCCGCCGAGGAGATCACCTCAAGCAGCGTGCCGAGCATCAAGAGCCTCGACGAATTCACGCAGCTGACCCTGCGTCTGCGCGTTCTGTCTTATCGCTTGCTGGTCAACCGCGAGCCGGACGTACAGCAGAAAACCATGGACCTGCTGGAAACGCGCAATCAGCAGATTCGCAGCGCCCAGACGACCTACGAAAAACTGATCAGCAGCCCGCAGGAACGTGCGGCCTACGATCAATACGTGCAGTTGCTGAGTCAGTACCGTCAGATCGAAGACCGCATGAAGAGCCTGTCGCGCAACAATCAGGTCGATGAACTGCGCACCTTGCTCAACACCGATTTGCTGACCAACTCCGAAGCGGTCAACACCGTGCTCAACCGTTTGCTGGAGATCAACACGCAGCAGACCGTCGACACCAATCAGCAGGCAGCCGACCAGTATTCCTCAGCGTTCAACCTGGTGATCACCCTGCTGGTCATCGCCACCGGCCTGACTTTGCTGTTTGCCTGGTTGCTGACCAACAGCATCACCAAGCCCATTGCCAACGCCCTGAGCGCTGCCGAGGAAATTGCCGAAGGCAATCTGACGCGCCCGATCACGGTCGATGGCGAAGACGAAGCCGGTCGCTTGTTGCTGGCGATGTCGAAGATGCAGGACAAGCTGCGCGACACCCTGCAACGGATTTCCGGTTCGGCTACGCAACTGGCGTCCGCCGCTGAAGAGCTCAACAGCGTCACCGACGAAAGCGCCCGCGGCCTGACTCAGCAGAACAACGAAATCGAACAGGCGGCCACTGCGGTCAATGAGATGACCAGCGCCGTGGAAGAAGTCGCACGTAACGCCGTGAGCACTTCCGAAGCCTCGAAGAACGCCACGACGTCGGCCGGCGATGGCCGTGATCTGGTGCAGGAAACCGTCAGCGCCATCGAACGCATGAGCGCCGACGTGCAGAGCACTGCGACGCTGATCGGCGACCTGGCCAACGAATCCCGCGACATCGGCAAGGTGCTGGACGTGATTCGCGGCCTGGCCGACCAGACCAACTTGCTGGCCCTGAACGCGGCCATCGAAGCGGCTCGCGCCGGTGAGGCCGGTCGTGGTTTTGCGGTGGTGGCGGATGAGGTTCGGGCGCTTGCGCATCGCACTCAGCAGTCGACCAGCGAGATCGAACGCATGATCGGCAGCATCCAGAGCGGCACCGAGCACGCCGTGGATTCGATGCGCAACAGCACCGAGCGCGCCGAGTCGACGCTGAACATTGCTCGTGGCGCCGGTCTGTCGCTGGACACTATCAACAGCGCCATCGTCGAGATCAACGAACGCAACCTGGTGATCGCCAGCGCCGCTGAAGAACAGGCGCAAGTGGCTCGGGAAGTGGACCGCAACCTGGTGAACATTCGTGATTTGTCAGTGCAATCGGCGACCGGCGCGAATCAGACCAGTGCGGCGAGCAATGAACTGTCGCGATTGGCGCTGGACCTGAACAACATGGTTGGGCGGTTTAGCCTCTGACACCCCACAACACCTCTGTGGCGAGGGAGCTTGCTCCCGTTCGGCTGCGAAGCAGTCGCTCAACCAACCGGGAAGACCTACACGCCTGATTTGGGGTCGCTGCGCAACCCAGCGGGAGCAAGCTCCCTCGCCACAAGGTGTTCGCTCGGCTGGGCGGCGTGACGTACCTCTCGCCAAAACCTTTTTGACAGCATCACATTTCAACAGGTTAGAATCGCTGGCACGCAGACTGCATGGTCAGTTTGTGCCCGCCTTTCGTTTTCTGGAGTACTGCCTTTGAATGCAATCACCATCAACAGCCTGTTTCTGATCGGCGCGTTGCTGGTAGGTGCGAGCATTCTGGTGAGCTCACTTTCGTCCCGTCTTGGTATCCCGATTCTGGTGATTATCCTGGCCGTGGGCATGGCTGCCGGCGTCGACGGTGGCGGCATTATTTTCGATAATTACCCCACGGCTTATCTGGTCGGCAACCTCGCGCTGGCGGTGATCCTGCTCGACGGTGGTTTGCGCACCCGGGTCGCGAGTTTCCGCGTTGCGCTGTGGCCGGCGCTGTCGCTGGCCACAATCGGGGTGTTAATTACCACGGCGTTGACCGGCATGGTCGCCGCCTGGCTGTTTAACCTGAGCATCATTCAGGGCCTGCTGATCGGCGCGATTGTCGGCTCGACCGACGCCGCCGCGGTGTTCTCGCTGCTGGGTGGCAAAGGCCTGAACGAACGGGTCACCGCCAGCCTCGAAATCGAATCCGGCAGCAACGACCCGATGGCGGTGTTCCTCACCGTCACCTTGATCGACATGCTCGCCAGCGGCGAGACCGGCCTGCACTGGAGCCTGCTCGGACACTTCGTGCGCGAGTTCGGCATCGGGGCCGTCGTCGGCCTCAGCGGCGGCTGGCTGATGCTGCAACTGGTCAACCGGATCAACCTGGCCAACGGCCTTTATCCGATTCTGGTGATTGCCGGCGGTCTGGTGGTGTTTGCCCTGACCAACGCCCTGCACGGCAGCGGATTCCTCGCGGTGTATCTGTGCGGTCTGGTGATCGGCAATCGGCCGGTGCGCAGTCGCCACGGCATTCTGCACATGCTCGACGGCATGGCTTGGCTGGCGCAGATCGGGATGTTCCTGGTGCTGGGCCTGCTGGTCACTCCGCATGACCTCCTGCCGATCGCCCTGCCCGCGCTGGGCCTGGCGCTGTGGATGATTCTGGTCGCGCGGCCACTGTCGGTGGTGGCTGGACTGCTGCCGTTCAAAGCGTTCCATGGCCGCGAAAAAGCATTCATTTCCTGGGTCGGCCTGCGCGGCGCGGTCCCGATCATTTTGGCGGTGTTCCCGCTGATGGCCGGTTTGCCCCACGCCCAGCTCTACTTCAATCTCGCCTTCTTTATTGTGCTGGTGTCGCTGCTGGTACAGGGCACGAGCCTGCCGTGGGTGGCAAAACTGTTGAAAGTGACGGTGCCACCGGAGCCTGCGCCGATCTCACGGTCGGCCCTGGAAGTGCATGTCACCAGTGAGTGGGAGCTGTTCATTTATCGCCTCGGTGCCGAGAAATGGTGCATCGGCTCGCCCCTCCGCGAGCTGAAAATGCCCGAAGGCACGCGTATCGCCGCCCTGTTTCGTGGCCAGCAATTGCTCCATCCGTCGGGTAGTACGGTGCTGGAAGTCGATGATTTGCTGTGTGTTATTGGCCATGAACACAACCTTCCGGCCCTCGGAAAACTCTTCAGCCAGGCACCGCAACGGGGTCTGGATTTGCGCTTCTTCGGCGACTTCGTACTCGAAGGAGACGCCCAGCTGGGCGCGGTTGCTTCGCTGTACGGGTTGAAGGTCGAAGGCATCGATCCTGACATGGCGCTCGGCCACTTCATCGCCCAGAAAGTCGGGGGTGCACCCGTGGTCGGTGACCAGGTGGAGTGGAACAACACCATTTGGACCGTGGCGGTCATGGAAGGGAACAAGATCGGCAAAGTGGGCGTCAGATTCCCCGAAGGAAGTCGCCCGGGTCCGGGCTTGTTCCTCTAAACTCCATTCTTCGTCTCGTTTTCGATCGGTCTCTATGTCAACCCTGCGCACCTTTTTCGTCATGGCCCTGCTGGGTCTGAGCCTCTCCATCGGCACGCTGCAAGCGGCCGAACCGCCGTCCAGCGAAGCCGTGCAGGCGAGCCTGGACAAGATCGCCGACCGCAAGCTGCCGGAAGCCGATCAGAAAGCGCTGCAAGCGGTCCTGCAGAACACGCTCACCCAGCTCAACAATGAGCGTGACTACGAGCAGAAACTCGCCGATCTCAAACAGCAACTGGCCACCGCGCCGAAGCAGAACATCGAGAACCAGCGTGAACTGGCGCGCCTGAAGGCGACCAAGGCGCAGCCCGTCGGGCAACGCTACGCCAACCTGTCGATCCCGCAGCTCGAGCAAATGCTCACCGAGCGCTCGACCCAGCAAAGCGATCTGCAAAAGGCCCTGGCTGATGCCAACAGCTTGGTGATTACCGCCCAGACTCGCCCGGAACGCGCCCAGGCCGAAATTTCGGCCAGCCAGACGCGCATTCAACAAATCAACAACACCCTCAAAACCGGTAAAGATGCCGGCAAAACCTTGAGTGGCGAACAGCGCGATTTGCTCAATGCCGAACTCGCCGCCCTGAATGCACTGATCCCACTGCGCCGTCAGGAACTGGCCGGCAACAGTCAGTTGCAGGACCTGGGCAGCGGCCAGCACGACTTGCTCTCGGAAAAATCCGATCGTCTGGATCAGGAGATCCAGGAGCTGCAAACCCTGATCAACCAGAAACGCCTGGCCCAGTCTCAGGAAACGGTGACCCAGCAGTCCATCGAGGCGCAGAAATCCGGTGGCAGCGCCCTGTTGGCCACCGAAAGCGCGGCCAACCTGAAACTGTCCGACTACCTGCTCAAAAGCACTGACCGCCTCAACGAAGTCACTCAGCAAAACCTGCAAACCAAGCAACAACTGGACAACGTCACCCAGAGCGATTCGGCGCTGGACGAGCAAATCAACGTGCTCAAGGGCAGCCTGCTGCTCTCCAAGATTCTCTACAAACAGAAGCAGTCCCTGCCGCGCTTGAAGCTCGACCGTAACCTGGCCGATCAAATCGCTGACATTCGTCTCTATCAATTTGAAGTCAGCCAGCAACGCGAACTGCTGAGCAACCCGGCTACCTACGTCGATAACCTGCTGTCGACCCAACCGCCAGAGCAAGTCACCCCGCAACTGCGCAAAAGCCTGCTGGAACTGGCCACGACCCGCGCCGATCTGCTGGAACGACTGAACCGCGAATTGAGCGCGGTGCTCAACGAATCCATCACCCTGCAACTCAATCAGAAACAACTGCTGAGCACCGCGCAAAGCCTGCGGGCGACCCTCGATGAACAGATGTTCTGGATTCCCAGCAACAAGCCGTTGGACCTGGAGTGGATACGCGCGGTGCCGGAGCGCTTGCAGCGCCAGGTCGCGACGTTACCGTTGTCCTCCAGCCTGAGTGAATTGAGCGATGGCCTGATTCAACGGCCGCTGCTGTTTCTGCCGCTGGTGTTGCTGATCGGCGCCCTGCTGTGGCGACGCAAAAGCCTGTATGCCCTGCTGAACAGGGTCCACAAGGACATCGGCCACTTCAAGCGCGACAGCCAGTTGCACACGCCGCAGGCCATTCTGATCAACATTTTGCTGGCGATGCCGGTCGCGTTGGGCCTGGCTTTGTGCGGTCTCGCACTGCAAATAGACGCTCGCGGGCAGAACGCCAACATGGGCGCAGCGATGCTGCAAATGGCCCAGGCATGGCTGGTGTTCTACACCGCCTATCGGATCCTCGCGCCGGGCGGTGTGGCGGAACTGCATTTCCGCTGGGAGAAACCTCAGGTCGAATTCCTTCAAGGCTGGGTCCGTCGCCTCGGACTGGTGGTGATGGCCCTGGTGGCCGTGGTGGCGGTTGCCGAACTGCAACCGGCGACACTGGCTGATGACGTGCTGGGCATGCCGGTGGTGTTGACCTGTTACGCCTTGATGGCCTGGCTGCTCAGCCGTTTGCTGATGCGCAGCCCGACACACGAAAACGCTTCGCTGTTCCGCAAATTGGTGGGAATCCTGTTTACTGCACTGCCGATCGCGTTGTTCGTGGCCGTGTGCTTCGGCTACTACTACACCGCGCTCAAGCTCAGTGATCGATTGATCAACACCCTGTACCTGCTGATGTTCTGGCTGGTCATCGAAGCCACCTTTGTCCGTGGCCTCAGCGTTGCAGCGCGCCGTCTGGCGTACCAGCGAGCGCTGACCAAACGTCAGGCTGCGAAAGAGGCCGGGGACGGCGAAGCGGTGATTGAGGAACCGACGCTGGACATCGAGAAGGTCAACGAACAGTCCTTGCGCCTGATTCGTCTGGCGCTGCTTGGCGGTTTCATGGCCGCCCTGTACTGGGCCTGGTCCGACCTGATTTCGGTGTTCTCGTACCTGGACAACATCACCCTCTACGAATACACCAGTGGCACGGGCGCGACCATGAGCATGGTGCCAATCAGCATCGGTGACATGCTCGGCGCGCTGATCATCATCGGCATCACGTTCGCCCTCGCCCGCAACTTGCCGGGTCTGCTGGAAGTGTTGGTACTGTCCAAGCTCAACCTGGCGCAGGGCAGCGCCTACGCGACGACCACGCTGCTGTCCTACGTGATTGCTGGCATCGGTTTTGTCTCGACCCTGTCGACCCTCGGCGTGAGCTGGGACAAGTTGCAATGGCTGGTCGCCGCGCTGTCGGTCGGTCTTGGTTTCGGGATGCAGGAGATCTTCGCGAACTTCATCTCCGGCATCATGATCCTGTTCGAACGCCCGGTACGGATCGGCGACACCATCACCATCGGCAACCTGTCGGGTACGGTGAGCAAGATCCGCATCCGCGCCACAACGATTACCGACTTCGACCGCAAGGACATCATTGTCCCGAACAAGACGTTCATCACCGGGCAACTGATCAACTGGTCCCTGACCGACACCATCACCCGGGTAACCCTCAAGCTTGGCGTCGATTACGGCTCGGACCTGGACCTGGTGAAAGAGCTGCTGCTCAAGGCTGCCCGCGATAACCCGCGCGTGCTGAAAGACCCGGAACCGCATGTGTACTTCCTGAACTTCGGCGAAAGCACCCTCGACCACGAGTTGCGCATGCACGTGCGCGACCTCGGCGACCGCAACCCGGTGCTCGATGAGGTCAACCGCTTCATCAACCGCGAATTCAAGAAGCAGCACATCAACATTTCTTTCCGGCAAATGGAGGTTTACCTCAAGAACCTTCACGGCCAGGAATACAAAATGGTGCCGATCGAGCCGGAAACCAAAACCATCGTGCCACTGGCCGATGGCAAACCGCTGCAAGAGCCGCCACCCGCCAAGCTCGACTAACCGTCCTATCCCCAGCAGAATGCTCGGACATTCTGCTGGAGATGGCCGGTGAAAGCCCTGGACGAACTGACCTTCGATAATCGTTTTGCTCGCCTGGGCGATACGTTTTCCGCCCACGTGCTGCCCGAGCCCATCGATAATCCGCGCCTGGTAGTGGCCAGCCCTGCGGCGATGGCGCTGCTGGACCTGGACCCGGCCGTTGCTGAAACCCCGGAGTTCGCCGAGCTGTTCAGCGGCCACAAGCTCTGGGCCGACGCGGTGCCGAGGGCGATGGTCTATTCCGGGCATCAGTTCGGCTCCTACAACCCGCAGCTGGGTGACGGGCGCGGCTTGTTGCTGGGCGAGGTCTACAACGAGGCCGGTGAACACTGGGACTTGCACCTCAAAGGCGCCGGCCAGACGCCTTTTTCACGCATGGGCGATGGTCGCGCGGTGTTGCGCTCCTCGATCCGCGAATTTCTCGCCTCAGAAGCGCTGCACGCACTGAACATCCCGACCACCCGCGCGCTGTGTGTGATTGGCTCCGACACGCCGGTCTGGCGCGAGAAGCAGGAACGCGCCGCCATGGTCCTGCGCATGGCGCCGAGCCATGTGCGCTTCGGGCATTTCGAATATTTCTACTACACCAAACGTCCCGAGAAGCAGAAAGAACTCGGCGAGCACGTGCTGGCCATGCATTTCCCCGAATGCCTGGAACAACCGGAACCGTACCTGGCGATGTTCCGCGAAATCGTCGAGCGCAACGCCGGGCTGATCGCCAAGTGGCAGGCCTATGGCTTCTGCCACGGGGTAATGAACACCGACAACATGTCGATCCTCGGCATCACTTTCGACTTCGGCCCGTTCGCCTTCCTCGACGACTTCGACGCCAACTTCATCTGCAACCACTCCGACGATCAGGGCCGTTACTCCTTCAGCAACCAGGTGCCAATCGGCCAGTGGAACCTCAGCGCCTTGGCGCAGGCCCTGACGCCGTTCATCAGCGTCGAAGCCCTGCGCGAAACCCTCGGGCTGTACCTGCCGCTGTACCAGGCCCACTACCTGGACCTGATGCGCCGCCGCCTCGGCTTCACCACCGCTGAAGACGATGACCAGAAACTGCTGGAACACCTGCTGCAACTGATGCAGAACAGTGGCGTCGATTACAGCCTGTTTTTCCGTCACCTCGGAGATGAGTCACCGGAACTGGCCGTCGCCCGCTTGCGCGAAGACTTTGTCGACATCAAGGGCTTCGATGCCTGGGCAGTGCTCTACATCGCCCGGGTGGCTCGCGAAGGCGTGGTTGATCAGGAACAGCGCCGACAACGGATGCATGCGGTCAATCCGCTGTACATCCTGCGTAATTACCTGGCGCAAAAAGCTATCGATGCGGCGGAGAGCGGGGATTATTCAGAGGTTCGGCGGCTGCACGCGGTGCTGAGCCATCCGTTTGAGGAACAGCCAGGGATGGAGAGTTACGCCGAGCGGCCGCCGGAGTGGGGGAAGCATTTGGAGATTAGTTGTTCGTCGTGATGCCGATTAGATAAAAATCTCAGCCGACACACCAAAGCGCTCGGCCAACCAGCGAATCTGTCGCACGTTGAGCTGGCGCTTGCCGCTTAGAATTTCGGATACGACCGACTGGGTACCGACGCCAGGCAGGTCGCTCTGTGTCAGGCCATGCTCACGCATCATGTAGCCAAGAACTTCGGCGCCACTGGCTTGGGGCATCGGATGATGTTTATGATCCCATTCCTCAATCCAGTCACCGATGATGTCCACCAAACTCATCAGGGGATTTGACTCATCATCTCCCGTCATCTCGAGCAACTCGTCGAGTGCCTGCACCAACATGTCGTAGTCGTCTTCGTTTTTCGGTTTGCGTAACAGCGGCGAGACGAATTCCCAGTGCTCAGCAGCCTTTTTGATCAAAACGCTCATACCCTTCCCTCCTTCCACTTTCCGCGATCATATTCGCGGTGATCCAGAACATGCTTGATGTAGAGCTTTTGAGGCCGGTACCTGACATAGGCAATCAACCTTAACTTGTTGCCGCCAATGTCGAATACGTGAAACTCACCAACTTTGTCGGTTGCCGGAAATGATGACTTCATCGTTGCAAAATCGCTTGGCTCTATACGTTTGACCACTCGATACCACTGGTCCAGCGCGCTTGCTGCAGCGGGCCATTTTTCTTTGGCTTCCCAGATTCGTTTTTCAGAAAACACTCGCATGCAACATCCTTATCGCATTCTGCTATAGAGAATAGGTCACAGACAAAAACAATCGCAAGCTGCGATAGTCATAAGCAGACCAATGGTCGCGCGTCACGCACCTCAGCCTAGTTTCAACGATGAATGCGACACGATTGAAAATGTGAGCAGACGTCTCCAACTAAGAGCTATCAGCCCTTTTCTGGAACCCACCATGACCGATCCACTCCTCATCCCCTGCCCCCACTGCAACGGCCTCAACCGCATCCCCGCCGAGCGCCTTAGCGATCACCCAAAGTGTGGTCGCTGTAAAGCCGAGGTCCTGCTGAGCAAACCGTTCGAATTGAAGCAAGGCGATTACGCCAGCCAGATCAAAGGCGATCTGCCGTTGCTGGTGGATGTGTGGGCAGACTGGTGCGGGCCGTGCAAGTCGTTTGCGCCGGTGTTCGAGCAGGCGGCCGGTCAGTTGGCGGGCAAGTGCCGGTTGGCGAAACTCGACAGCGAAGCGAACCAGCAGTTGTCGGCGCAGTTGGGGATTCGCTCGATTCCGAGTCTGATTCTGTTCAAGAACGGCCGGGAAGTGGCGCGCCAGAGCGGGGCTTTTCCGTTACCGCAGTTGATGAGTTGGTTGCGTAGCCAGGGGATTTAAGACCACCAAAAACCCAAGTGGGAGCGAGCCTGCTCGCGAAGACGATGTAACAGTCAACATTAATATCGACTGACACTGCGCTTTCGCGAGCAGGCTCGCTCCCACATGGGTTCAGTGGTGTTGGCCGGGATCAGGCATTTTCCAGCAGGTTGTGCAGCTCGACGAATTGCTGGGTCAGCTTGTGCCGTGGATCGAGGTGAATCAGCGGCGTGTTGGCCTGGTGAGATTCGCGCATACGCACTGAACTGGCCAGGTAAACAGGCAACACCGGCAACCCTTCGGCGATCAACTCGTCGAGGATCTGCTGGGGCAGACTGGCACGGGCCTGGAACTGGTTGACCACGATGCCTTCGACTTCCAGTCCTTCGTTGTGGTCTTCCTTCAATTCCTCGATTTCAGCCAACAAACCGTACAACGCCTGACGCGAGAAGCTGTCGCAGTCGAAGGGAATCAGCACGCGATCCGCGGCAATCAACGCAGATACCGCGTAGAAGTTAAGCGCGGGCGGTGTATCCAGGTAGATCCGGTCGTAATCTTCCCCCAACTCTTCAAGCAACTTACGCAGCTTGTTGATCTTGTGTTTGGCCTCAAGCTTGGGCTGTAAATCGGCCAGCTCAGCCGTGGCGGTGACCACGTGCAGGTTGTCGAAGGGCGTTTCGTAGATGTCGACCTGGTTCTTCTTCGAGAACGGGCCGGAGGACAGGGTTTGCTTGAAGAAGTCGGCGATGCCCATCGGGATGTCACTGCCGGTGAGGCCCGTCAGGTATTGAGTGGAGTTGGCCTGCGCATCGAGATCCACCAATAGGGTGCGATAGCCCTCGCTGGCGCTGACCGCCGCCAGATTGCAGGCAATACTGGATTTGCCCACGCCACCTTTTTGATTAAACACCACGCGCCGCATGTCAGACCTCCATGTATCAAAGAATGACCGAGTGTAGTAGTCCACGGCATTGCTTAGCTACCTCCTTGGGATAGGGACTACACGGTCAGCGCCTGTTTCCCTATGAATAAGAGGCAATCTCATCCATTGAATTGGGTGATGCGCCGACAGACGCGAGCATCCCTATGTGGATAATGGCCAAACGATAGCTTTTCGCGAACCGGACGGTACATTTCCTTGCGCAAAATGTAACCAGCATTTGCTACGCACCCGTAGCACCGGGATAATGCGCGCCACTCGGCGTTACGCGCCACGTAAGGTCTGTCGCTGTTTTTGCGACTCACCGCGTCAAGTTAGCCCCGCAGGGGCGGGATGTATGTCTGTGATCAACTTCAACATCGCCCAATGGCGCGCGTGGGCTCCCGGGCTCGAAAGCGTGGACGACTGGCAGGCATGGAGCCGACAACCGGTCGTGCTTGCGAGCAGCGATGCCGCTCCCGATGTGTCGTTTCTGCCCGCCATGCAGCGCCGGCGACTCAGCCGCCTGGCGAGAATGGCCTTCAGTGTCGGCTGGCCCTTGGCCGAAGGTTGCAAGGACCTACCGCTGGTCTTTATTTCCCGCCATGGCGAAACGCCGCGCACATTCGAAATCCTCAGGGATCTGGCGGCCGACCAACCGTTGTCGCCCACTCAATTCAGCTTGTCCGTCCACAACGCCGTGATTGGTCTATGGTCGATCATGCGTGGCGAAACCAGCGAAATGACGGCGCTCGCCGCCGCCGGGGACGGGCTTGAACACGGCATGCTGGAGGCTGCGGCGATGCTGGACGAAGGCGCACCTGCCGTCCTGCTGATTGTCACCGAAGAACAACCACCTGACGCCTACGAGACCTGGATCGACGATGTGCCGTTTCCGTATGCCGTGGCTTTGTTGCTGACCCCGGGTACCGACTGGCAGTTGTCCCTGAACAGCTCGACGCAAAGCTTGTCCAAAGCCCACTGGCCGCATGCCCTGAATCTGTTGCGTACCCTGCTCGGCCAGCAGACCACTTGCCAACATGCCTGGAAGAATCGTGTATGGACCTGGCATCGCACCCCGTAACCGGAAAAAACCGCGACGCCTACTACTGGCGCCTGCTGGCCACTGCCGCAAGCTTCACCCTGTTCGGGTTGGGCGGCCTGTGCCTGCGGCTGGTAGTTTTCCCGTTGCTGAGTTGCCTGCCCGGTGATGCCAGGACCCATCGCCTGCGCGCACGAAAAACCGTCAGTCGTTGCTTCTGGTTTTTTGTCCGGTTCATGGCCCGTACCGGTGTCCTGACCTACGACATCCAGGGGGCGGAAAAACTCGGTCGCCCCGGGCAAATGATCCTCGCCAATCACCCCTCGCTGATCGATGTCGTGTTTCTGATTGGCCTGGTGCGTCATGCCAACTGCGTGGTGAAACAAAGTCTCTGGGACAACCCCTTTACCCGCGCGCCGCTGCGTCGCACCGAATACATCAGCAACGACGGCAGCATGGACATGCTGGACGCGGCTGCCGATGCGCTGAAAGACGGTCAGACCCTGATCATCTTTCCCGAAGGCACGCGCACCCAACCCGGCGAGGCGCCGGCCTTTCATCGGGGGGGCGCGGCAATCGCCCTGCGCGGTGCGAAAATCCTCACCCCGGTCATCATCAAGGTCAGCCCGACGACATTGACCAAGGCCGAGCCTTGGTATCGGATCCCGAAACGCCGCGTGCACTTCAGTTTTCGCGTTGGGGCCGATATAGACCCACAGTCTTTCGCAACGCTAGGCCCGCCCCCGCAGGCTTCGCGCAAGCTCAACGAATATTTGCATACTTACTTTATTAAGGAGCTCGCCGAAGATGAGCGATCTGCACCGTGACATCAAAGAACTGATCATCGATGCCCTCGGCCTCGAAGACATCAGCGCCGAAGACATTGACAACGAACAGACATTGTTCGGCGAAGGCCTGGGCCTGGATTCGGTGGACGCTCTGGAGCTCGGCCTGGCGATCCAGAAAAAATACGGCATCAAAATCGACGCCGACGCCAAGGACACCCGTAATCACTTCACCAACGTGGCGAGCCTTGCGGCGTTCGTCACTGCAAAACAGGCAGCTTGAGACCGGACCATGCAAACTCGTGACGACATTTTCAACACCCTGCGCGATGCCTTGGTCGAACTCTTCGAGCTGGACCCTGCACGTGTGAGCCTCGAATCGAACCTGTATCAGGATCTGGAAATCGACAGCATCGACGCCGTCGACCTGATCGATCACATCAAGCGTCAGACCGGCAAGAAAATCGCCGCCGAAGAGTTCAAATCGGTGCGAACTGTCAGCGACGTGGTCGAGGCGGTCTATCGCCTGGTTCAACCGGCAGCATGAGGCGACTGGTCGGCCTTGGCCTGCTGCTCGCGGGCCTGTTGTACCCCTTTGCGGTGTATTTCGGCATGGAACATTTTGCTCCGTGGCAGTTCGGCCTGCTCTTGGGCAGCCTGTGGCTGGCGCGGGCGTTGCTCGGTGCGCGGCGTCCCGGCAGCCTGTGGATGGCGACCATCGCCATCGCTTTTTGCCTGTTGCTGGCGCTGTTCGACAGCCCGCAGTTGCTGCGCTGGTACCCGGTGCTGATCAGCGCGTTCATGCTCGGCCTGTTTGGACTGAGCCTCAAATTCGGCCCGCCGATGGTCGAACGCCTGGCGCGCCTGCGGGAACCGCACTTGCCGGCCAGGGCCATTATTTATACGCGCCAGGTGACGATTGCCTGGTGTGTTTTTTTCATCTTTAACGGCTTGCTCGCCGCCGCCCTGACGCTTTGGGCGCCGCTGAGCTGGTGGATGTTGTACACCGGCCTGATTTCCTACGGATTGATGGGCCTGCTGTTTGCCATTGAATGGCTGATACGACAACGGGTACGAGGCCACGCATGAATTGGATAACACTTGAGCAGCTGTTGCTCAAGGCTCAGCCGGAGCGTGCCGTCACGGCCGAACCGGCGTTGAATCATGTACAACTGTGGGAACAGGCCCTGTGTTTGGCAGCCGGCCTGCAAGCCCAAGGTGTGCAGCGCATTGCCGTGCACCTGGAAGACGCCGCCGACCTGGCCATTGCCCTGCTGGGTGCCTGGCGTGCCGGCGTCAGCGTGCTGCTGCCCGCCGATCTGCAACCGCAGACTCGCCAGCGCTGGTCCGGCGAAGTCGATCTGTGGCTGACCGATCTGGCCGATGACGCGCACCTGAGCGATTACCGTCACCCGCCTCTCGCCGGTGCCGCGCTGGATTTAGACGCCTGCCGGCTGAGCCTTTGCACTTCCGGCTCCAGTGGCGAGCCCAAGCGTATCGACAAAACCCTGCGCCAACTGGCCAATGAAGTTCAGGCGCTGGAACAGCTCTGGGGCGCGGATCTGGGCGAGGCGTGCGTCATTGGCAGCGTCGCCACTCAACACATCTATGGCTTGCTGTTTCGGGTGCTGTGGCCTTTGTGCGCCGGGCGGACATTTGTACGCAAGCAACTGGCGTTTCCCGAAGACTTGCAGCGTGCCAGCCGTGAACACCCGGCCTTCGCCTGGGTCGCCAGCCCGGCGCTGCTCAAGCGCATGGGTGACAACCTCGACTGGCCTGCCTTGAGCGCCGTGCGACGGGTGTTTTCCTCGGGTGGCGCGTTGCCCACCGAGGCGGCGCAGAGCCTGCACCAGCGTCTGGAACAATGGCCAACGGAAATCCTCGGCAGCTCGGAAACCGGCGGCATTGCCTGGCGTCAGGGCGACGATCTCTGGCAGCCGTTTGCGGATGTCGAACTGAGCCAGGACAGTGACGGCGCGCTGCTGATCCAATCGCCCTATTTGCCGGCGGGACATACCGAACACACCGCTGACGCCGCGCGGATCGCTTCTGATGGCAGGTTCGAATTGCTCGGACGGCTGGACCGGATCGTCAAACTGGAAGAAAAACGTATCTCACTGCCCATGCTCGAAAAGGCTCTGATGGATCACAACTGGGTCGCGGAAGCGCGCCTTGGAGTGGTCCGGGAAAACCGCGCCTCGTTGGGCGCACTGGTGGTGTTGAGCGAATCGGGCCTGCATGCCTTGCGCAATCAGGGGCGACGCACCCTCACCCAGGAATTGCGTCAGCACCTGACCCAGCATTGTGAGGCCCTTGCCCTGCCCCGACGCTGGCGATTGCTGCGGCAAATGCCCTTGAACGCGCAGGGAAAACTGCCTCAGGCCGATGTCGAAGCCTTGCTGCTGGCGCCCCGCGTCAAAGCACCGCAAGTGCTCGAACAGGTCGAAGCCGGCGGCGAGTGGAGCCTGCAACTGGCGGTCCCGCCGGACCTCGCTTACTTCAGCGGCCACTTCCCGCAAACGCCAGTACTGCCCGGCGTGGTGCAGGTGGAATGGGCGCTGAGCCTCGGCCAGCAATTGATGGACCTGCCGGCAAAATTCGCGGGCATGGAAGTGCTGAAATTCCAGCAACTCGTGCGCCCGGGTGACGAAATCCAGCTGCACCTGCGCTTTGACCCGGAACGCAGCAAATTGTATTTCGCCTATCGCAATGAAACCGCCACCTGCTCCAGTGGGCGGATTTTGCTGGAGGCCGCGGGCGATGCATAGCCCCTGCGCCGTGATCCCGGTCTACAACCACGAAACCGCAATCACCACGGTGGTCGATGCGCTGATCGCCAGTGGCCTGCCGTGCATTCTGGTGGACGATGCCAGCGATCAAGCCTGCGCCAGAGTGCTCGACCGATTGGCCCAGCGCGAGATGGTCAACCTGATCCGCCTCACGGCCAATCAGGGCAAGGGCGGCGCCGTCATGACCGGTCTGCGCGAAGCTTCACGCCTGGGTTTCAGCCACGCCTTGCAAGTCGACGCCGACGGTCAGCACGACCTGCAAGATGTGCCGCTGTTCATCGCACAATCACGTGCCCACCCCGGCGCAGTCATCTGCGGTTACCCGCAATACGACGCCAGCGTGCCTAAAGGTCGTTTGTACGCCCGCTACCTGACGCACGTCATGGTGTGGATCAACACGCTGTCCTTGCAGATTCGCGACTCCATGTGCGGCTTTCGCGTCTATCCACTGCCGCCGACGCTGGCGCTGATCGACTCGGCGAAGATCGGCAAACGCATGGACTTTGATTCCGACATTCTGGTGCGCCTGGCCTGGCGCAACCTGCCGATGCAATGGTTGCCGACCCGGGTTCACTACCCGCTGGACGGCGTCTCGCATTTCCGCCTGTTCCACGACAATGTGCTGATTTCCAGCATGCACACACGGCTGTTTTTCGGCATGTTGCTGCGAGCACCGGTGATCCTCTGGCGACGGTGGCGAGCATGAGCAGTGACGTAGACAAAAAGCACTGGGCCGACCGCCAGGAGCGCGGCAGCTTCTGGCTGATGAAGCTCACCGCGTTCGGCGCCAAAGTGCTGGGTCGGCGGCTGCTGAGCCCGATTTTGTACGGCATCGTCCTGTACTTTTTCCTGTTCGGCCGCAGCGCGCGCCACAGCGCCTGGCAGTACCAGCAACGTCTCGTCGACTGGAGCGGTCGCACGGAACTGCGCCCCACCCATTGGCGTGTGTTCGGCCAGTTCATGGCGTTCGCCGACTCCATGCTCGACAAGCTCGACGTGTGGAACGGCAAGCTGAGCATCGAGCAGATCGAAATCATCGACCCGGCGCTGCTGCGCAATCAACTGCGCGGCACCCGCGGGCAAATGCTGGTGGGCGCGCATCTGGGCAATCTCGAGGTCTGCCGTGCATTGGCGGAAATCGGCGAAAAAGTCACGATGAACGTGCTGGTCCACACCAAGCACGCCGAACAGTTCAACCGCTTGCTCGGCGAGGCCGGTGCAACCAATCTGCGGTTGATCCAGGTCAGCGAGCTGGACCCGGTAATCATGCTGCAATTGCATGAGCGCCTTGAGCGCGGCGAATGGCTGGCGATTGCCGGCGATCGCGTGCCGCTGCACGGCGGGCGTAGTGTGACCGTGGATTTTCTCGGCCATCCGGCGGCGTTCCCTCAGGGGCCGTGGTTGCTCGCCGGTTTGCTGAAATGCCCGATCAATCTGCTGATGTGCCTGAAAAAACCATCGGGCCAATACCGCGTGACCCTCGAACCGTTTGCCGAGGCCGTGGTATGGAAACGCAGCGACCGCGAACAGGTCATTCATCAGTGGGCGTCCCGCTACGCCGAGCGCCTGGGTCACTATTGCCTCGAAGCGCCCCAACAATGGTTCAACTTTTACCCTTTCTGGAAGACCGATGACGACGCCAACGCATGAGCCGGTAACCTTCGGCGAACTCCCTTTGCGCATCGAAGACGTGCTGGCCCTGGCCAACCGTCAGGTGCCGACGCAGTTGCAGGGCGATCCCGCGTACCGCGAGCGTATCGCCAAGGGCGCGCGATTCCTCGATTCCCTGCTGGACAAGGAAGGCGTGATTTATGGCGTGACCACCGGTTATGGCGACTCCTGCGTGGTCGCGGTGCCGCTGCACCACGTCGAAGCGCTGCCCCGTCATCTGTATACCTTTCACGGCTGTGGCCTGGGCAAACTGCTCGACGAACAAGCCACCCGCGCGGTGCTCGCCGCGCGTTTACAGTCGCTGTGCCATGGCGTGTCCGGGGTGCGCGTGGAACTGCTGGAACGCCTGCAAGCGTTCCTCGAACACGACATCCTGCCGCTGATCCCGGAAGAAGGTTCGGTAGGCGCCAGCGGTGATCTGACGCCGTTGTCCTACGTTGCCGCGACGCTGTCCGGCGAGCGCGAAGTGATGTTCCGCGGCGAACGCCGACAAGCCGCCGACGTGCACCGTGAACTGGGCTGGCAGCCGTTGGTACTGCGCCCGAAAGAGGCACTGGCCTTGATGAACGGCACCGCCGTGATGACCGGCCTTGCCTGCCTGGCCTTCGCCCGCGCCGATTACCTGCTGCAACTGGCCACGCGCATCACTGCGCTGAACGTGGTGGCGTTGCAGGGCAACCCGGAACACTTCGACGAGCGCCTGTTCGCCGCCAAACCGCATCCGGGGCAGATGCAAGTCGCCGCATGGCTGCGCAAGGATCTGGCGATCGACGCACCGACCGCGCCACTGCACCGCCTGCAAGACCGTTATTCCCTGCGCTGCGCGCCCCATGTCCTCGGCGTGTTGGCGGACAGCCTGAACTGGCTGCGTTCGTTCATCGAAATTGAACTCAACAGCGCCAACGACAATCCGATTATCGACGCTGAAGCCGAGCGCGTTTTGCACGGCGGGCATTTCTACGGCGGCCACATCGCGTTCGCCATGGACAGCCTGAAAAACCTGGTGGCCAACGTGGCCGACTTGCTGGACCGTCAACTCGCATTGCTGGTGGACGAGCGTTACAACCATGGCTTGCCGAGCAACCTGTCCGGCGCCAGCGCTGACCGGGCGATGCTCAACCATGGTTTCAAAGCCGTGCAGATCGGCACCAGCGCCTGGACCGCCGAAGCACTCAAAAACACCATGCCGGCCAGCGTCTTCTCGCGCTCTACCGAGTGCCACAACCAGGACAAAGTGAGCATGGGCACCATTGCCGCCCGCGATGCGATTCGTGTGCTGGAGCTGACCGAACAGGTCGCCGCCGCGACGTTGCTCGCCGCTAACCAGGGCGTGTGGCTGCGCAGCAAGGCCGAGGATGCTCGCCCGTTGCCACCAGCGCTGGCCGCCATGCACGAGGCGCTGGCCAAGGATTTCCCGCCGGTCATCGAAGATCGTGCCCTGGAAGGCGAATTGCGCCTGTGCCTGAAACGAATTGCCGAGCAACACTGGAGGCTGCATGCGTAGCAAGGGAGTGCTTCACACCGATACGGAAATCCAGGTGCCGTTCTTTGACGTCGACACCATGCACGTGGTCTGGCACGGCCATTACGTCAAGTATCTGGAAGTCGCCCGTTGCGCGCTGCTGGACAAGATCGGCCACAACTACACGGCGATGTCCGAGTCGGGTTACGCCTGGCCGGTGATCGACTTGCAACTGCGTTACGTGCGCGGCGCAGTGTTCGGCCAGAAGCTGAACGTGCGGGCGAATCTGGTGGAATGGGAGAACCGGTTGAAGATCAATTATCTGATCAGTGACCTGGAAACCGGCGAACGCCTGACCCGCGCCAGCTCCGTGCAAGTCGCCGTCGACATGGCCAGCCGCGAAATGCAGCTCGCCTCACCGAAGGTCTTTACCGACGCTGTCGAAAGGACGCTGGCATGAACCCGATCCTCAAATGTCTCAGCGCACTGGTACTGCTCGGTTTGTCATCGCTCGCCAACGCTTTCGATCTGCAGCAACTGAGCGATCAACTGGCCAAACCCGAGGTGATCCACGGCAACTTCATCCAGGAAAAACACCTGCGCGCCCTGCCCCAGCCGCTGACCAGCAAGGGCACGTTCGTCCTCGCGAAAAATAATGGCCTGTTGTGGCTGCTGAAAACCCCGCTGCAACAGGATTACCGCATCACCGCCAAGGGCATTGCCCGACGTGACGCCAGCGGATGGCAAATGCTGCCGGGCAAGAGCGCCGGTGCCGAGCAGAACCGCTTGTTCCTCGCCGTGCTGCAAGGCGACAGCAGCGGTTTGCAGCGTGACTTCGAGCTGTCATTGAGCGGCGACGCGCAGAACTGGAAGCTGACGTTGATTCCGCGCTCGCTGTTGCTCAAGCAGGTGTTCAAGCAGATCAACATCACCGGCAGCGAATTGGTCAGCACCATCGAGCTGCTGGAAACCCAGGGCGACAGCACCCTTTTGCGCATGCAGGACAGCACCAGCGCACAACCCTTGAGCACTGCGGAGCAACATGACTTTGCCGAGTGAACGCAGGCTGCCATGGCTATTCCTGATCCTGCTGCTGGCAGTGCTCGCGCTCGCCGGTTGGCAATGGCGCGATGGCGCTCCGCTGTCGGCCAACCTGATGGAACTGGTGCCGGGCACGGCGCCGGACGCGCTGGAACTGCGCGCCGAACAGCGCATGCAGGAACCGCTCAACCGCGAAATGCTGGTGCTGGTCGGCCACAAGGATCGCGAGCAAGCGATCGCCATGGCGCAGAAACTCGGCGAGCAATGGCAAGCCAGTGGTCTGTTCGAGAAGGTGCAGTGGACGTTGCAAGCCGACTTGCCCGCACTGCGCACACAACTGCTGCAAGGCCGGTTGGCGATGCTGTCCGAGACGGATCGACAACAACTGATCGAGCATCCCGACGCCTTCATCCAGCAAAGGGTGCAAGCCCTGTTCGACCCCTTCACCGGCTTCAGCCTGGTGCCGAGCCAGGATGACTGGCTGGGCCTGACCGGGCGCATCCAGAACAGCCAGCCGCAACACGGCGACGTGCAACTGGACATTGGCAGCGGCGCGTTGATCGCCGATGCCGACGGTAAAAGCTGGGTGATGCTGCGGGCAAAAACCACCGGCAACGCCTTCGACATGAGCCTGCCGCTGCAAGTGGCCAGCCTGCTTGAAAACAGCCGCGAACAAGCGGCGCAGTCTGACGTGCAACTGCTGGCAGCCAGCGGATTGCTCTACGCCGCGAGCGGTCAGCAACAAGCCACCCGCGAGATCACGTGGGTCGGGGGCGGCGCGACGCTGGGGATTCTGTTGCTACTGTTGCTGGCGTTCCGGCGCTGGCGGGTATTGCTCGCGTTCATTCCGGTGCTGGTGGGCATGCTGTTTGGCGCAGTGGCCTGCGTGGCGTTGTTCGGCCATATGCATGTGATGACGCTAGTACTCGGCTCCAGTTTGATTGGTGTGGCCGTCGACTATCCGCTGCATTACCTGTCGAAAAGCTGGAGCCTGAAACCCTGGCACAGCTGGCCAGCATTACGCCTGACGCTGCCGGGCCTGACGCTGAGCCTGATCACCAGTTGCATCGGTTACCTGGCGCTGGCGTGGACACCGTTCCCTGCCCTGACCCAGATCGCCGTGTTCTCCGCCGCCGGTTTGCTCGGTGCCTATCTGTCCGCCGTTTGTCTGCTGCCGGCGTTGCTCAAGGGCGCCGACATCCGACCCGCGCAATGGCCACTGCGCCTCTGCGAATGCTTGCTGAGCCTGCGTGACGCGCTGCTCAAACAGGCCAGCACGCCGGTGTTGCTGGCCCTGCTGATTGCCTTTTGCGTCGGTGGTCTGCTGAAACTCGACAGCAAAAACGACATCCGCCAGTGGATCGGCGCACCGCAGCAATTGACTGACGAAGCCAAGACCATTGCGCGCATCACCGGCTTTCAACCGACCAGCCAGTTCTTCCTGGTGCGCGGCGCCAATCAGCAAGAACTGCTGGAGCGTCAGACCGCGTTGAGCGAACGGCTGGATCAGTTGGTGAACCTGGAAAAACTCCAGGGTTACCTGTCGCTGAATCAGCTGGTCAGCCAGCCAAGCGAACAGCTGCAAGTGCGTGAAGCACTGAACAAACTGCCGCAATTCTGGCAGCCGCTGCTCGACGTCGGTGTCCCGGCCGAAGCGCTGCACGCCGAGCTGACGAAATTGCAGGCGTTGCCCACCGAAGACATCGACGCCGCACTGCTCGGCCCGCTGGCGGAACCCTATCGTCCTCTGTGGCTAGGGGTGGCCGATGATGGTGGCGTAGCGGCGATGGTCAGCCTGCAAGGCCTGAACGACCCCACCCTGTTACGCGTCCAGGCGTTGGACTTGCCAGGCGTCAAACTGGTCGACCGTCTCGGTGAATTGAACAGCGTTTTCGCCGCCACACAAATCAGCGCAGCGGAGCTCAAACTCGCCTCCTGCGCGTTGATCGTGCTGGTGTTGATGCTGCCATTCGGTCTCGGCGGTGCCTTGCGCATCGTCGCCCTGCCACTGCTCGCCGCGTTGTGCAGCCTGGCCAGTCTCGGCTGGCTGGGGCAACCGCTCACACTGTTCAGTCTGTTCGGCCTGCTGCTGGTGACGGCGATCAGCGTCGATTACGCGATCCTCATGCGCGAACAGGTCGGCGGTGCCGCTGTGAGCCTGCTGGGTACCTTGCTGGCAGCGCTGACCACTTGGCTGTCGTTCGGTCTGCTCGCGGTATCAAGCACCCCGGCCGTGAGCAATTTTGGATTGTCAGTGAGCCTGGGACTGGCTTTCAGTTTCATCCTGGCGCCATGGGCGGGACGACATGTCCAAACCGCTCCGGTCGCGGAGTCAGCCGCATGATGATCGCCCTGTTCTGGCTGATGGCCCTCGCGTTGTTCGCCGTGGCCACCCGCATCGGTCGTCATTTCGGCCTGATCCCGATCGTCAGCCAGTTGCTGCTGGCAACCTTCGGCCTGCCGCTGCTGATGTACTTCTGGATCGAGCCCGGCTGGCAGCTCAGCGGCGCTGAACTGATCTCGCCAACGTGGCTGAAAAACCTCTACAGCCTGAGCTTTGCCTTGCTGCTGGGGCACATTCTGAGTGACGTGATCGACCTGCGGCTGGATCGCCAGAGCCTGAAAATCGCCCTGCCGAGTTTTTGCATTCCGTTCGCGGGCGGGCTGGCGACGGCGGTGTGGTTGCTGCCCGCGCAATCGTGGATCAGTTCGTTGGCGGTGGGTCTGGTGTTCGCCATTACCGCGATCCCGGTACTGTATTTGTACCTGCGCCACATCAACTACCCGCCCGACGCCACCCGGCGCCTGGTGCAGACCGCGATCCTCATCGACCTGGCGTGCTGGACGCTGTTCGGCTTCGCGCAGGGCAGCCTGCACCTGAGCAGTTTGCTGTTGCCGCTGGCCGGCGCTTGTCTGCCGGTGCTGTTGCGCTTACTCGGTTTGCGTCAGCCATTGCTGCACAGCGGCTGCTTTTTCGCGCTGCTGGTGGTCGCCGAGCACTTCAAGCTCAACGCACTTATTTTCGGCATCGGCTATCTGCTGTGCATGGCCGCGCTGAAAGTACCGTTGGTGTGGCCAATCTCCGCGGTGTGGATGACCCGTCTGCAAACCTGGATCGCCATCCCGCTGATCCTCACGTTCGGCATCGTGCAGATCAACGTTCATGCCGCCATGAGCAGCCTGAGCTGGACGCAACTGGCCGCACTGCTGATGTTGCCGATTGCCAGCAAACTGCTGGGCAACTGGCTGGGTCTTGGCTGGGCCGGCGCGTCCTTTGAAGGCGCCAGTCGCTGGCGAGAAAGTCTGCTGCTGAATATTCGTGGCTTGAGCGAGATCGTTTTTCTCAACCTGCTGCTGCAACAACAACTCATCAGCCCGGCGCTGTACTTTGCGCTGATGGTGATGGGCCTGATCGCGACGCTGCTGCCGGCACTCGCCGGCATGCACAGCCCCCCTTTGAACATCGCCGCCCCGGCAAGGAGCCCACGTGCCAACAGTTGAACTGCAACGTCGCCAGGTCGTCGTCATCGGCGCGGGGCCCTCGGGCGCCATCGCTGCCGCGCTGCTCAAGCGCAACGGTCACGATGTGCTGATGATCGAGCGCCAGCACTTCCCGCGGTTTTCCATCGGCGAGAGCCTGTTGTCGCATTGCCTGGATTTCGTTGAAGAAGCCGGCATGCTCGAGGCCGTGAACGCGGCAGGTTTCCAGCTTAAAAACGGCGCCGCGTTCGCCTGGGGCGAGCAGTACAGCGCCTTCGATTTCGGCGACACGTTCAGCCATGGCAAGCCGACCACGTTCCAGGTGCAGCGCGCCGATTTCGACAAGCTGCTGGCCGATCAGGCCGCGCTGCAAGGCGTAGAAGTGCGTTACGGCGAAGCCATTGTCAGCGTCGATTTCGACTTGCCGAAGCCGCAACTCGAGGTGCTGCGCGAAGACGGCAGCCAGTACTGCGTCGAAGCGGATTTCGTGCTTGATGCCAGCGGCTACGGTCGTGTGCTGCCGCGCTTGCTGGACCTGGAAGCACCGTCGAATTTCCCGGTACGCCAGGCCGTGTTTACCCACATCGAAGACCACATCGACAGCCCGTCCTTCGAGCGGGAAAAAATCCTTATTACCACTCACCCCATCCATCGCGACATCTGGTTCTGGACCATCCCGTTCAGTAACGGTCGTTGTTCAGTGGGCGTGGTCGCGGCGGCCGAACATTTCGAAGGCCGCATGGAGAATCTGGACGACTGCCTGCGCGGGTTCATCGCCGAAACCCCGAGCCTTTCCGGCGTGCTGAAAAATGCCGTGTGGGACACGCCCGCGCGCACCATCGGCGGCTACTCGGCCAACGTCAAAACCTTGCACGGCCCGGGCTTTGCGCTGCTCGGCAACGCCGCGGAATTCCTCGACCCGGTGTTTTCCTCCGGTGTGACCATCGCCATGCGCTCGGCGAGCATGGCCGCAGGCGTGTTGCATCGCCAACTGCAAGGGCAAAGCGTGGACTGGCAGACCGAGTTCGCCGAACCGCTCAAGCGTGGCGTCGACACCTTCCGCTGCTACGTCGAGGGCTGGTACGCCGGGACCTTCCAGGATGTGATCTACCATCCAGGCAGCTCACCGGACATCCGCCGCATGATCAGCGCGATTCTCGCCGGCTATGCCTGGGACGAACGCAACCCGTTCGTCAGTGAACCCAAGCGTCGGCTGCGCGTGTTGTCAGAACTCTGCGCCAGAGATGTCACATGAATGACAGGACCGCCTGTTTGCGGTGCAACTCCCTTGAAGGTAATGCCTGATGACCCGTTTTC
Source organism: Pseudomonas oplopanacis (assembly GCF_057128725.1). Lineage (NCBI taxonomy): Bacteria > Pseudomonadati > Pseudomonadota > Gammaproteobacteria > Pseudomonadales > Pseudomonadaceae > Pseudomonas > Pseudomonas oplopanacis. The sequence goes on along the minus strand of NZ_JBSKHV010000003.1, from coordinate 260,653 downwards.
TGCTCCTGGGCTGCCTGCTGTTGCTGAGCGCTTGCGCCAGCCAGGCACCGCTGCCCGAGCACATCCCGCAGCTGACGTTGCCGCTGCAATTGCACATCCAGCGCCTGGAGGCTGCGCAACGTCAGGACTGGGTATTGGTGATCCAGCATGAAGAGACGGGGCTTCGCTGGTCGATGATGGATTTGCTGGGCATTCCACAAGCGCGGCAGAAACTGATCGATGGCAAGTGGCAGGCCGATGGTCTGTTGCCGCCCAACCCGGAAGCCCGGGAGCTGTTCGCCGCGTTGCTGTTTGCCCTGACCCCGAAGGATGAACTGTCGGGCAACTACCCCACCGCTTGGCAGCACGGCAAGCAACGCTCGCTGCCAACACACTGGGACGTCCTGTATTCACAACCCATGACCTTTGAATTGAACCTGCCCAAGGGGCCCCGCTATGAAGTCACGCCGCTGAGCGGGGAAGCACCATGACCGCCTATTTGAATGCCCTAGGGGTGATCTGCGCATTGGGTCGTGGCAAACGCGAGGTGGCTGCCAATCTGTTTGCCGGTGATTGCTCAGGCCTGCGCGTCGAAACCGGCTGGGTGCCTGAGCGCGCCTTGCCGGTGGCCGCGGTGAGCGGCGAACTGCCGTCGATTCCGCTTGAGTTGAAAGTGCAAGACACTCGCAACAACCAACTGTTGATGGACGCTGCGCTGCAGATTCGCGACGAGATAGATCAGGCGATCCAGACCTACGGCCGTGACCGCATCGGCGTGATTCTGGGCACCAGCACCTCGGGCATCGATGAGGCCAGCCGTGGATTGGCCCATTACATCCGCGAACATGAATTCCCTGCCGAGTACGACTATCAGCAACAGGAACTCGGCGCACCGGCCAACTTCCTGGCCGACTGGCTGCAGCTGAGCGGCCCGGCCTATGTGATTTCCACCGCCTGCACCTCCAGTGCCCGGGCGCTGATGAGTGCCCAGCGCCTGCTCGACCTGGGCCTGTGCGACGCAGTGTTGTGCGGCGGCGTCGACAGCTTGTGCAAACTGACCCTCAACGGCTTCTCGGCACTGGAAGCGGTGTCCGGGCAGCGCTGCAATCCGTTTTCGGTCAATCGCAATGGCATCAACATCGGCGAAGCCGCCGTGTTGTTTCTGATGAGCAAAAGCGCCGGAGATGGCCAGTCCATCGCCTTGCTCGGCAGCGGCGCCAGCTCCGATGCGCACCATATCTCCGCGCCGGAACCGACCGGCCGTGGTGCGCTGCAAGCCATGAGCAAAGCCCTGAACCGGGCCAACCTGCAACCGCGGCAAATCCAATACCTGAACCTGCACGGCACCGCGACCCAGCACAACGACGCGATGGAAAGCCTCGCCGTGGCAGCACTGTTCCCGCAAGGTGTGCCCTGCTCGTCGACCAAGCCGATGACCGGTCACACCCTCGGCGCTGCCGGCGCCCTGGAAGCCGCGTTCTGCTGGCTGAGCCTGAGCCCGGACAACCGCGACCACGCCCTCGCACCTCATCTCTGGGACGGCCAGCCCGACCCGAGTTTGCCTGCATTGCATTGGGTGACCCCGGCCGATCGCCTGACGTCCATTGCACCTCGCTATCTGATGAGCAATTCCTTTGCCTTCGGTGGCAACAACGTCAGCCTGATTATCGGAGATGCACCATGATTGACTGGCCGCTCGCCGAGTTGCTGCCGCACGCTGGCGACATGATCCTCATCGAACAAATCCTGGCGTTCGATGAAGAGCAGATTCACACCCGCCTCACCGTCAAACCCGGTGGCCTGTTCAACCGTCCCGACGGCAGCCTGCCGGCCTGGGTCGGCATCGAGCTAATGGCCCAGAGCGTCGCCGCCTACGCCGGTTGCCATGCGCGCCAGCGCGGTGATGCGGTGGAGTTGGGCTTTCTGCTCGGCAGCCGTAAATTCGAATGCAACGTCGAACACTTCCCGGCGGGTACGGAACTGACCATCCACGGCATGCGCTCGCTGGAAGACGATAACGGCATGGGCGTGTTCGAATGCCATATCAACGCCCCCGGCATCCACGCCACCGCGCGCCTGAACGTATTTCGTCCGCCTCAGGCCGCTCAATATCTTCATGAACCCGAAGGAGTCCAGTCATGACTGAATCCGTACTGGTCACCGGTTCCAGCCGTGGCATCGGCCGCGCCATCGCCTTGCGCCTGGCTCAGGCCGGGCACGACATCGTGCTGCATTGCCGCAGCGGTCTGGCGGACGCCAGCGCCGTGAAAGGTGAAGTCGAAGCCCTGGGCCGCACCGCCCGCGTCCTGCAATTCGACGTGTCCGACCGCGCCAGCTGCAAAGCCATTCTCGAAGCCGACGTCGAAGCCCACGGCGCCTATTATGGCGTGGTGCTTAATGCCGGCCTGACCCGCGACGGTGCTTTTCCGGCGCTGAGCGAGGAAGATTGGGATGTGGTGATGCGCACCAACCTCGACGGTTTCTACAACGTGCTGCACCCGGTGATGATGCCGATGATCCGTCGTCGCGCCGCCGGGCGAATTGTCTGCATCACCTCGGTGTCGGGGTTGATCGGCAATCGTGGCCAGGTTAACTACAGTGCTTCCAAGGCCGGTCTGATCGGCGCGGCCAAGGCGCTGGCGATTGAATTGGGCAAACGCAAAATCACCGTCAACTGTGTCGCGCCCGGCCTGATCGACACCGCCATGCTCGACGAAAACGTGCCCGTGGAAGAACTGATGAAAATGATCCCCGCACAACGCATGGGCACCCCTGAAGAGGTGGCCGGCGCGGTGAATTTCCTGATGTCGGCGGAAGCGTCGTACATCACACGGCAGGTTCTGGCCGTCAATGGAGGCCTGTGCTGATGAAGCGCGTTGTCGTCACCGGCATGGCCGGCATCACGTCCCTTGGCAGCGACTGGGCCACCATCGCCAGCCACTTCGCGGCCAACCGCAGCGGCATTCGGCGCATGGACGAGTGGGATCGCTTTACCGAACTCAACACGCGCCTGGCCGGCCCCATCGATGACTTCAAGGTCCCGAGCCACTGGACCCGCAAGCAACTGCGCAGCATGGGCCGGGTGTCACGGCTTGCGGTGGGTGCTGCCGAGCAAGCGCTGGCCGATGCCGGACTGCTGGGCGACGAGTCGATCAAGGACGGGCGCATGGGTGTCGCGTGTGGCTCGTCCACCGGCAGCACCGACGAGATCAAGGCATTTGGCAACATGCTGCTCAACTCGGTAGCCGAAGGCCTGAACGCCAACTCCTACGTGCGGATGATGCCGCACACCACTGCCGCGAATATCAGTATCTTCTTCGGCCTTACCGGTCGTTTGATCCCGACGTCGAGCGCTTGCACCAGCGGCAGCCAGGGCATCGGTTATGCCTACGAATCGATCAAGTTCGGCCGTCTGCCGCTGATGCTGGCGGGCGGCGCCGAAGAGCTGTGCCCGACCGAAGCGATGGTCTTCGACGCGCTCTACGCCACCAGCCTGAAAAACGACGCCCCGCAATCCACCCCTCGCCCTTATGACAAGGGCCGCGATGGCCTGGTGATCGGTGAAGGCGGCGGCATGCTGGTGCTCGAAGAACTGGAACACGCACTGGCTCGCGGCGCGCACATCCACGCCGAACTCGTCGGCTTCGGCAGCAACGCCGACGGCCAGCACACCACGCGCCCCGAACAACTGACCATGCGCCGCGCCATGGAGCTCGCGCTGGAAGACGCCGGGCTGCAACCATCGGACATCGGCTACGTAAACGGTCACGGCACCGCTACAGAACAGGGCGACATTGCCGAAACACTGGCAACGAGTGCGTTGTTCGGCGAACACATGCCAATCAGTTCGCAGAAAAGTTTCCTCGGCCACACCCTGGGCGCCTGCGGTGCACTGGAATCCTGGTTCAGCATCGAAATGATGAACCGCGATCTGTATGCACACACGTTGAACCTCGACGAAGTCGATCCGCATTGCGGCAAGCTCGACTACTTGCGCGGCGAGTTTCGGCAGATGAGCAATGAATACGTGATGAACAACAATTTCGCGTTTGGTGGCGTCAACACCTCGTTGATCTTCCGTCGCTGGCACTGACCTGAACTACGTTTGGAGTAAAAGGAATGACTCTGTATCAGCGCATCGGCGCGTTGTTCACCGTGGCCGCTGCGCTGAGCGGTTGCACCGGTAACCCGGTGTACACCGCCAAGGAAACCTTTCCGGCCGACAAGGACCTCACCAACGACCGGATGAGCCGCGCTATCGTCACCTCGCTGATTGAACGCGAATGGACCGTGCAGTCGGCGCAGCCCGGCCTGATCAAAGCGGCCATCACCGTGCGCGGCGAACACCACGCCGAAATCGACATTCCTTACACATCGAATTCATTTGAAATCGATTACCGCGACAGCCGTGGGCTGAATTACAAGGACGGCCGGATCCACGGAACCTACAACCGCTGGATCGGCTATCTGCGTGATGACGTGATCCAGCAACTGGCCACCGACCCGGACCGCGACCAGCTCGTCGCCCTGCAAAATGCCTACGAACCCACCTTCCAGAACTTCCGTGAAGGCGTGAAACGCGCCACCGAAATCGGCTTGCTGGACGGTAGCGTCAAGTTCTACCTGGCGGGAGAAGCGCTGCCGGCCAACGTCAGCAAACTGAATACCGTGAGCAGTAGCCGAATCACCCAGAACAACGAAGAAGTCTCGGACGAAGACGCCTGCTTCCGGGCACTGCAATCGACACTGGCGACGTTGCAGAGCAAGGCGAAAAAGGCCGGGGCCAATGCGGTGATTAATATTGCGGGGGCTGGCAAACGCGATTTGAGCAGCGACAGCGGGAGCTATCAGTGTTTGCCGAAGGTTGAAGTGTCTGGGGTGGCGTTGCGTGGGGAGTTGGTGCGGGTTGAGTGAGGTGAATTGCGGGTACGGCCCCTGCACCGAGTGCAGAGGCCGTTCAAACACTTACTGAGCTTGAATCAACTTGCTTTCAGCAACGCCAGCACGACCGGTGTGGTCATCAACCACTTGCAGGCTGTTGCGTGCCTTGATGAAGCCCACTTTCACTTCCTGCCAGACAAAGTAGTTCTTGCCGGCTTCTGCGGTGAGTTTCAGTTCGGAATCGTTTTCCGCCGAGGACACCAGAGTCTGCTGACCGGCCGGAACGGCCAACATCAGGTACGACTTGGCGACGGTCTGGCCGACCGGTTTACCGTTGAGCGTCACCGGCATTTTCACCCCGGCGCCCATGCTCTCGTTGCGATAAACATAAATATTGGCTTTGTCCGGGGCGACCTGGAAGGTCTTCGCTTGAGCGTCCTGGCTGTCATCCGCCATTTTTACCGAAGCACAACCACCGGTGAGTGCGGCCACGGCCAGCAAAGCGGTGAGGGTTAGCTGCTTGAACATCCTGTATCTCCATTGTTTGTGATGAGTCCAATGACGGTTATCGGCTGATCAGAAAAAAGGCGAAGGGATGTATCAAAAAAACATGGCAAGCCCCAAGGCGTGATTTTGCGCACCACCAGAAGTGCTAAAAGCATTAGGGTTCGAAATGGTACTGCGTAGGGATCGGGTACTGTTTGACGGAGGCAGGACAGGCTAAAACGACAAAGGGCGCCTTTCGGCGCCCCTTCACAAACAGGCCGGCTTGTCATCGCCCTGTACCTGTCTGGCTCTGCGATGGCTGGTTACCCAGGATCCTCAGAGTCTCACAAGCCCCTTTCGGGAACGGGGCGAGTATTGCGCGAAATAGAACTCAGGGCAACGACTGGCCATTCGCCTGACTGCGCCACTTTCGATGCCATCACACGCCCAAAGCACTGCGTACCGCGACTTTGATCGCGTAAAACTCATCTGTTTCCAGTTGTGAAATAACATAAATACGCTTCCCTTGACGGTCTCGACTTCTGATCCGGTCCAGTCTGGAGAGGCTTACTGTCGCAACCATATCGCATTTCGCCCAGCAAACCGCACTGGCACCCTGGAGATGACTTTGCAGCTCCAGATGGTGATCAAGTATGCGATCAGGGGCGGTGGTACTTAGCGGCACAACCGTCACCAGCATGCTGTTGGACTTGTGTTTGCGTATCACAACAACGGGCCTGACCTTGATCATTTCGGGAACTTCGTACCCCCTGAAATCACAAATCAGTACGCTACCTTCCTTGGGTTGATATAGAAGCGGCATCCTTGGCACTCATCGAAAGAAATCGATTCTGCTCAATAACCGGGTGAATCCCTAAAGTGGATCCGTTACGCGAAATGTCTTTGCTCTCAAGCCCCTTCAACCTTACGCGTCAACAACTCAACAAACGCCTTGGCCATCGGCGACTTCTGATCCTTGCGCTGCACCAGCCACACCGCCGACACCGCCGCCGGATCCAGTAACGGTCTATACACCACACCGTCGATGCGCATCCGCTGATACGACGCCGGCAGCACCGACACCCCGAGCCCTGCCGCCACCAAGCCAATAATCGTCATCGCCTCGCCCGCCTCCTGCGCAAAGTGCGGACTGAAACCGGCATCACGGGCCAGGCTGAGCAATTGTGCGTAGAGACCACTGCCATAGCTGCGTGGGAAAAACACGAAAGGCTCAAGAGCCAGTGCCGACAGAAACAGCCCGTCTTCGCTGTCGTTGACCAAAGGATGCTTGGAACTGAGCACCGCCACCAGTGGTTCGCGCATCAGCTCCACGACGCTGAGCGAGTCCGGTAACCCCAGCGGCCGCATGATGCCGACCTCGATCGACTCGTCGACCAGCGCATCCGCGACCTGGGTGCTGCTCATCTCCCGCAAATTCAGGTGCACCGCCGGGAAGCGCTGGCGGAACGAAAAAATTGCTTGGGGAATGGTCGAGTTGAACGGTGCCGAGGACGTGAAGCCGATCTTCAATTCACCGAGCTCACCCAGTTGCGCACGCCGCGCCACGTCGGCAGCTTTGTCGACTTGCGCCAGCACCAATCGAGCCTCTTGCAGAAATAACCGACCGGCTTCGCTGAGCTCGACCCGACGATTGGTTCGCTCGAACAAGCGTGCGCCCACCTCGGCCTCCAGTGCCTGAATCTGTTGGCTTAGCGGCGGCTGAGAGATGCCTAGCACCTGAGCGGCGCGGCCGAAGTGCAGTTCTTCGGCGACGGCGATGAAGTAGCGCAGGTGACGCAATTCCATGAAAACCCCATTAGGTCGTAAAAGCTCTCAAACAGGTCGAACAATATATTGGATTGAATCATTAGGCAGCTATATGATTTTTTCATTGCCTGCCAGGCTGCGCCCCTCCGAGGTCCATCGTGAAAACTGCTGTCGCTCCACTCGCCCATGAAGTTCCGCCTGCTGCGGCGGACGATGTCGTCGCCGAGCTGAAGGAAATTTACATCGAAAAAGGCACGCCGATGTTCATGCGCACGGTGCTGGCGCTGTTCTCCGGCGGCTTCGCGACCTTCGCGTTGCTCTACTGCGTACAACCGATGATGCCGTTACTGTCCCACGAATACTCGATCAACGCGGCGCAGAGCAGCCTGATCCTGTCGGTGGCGACCGGCATGCTCGCCATTGGCCTGCTGATCACCGGCCCGATTTCCGACAGGGTCGGCCGCAAACCGGTGATGGTTGCCGCATTGTTCGCCGCCGCGCTGTGCACCATGGCCAGCGCGATGATGCCGAGCTGGGAAGGCGTGTTGATCATGCGCGCACTGATCGGCTTGTCGTTGAGCGGCCTGGCAGCGGTCGCCATGACGTACCTGAGCGAAGAGATCCACCCACAGCACATCGGCCTGGCCATGGGCTTGTACATCGGCGGCAACGCGATTGGCGGGATGTGCGGACGCTTGATCACCGGCGTGCTGATCGACTTCGTCAGCTGGCACACGGCGATGCTGGTGATCGGCGGCCTGGCCCTGATCGCCGCAGCGGTGTTCTGGAAAATCCTTCCGGAGTCGCGCAACTTCCGCGCCCGCTCGCTGCACCCGCGCAGCTTGCTCGACGGCTTCACCATGCACTTTCGCGATGCCGGTTTACCGCTGTTGTTCCTTGAAGCCTTTGTGCTGATGGGCGCGTTCGTCACGCTGTTCAACTACATCGGTTACCGCTTGCTGGCCGAGCCGTATCACATGGAACAAGCCTTCGTCGGACTGCTCTCGGTGGTGTACCTGTCGGGGATCTACAGCTCGGCGAAGATCGGTTCGCTGGCTGACAAGCTGGGGCGCCGTAAAGTGCTCTGGGCGACGATTGTGCTGATGCTCGCCGGCCTGGCCCTGACCATGTTCACGCCACTGCCGGTGGTGATCATCGGCATGTTGATCTTTACCTTCGGCTTCTTTGCCGCGCACTCCGTGGCCAGCAGCTGGATCGGCCGCCGGGCGATCAAGGCCAAGGGGCAGGCTTCATCGTTGTACCTGTTCAGCTATTACGCCGGATCGAGCATTGCCGGGACGGCGGGCGGGGTGTTCTGGCACTTGGGCGGGTGGAACGGGATTGGGCTGTTTATTGGCGCGTTGCTGGTGATTGCGTTGCTGGTGGCGTTGAAGCTGGCGAAGTTGCCGCCGTTGGGCGGTGTAAAGGCTTAAACACAAATATCCAGTCAGCCATGAACAACTGTGGGAGCGAGCTTGCTCGCGAAGGGGCCGGCACATCCAACAGAGTCGTTGGCTGACAGACCGCCTTCGCGAGCAGGCTCGCTCCCACAGAAAAGCCTAGCGTTTTATCAGTTCACGATCACTCGTGATACTGCGCCGACAACTCATGAACCGCGCGCAGGAAGGCGCCAGCATGTTCCGGATCGACTTCCGGGGTGATGCCATGACCCAGGTTGAACACGTGGCCGCTGCCTTTGCCGTAGCTGGCGAGAATGCGGCCGACTTCGGTGCGGATGGCTTCCGGTTTGGCGTACAACACGGTCGGGTCCATGTTGCCTTGCAGCGCAACTTTGCTGCCGACGCGATCGCGGGCACTGCCGATGTCGCAGGTCCAGTCCAGGCCCAATGCATCAGCGCCAGCGTCGGCGATACTTTCCAGCCACAGGCCACCGTTCTTGGTGAACAGGATCACCGGCACTTTGCGGCCTTCGTGCTCGCGGATCAGGCCGCTGACGATTTTCTTCATGTAGGCCAGGGAGAATTCCTGGTACGCCGCCGCCGAGAGGCTGCCACCCCAGCTATCGAAGATCTGCACCGCTTGCGCGCCGGCCATGATCTGGCCATTGAGGTAGCTGGTGACCGTCTGCGCGAGCTTGTCCAGCAGCAGGTGCAAGGCTTGCGGGTTGTCGTAGAGCATGGTTTTGGTCTTGCGGTAGTCTTTCGACGAGCCGCCTTCGACCATGTAGGTGGCCAGGGTCCATGGGCTGCCGGCGAAGCCGATCAGCGGCACGCGGCCGTTCAGTTCGCGGCGGATGGTGCTGACTGCGTCCATGACGTAGCCGAGGTCTTTGTGCGGATCAGGAATCGGCAGGGCTTCGATGTCGGCCATGGTGCTGACGACTTTCTTGAAGCGCGGGCCTTCACCGGTTTCAAAGTACAGGCCCTGGCCCATGGCATCCGGGATGGTCAGGATGTCGGAGAACAGGATCGCTGCGTCCAGTTGCGGATAGCGGTCGAGCGGTTGCATCGTGACTTCGCAAGCGAACTCCGGGTTCATGCACAGGCTCATGAAGTCACCGGCCTTGGCACGGCTGGCGCGGTATTCAGGCAGGTAGCGACCGGCCTGACGCATCATCCACACAGGGGTGACGTCTACGGGTTGCTTGAGCAGGGCGCGAAGGAAACGGTCGTTCTTCAGGGCAGTCATGTCGGCATCCGGAAAAAAAGTGCGGGCATTTTCTCAGAGCGCGACGCAAAAGGCACGGTTGCAGGTCAGCCTTTTGTCTATCGGGTCAATTTGTCGCGGGGGAATGCGCCATTTAGCAACACCCTGAAACCAATGTGGGAGCGAGCCTGCTCGCGAAGAGGGCTTCGCAGTCAACATCTCTGTTGGCTGATCCACCGCTTTCGCGAGCAGGCTCGCTCCCACATTTTGATCGCATTCCAATGTTGGAAAGCGATCAGACCTCCAGGTAATCCAGGATCCCTTCAGCCGCATTGCGGCCTTCGAAGATCGCCGTCACCACCAGGTCAGAACCGCGAACCATATCGCCACCGGCGAAGATTTTCGGGTTGCTGGTCTGGTGCTTGAACTTGCCTTGTTCCGGAGCCACAACGCGGCCCTGGCTGTCGGTCTGGATGTCGAATTGTTCGAACCACGGCGCCGGGCTTGGACGGAAACCGAAGGCGATGACCACGGCGTCGGCCGGGATGATCTCTTCGGAGCCCGGGATCGGCTCAGGGCTGCGACGGCCACGGGCGTCCGGTGCGCCGAGACGGGTCTCGACCACTTTCACGCCTTCGACGCGGTCTTCACCGACGATCGCAATTGGCTGGCGGTTGTAGAGGAATTTCACCCCTTCTTCCTTGGCGTTTTTCACTTCCTTACGCGAGCCCGGCATGTTCGCTTCGTCACGACGGTACGCACAGGTCACCGACTTGGCGCCCTGGCGAATCGAAGTACGGTTGCAGTCCATCGCCGTGTCGCCACCGCCGAGTACCACGACCTTCTTGCCTTTCATGTCGACGAAATCTTCCGGCGACTTTTCAAAGCCCAGGTTGCGGTTGACGTTGGCGATCAGGAAGTCGAGCGCGTCGTGCACGCCCGGCAGGTCCTCACCGGCAAAGCCGCCCTTCATGTAGGTGTAGGTGCCCATGCCCATGAACACGGCATCGTATTCTTCGAGCAGTTGCTCGACGGTCACGTCCTTGCCCACTTCGGTGTTCAGGCGGAACTCGATGCCCATGCCGGTGAAGACTTCGCGACGATTGCTCAGTACGGTCTTTTCCAGCTTGAACTCGGGGATGCCGAAGGTCAGCAAGCCACCGATTTCCGGGTTCTTGTCGAACACCACCGGGGTCACGCCGCCACGTACCAGCACGTCGGCACAGCCCAGGCCAGCAGGGCCGGCACCGATGATCGCGACACGCTTGCCGGTCGGCTTGACCTTGGACATGTCCGGGCGCCAGCCCATGGCGAACGCGGTGTCGGTGATGTACTTCTCGACCGAACCGATGGTCACCGCGCCGAAGCCGTCGTTGAGGGTGCAGGCACCCTCGCACAGACGATCCTGCGGGCACACCCGGCCGCACACTTCCGGCAGGGTGTTGGTCTGGTGCGACAGCTCGGCGGCCTGGAGGATGTTGCCCTCGGCCACCAGCTTCAGCCAGTTCGGAATGAAGTTGTGCACCGGGCACTTCCATTCGCAATACGGGTTACCGCAACCCAGGCAGCGGTGGGCCTGATCGGCCGAATGCTGGGGTTTGAAGGGTTCGTAGATCTCCACGAACTCTTTCTTGCGTTGACGCAACAGTTTCTTCTTCGGATCTTTGCGCCCGACATCGATGAACTGGAAGTCGTTATTCAGACGTTCAGCCATTGTTAAAACCTCATCAAACTCTTCAGGCGCATATCACTGCGGGTTGGCACGGGTGCTGGAAAGCAACGATTTCAGGTTGGCAGCCTTGGGCTTGACCAGCCAGAAACGACGCAGATAGTCATCGAGGTTTTCAGCGAGGTTACGACCCCATTCGCTGTCGGTTTCCTCGACGTATTCGTTCAGCACGCGTTGCAAGTGGCTGCGATAGGCTTCCATCGCCTCACCGCTGATCCGCTGGATTTCCACCAGTTCGTGGTTGACCCGGTCAACGAAGGTGTTGTCCTGGTCGAGCACGTAGGCGAAACCGCCGGTCATGCCTGAGCCGAAGTTGTAACCGGTCTTGCCCAGGACGCAGACGAAACCACCGGTCATGTACTCGCAGCAGTGATCGCCAGTGCCTTCCACAACCGTGTGGGCACCGGAGTTACGCACGGCAAAACGCTCGCCCGCGGTGCCGGCGGCGAACAGCTTGCCGCCCGTGGCGCCGTACAGGCAGGTGTTGCCGATGATGGCACTGTCCTGAGTCTTGTAGACGCTGCCCTTCGGCGGAACGATGACCAGTTTGCCGCCGGTCATGCCTTTGCCGACGTAGTCGTTGGCGTCGCCTTCCAGGTACATGTTCAGGCCGCCGGCGTTCCACACACCGAAGCTCTGACCGGCCGTCCCTTTGAAGCGGAAGGTGATCGGCGCATTCGCCATGCCTTGGTTGCCGTGCTTGCGCGCGATTTCACCGGAGATCCGAGCGCCGATCGAACGGTCGCAGTTGCAGATGTCCAGGGCGAAATCGGCGCCGCTCATGTCGTTGATGGCCGAGGTGGCCAGGTCGACCATTTTCTCGGCCAGCAGGCCTTTGTCAAACGGCGGGTTGCGGTCCACCTGGCAGAATTGAGGCTTGTCTGCCGGAATGTGATCGCTGCCCAGCAACGGCGTCAGGTCCAGGTGTTGCTGCTTGGCGGTCTGGCCTTCGAGGACTTCCAGCAGATCGGTACGACCGATCAGCTCTTCGAGGGAGCGCACGCCCAGCTTGGCCAGCCACTCACGGGTTTCTTCGGCGACGTAGGTGAAGAAATTCACCACCATGTCGACGGTACCGATGTAGTGATCCTTGCGCAGCTTCTCGTTCTGAGTCGCGACGCCGGTGGCGCAGTTGTTCAGGTGGCAGATACGCAGGTATTTGCAGCCCAGCGCGATCATTGGCGCGGTGCCGAAGCCGAAGCTTTCAGCGCCGAGGATCGCAGCCTTGATCACGTCGAGGCCGGTTTTCAGGCCGCCGTCGGTTTGTACCCGTACTTTGCCGCGCAGGTCGTTGCCGCGCAGAGTCTGGTGGGTTTCGGCCAGGCCGAGCTCCCACGGAGCGCCCGCGTATTTGATCGAGGTCAGCGGCGATGCGCCGGTGCCGCCGTCGTAGCCGGAGATGGTGATCAAGTCTGCATAGGCCTTGGCCACACCGGCGGCGATGGTGCCGACGCCCGCTTCTGCTACCAGCTTCACCGAGACCAGTGCCTTCGGGTTGACTTGTTTCAGGTCGAAAATCAGCTGCGACAAGTCTTCGATCGAATAGATGTCGTGGTGCGGTGGCGGCGAAATCAGGGTCACGCCCGGCACTGCGTAACGCAGCTTGGCGATCAGACCGTTGACCTTGCCGCCTGGCAGTTGACCACCTTCGCCGGGCTTGGCGCCCTGAGCGACTTTGATCTGCAGCACTTCAGCGTTGACCAGGTATTCCGGGGTCACGCCAAAGCGGCCAGTCGCAACCTGCTTGATTTTCGAGCTCTTGATGGTGCCGTAACGCGCCGGGTCTTCGCCGCCTTCGCCGGAGTTGGAACGCGCACCGAGGCGGTTCATGGCTTCGGCCAAGGCTTCGTGGGCTTCCGGCGACAGGGCGCCCAGCGAGATACCGGCGGAGTCAAAGCGCTTGAGCACCGATTCCAGCGGTTCGATTTCGCTGATGTCCAGCGGCGTGTCCAGGGTCTTCACCTTGAACATGTCGCGGATCATCGACACCGGACGGTTGTCCACCAGCGCCGTGTATTCCTTGAACTTGCTGTAGTCGCCCTGCTGCACAGCGGCTTGCAGGGTGTTGACCACGTCCGGGTTGTAGGCGTGATATTCGCCACCGTGGACGAACTTCAGCAGGCCGCCTTGCTGGATCGGCTTGCGCGGGCTCCAGGCTTCGGCGGCGAGGGCTTTCTGCTCGGCTTCGATGTCGACGAAACGCGCGCCCTTGATGCGGCTAGGCACACCACGGAAGCTCAGCTCGCAAACCTCTTCGGACAGGCCGATGGCTTCGAACAACTGCGCACCACGGTACGACGTGATGGTCGAAATGCCCATCTTCGACAGGATTTTCAGCAGGCCTTTGGTGATGCCTTTGCGGTAGTTCTTGAACACCTCATAGAGGTCGCCCAGCACTTCACCGGTACGGATCAGGTCGCCCAGCACTTCGTAAGCCAGGAACGGATAAACGGCAGAGGCGCCGAAACCGATCAACACGGCGAAGTGATGCGGGTCGCGAGCGGTCGCGGTTTCCACGAGGATGTTGGAGTCGCAACGCAGGCCTTTTTCGGTCAGGCGGTGGTGTACCGCGCCGGTGGCGAGCGAAGCGTGGATCGGCAACTTGCCCGGGGCAATGTGACGGTCACTCAACACAACCTGGGTACGACCGGCGCGCACGGCTTCTTCAGCCTGATCGGCGACGTTGCGGATTGCCGCTTCGAGGCCGACGCTTTCGTCGTAGTTCAGATCGATGATCGCGCGCTCGAAGCCCGGACGATCGAGGTTCATCAGCGAACGCCACTTGGCCGGGGAAATGACCGGCGAGCTGAGGATCACGCGCGAGGCGTGCTCCGGCGACTCCTGGAAGATGTTGCGCTCGGCACCGAGGCAGATCTCCAGCGACATGACGATGGCTTCACGCAGCGGGTCGATCGGCGGGTTGGTGACCTGCGCGAACTGCTGGCGGAAATAGTCGTACGGCGTGCGCACGCGCTGGGACAGCACGGCCATCGGCGTATCGTCGCCCATCGAGCCGACGGCTTCGTAGCCTTGCTCGCCGAGCGGACGCAGCACCTGATCACGTTCTTCAAAAGTGACCTGGTACATCTTCATGTATTGCTTGAGCTGATCGACGTCGTAGAACGCCGAACCGTGGTCGTTGTCTTCCATGGTCGCCTGGATGCGCAGGGCATTCTTGCGCAGCCATTGCTTGTACGGATGGCGGGACTTCAAGCGGTTGTCGATGGCATCGGTGTCGAGGATCTGACCGGTTTCGGTGTCCACGGCAAAGATCTGGCCCGGGCCAACGCGGCCCTTGGCGATCACGTCTTCAGGCTGGTAGTTCCAGACACCGATTTCCGAGGCCAGGGTAATGAAACCGTTTTTGGTGGTGACCCAACGCGCCGGGCGCAGACCGTTACGGTCGAGCAGGCACACCGCGTAGCGACCATCGGTCATGACCACGCCGGCCGGGCCGTCCCACGGTTCCATGTGCATCGAGTTGTATTCGTAGAACGCACGCAGGTCCGGGTCCATGGTTTCGACGTTCTGCCACGCAGGCGGAATGATCATCCGCACGCCACGGAACAGGTCGATGCCACCGGTCACCATCAGCTCGAGCATGTTGTCCATGCTCGAGGAGTCGGAACCAACGCGGTTGACCAGCGGGCCGAGCTCTTCCAGATCCATCAGATCGTTGGTGAACTTGGTGCGACGGGCCACGGCCCAGTTGCGGTTGCCGGTGATGGTGTTGATCTCGCCGTTGTGCGCCAGGAAGCGGAACGGTTGGGCCAGCGGCCATTTCGGCAGGGTGTTGGTGGAGAAGCGCTGGTGGAACACGCAAATCGAGGTTTGCAGGCGCTCATCGCTCAGGTCTGGATAGAAGGCGGTCAAGTCCGCCGGCATCATCAGGCCTTTATAAATGATGGTCTTGTGCGAAAAGCTGCAGACGTAGTGGTCGGCATCGGCGGCGTTGGCCACGGACGAGCGACGACGGGACGTGAACAGTTTGACGGCCATGTCCTGATCGCTCAGGCCTTCACCGCCGATGAACACTTGCTCGATCTGCGGCAGGCGCTCAAGGGCCAGACGGCCGAGGACGCTGGTGTCGATCGGCACTTTGCGCCAGCCGACTAGGGTCAGGCCGGCCGCCAGGATTTCGCGGTTCATGTTCTCGCGAGCGGCTTCGGCTTTCACCGGGTCCTGGTTGAAGAAGACCATGCCCACTGCATATTGCTTGGGCAGTGCGACGCCGAAGGTTTCCTGGGCGATGGCACGCAGGAACACGTCCGGCTTTTGAATCAGCAGACCGCAACCGTCACCGGTCTTGCCGTCGGCATTAATCCCACCGCGGTGGGTCATGCAGGTCAGGGCCTCGATGGCCGTTTGCAAAAGGGTATGACTGGGCTCGCCCTGCATATGGGCTATCAGGCCGAAACCGCAGTTATCCTTGAATTCATCTGGTTGGTACAGACCTGCTTTCATAGACACTTTCTCACCAGGCTGCCCCTTGTCGAGGCAAATTTCTTTTCAATTCAATCAGTTACCTTCCGCGCCGAACGTATGCCGGCTTTGCGGGGGCAAAAGGGAGGTCATTGTACACACCGACACTTACGCTCACAAATTTGACGACGAACTGTCGCAAATCTATGTCGCATTTGTGAAAGGTTTAAAGCGATCTGCTGTGCTAGTCAAAACTTTTTTTAATTTTGACTGCAACGACTCAAAGACTACTGTGACGCAGACACCACAAGGCACGCGGCCTGTAGAGGCGGCATGCACTTGTAGAAATTTTGAGGTGCCGGGAGAGGCGGCCTGGGTAAGGCCGCCGAATCTTCAGCGAGTTGTTGCCAGTTCCTGTTGGACGCTGGCGACAGTGCGAGGCCAAGGTTTACCAGCCTGAACCTTCGCTGGCAAGGCCTTGATGGCGGTAACGGCTGCATCGCGGTTGGCGAAGTTACCGTAGGTGATGACGTAAAGCGGCTTGCCGTTGAGGACTTTCTTGAAATAACGGTACTCGCCGCCCTGCTCTTTCACGAAGTTTTGTGCAGTCGTTTCGGAGCTGGTACCGAGGATCTGCACCACGTAGTTGCTGGTCGGTTGACCGGCGTACCACGTGCCGCCAGCGGCCTTGGCGGCAGGCGCTGGCTTCTCGGCAGGCTTGGCAGCAGCCACAGCGGCTGGCTTGGCTGGCGCGGGAGCCGGCTTCACGGCAGGCGCAGCCGGGGCAGGCTTGGCGGTGGCTACCTGAGTCGGTGCTGGAACCGGTTTAGCGGCTGGCGTCGGCGCAGGGCCTGGCTGAATGCCGGCAGGCGGTGCGACGGTGGTCACGGTTGGCGGTGTCGCGCTGGAACCCTCGACCGGCACGCCATCGTCGCCTTCGGTGATGCCACCGGCCGCTTCAGCCAACGGACCGCGCATGACCGGTTGCGAATTGCCGACCAACGGCAATGGCATCGGCTGCGAGTTGCCGGCGAATTCGACGGAGGGTGCACCGCCGTTAGGCTGTGGCGAACCCTGGCCGAGCGGCAGTTGTGCCTGTTCATTGGCAGGTGCGCCGGTGGTCGGTGCTTTGCTGCGACCCGGCATCAACCAGGCGGCGGCTACCGCGACCACGACTACGGCGGAAATCGCCAATACGTGTTTCTTCGGCATGTTAAACCCCATACTTGGACGCTTCACCGCTGAGCGGCTGGCAATCATGGCTTCGATCATTGCATCGCGGGCGACCTGGTTGATGTTGCCAGGCCAGCCGTCGGAGCTTTCGTGAATATCAGAGATCTGATCCGCGGTGAAAAGTTCGATACCCCGACCGGCGCCTTCAAGGCGCTGATCCAGATATTCGCGGGTTTCTTCTTCGGTGTAAGGCTGCAGTTCGATCACGTGGAAGCGCTCTTCCTCAAGGCTCAGCGCCTCAAGCTGAGCGATCAGCGACGACTCGCCAAACAGGAACACGTGCGGACGACCTTCCGGTGCGCCGGCCGCCAGGGCCATCAGGGCTTCCAGCGCGGACTCGTCGAGTTGCTCGGCGTCATCCACCAGCAAATAGACTTCCTGACCGGTCAGCGCCAGTTGCACCACTTGCGCCAGAATCGCGCCGATCTCAGCCTGTTCGACGTTCAGCGATTGAGCGACCTGGCGCAAGATGCCGGCCGAATCGCCCGCGCCGCGAGCGGATACCACCACGCTCTGCACCGACTGCTTGTTGGTGCTGGCCACCAGAGCCTGGCGCAACAGGGTCTTGCCACTGCCTTGCGGGCCCGTGACCACCAGCAACAACTGGCTATAGCGCGCCAGGTGATGCAGTTGCCCCAGCACCGGTTTGCGCTGGGCCGGGAAAAATTTGAAGCCAGGTACCCGTGGAGCAAAAGGGTCATGACTTAACTGGTAATGGCCGAGGAAAGCCTCGTCGGCATGCAAACTAGTCATCGGGATCTTATTAACCTTTCAGCTGAGCCAGGGCGCGGTAATCCGCTCCCAGCGTGGCCTGTAAAATCTCTTTTGGATAATCGTCGGTCACCACCGCTTCGCCCATGTGGCGCAGCAGCACCAGGCGCAAACGACCGTCGATCACTTTCTTGTCAATTGCCATGTGTTCAAGGAAATCGGCTTCGGTCATCTCTTCAGGCGGGATGACTGGCAGGCCGGCACGCTGGAACAGGCGAATACCGCGATCACGCTCTTGCTCGCTGATCCAGCCCAGGCGCGCCGACATCTCCAAAGCCATTACGGTGCCAGCAGCAACCGCTTCACCATGAAGCCAGACACCATAGCCCATGTGGGTTTCGATGGCGTGGCCGAACGTATGACCGAGGTTCAATGTGGCACGTACACCGGTCTCTTTTTCGTCGGCGCCGACCACTGCAGCCTTGGCGGCGCAGGAGCGTTCGATGGCGTAGGTCAGGGCGACCTGGTCCAGGGCGCGCAGGCGATCAACGTTCTCTTCGAGCCAGGTCAGAAACGGCTCGTCGCAGATCAGTCCGTACTTGATGACTTCAGCCAGGCCAGCGGACAGTTCGCGGGCCGGCAAGGTATTGAGGGTCGCGGTATCGATCAGCACCACGTTCGGCTGATAGAACGCGCCGACCATGTTCTTGCCCATCGGATGGTTGATACCGGTCTTGCCGCCCACCGAAGAGTCGACTTGCGACAGCAACGTGGTCGGCACTTGAATGAAATCAACGCCGCGCTGGTAGCAAGCGGCGGCAAAACCGGCCATGTCACCAATCACGCCGCCACCGAGGGCGATCACGGTGGTGCGGCGGTCGTGCCGTGCGGTCAGCAGGCCGTCGAAAATCAGTTGCAGGGTTTCCCAGGTCTTGAAGGCCTCGCCGTCAGGCAACACCACGGAAATCACCGAGAACTGCGCCAGGCTGCGGGTCAGACGTTCGAGGTAGAGCGGTGCAACGGTCTCGTTGGAGATGATCGCTACTTGCCGTCCGCGAATATGCGGGGCCAGCAGCTCAGGCTGATCCAACAAACCTTCGCCAATGTGAATCGGGTAGCTGCGCTCGCCTAGATCGACCTTGAGTGTCTGCATGTGTCCCCACAGTGAAGATGAATCAGGCGTCCTGCCTTGAGTTATCGAATGTCCACGGCGTCTGCTGGTGTGACGTCGTTCGGTAGCCATCTGCCATAACCTTGAGCGGTCATGACCGGACGCCGAGGATAGCGCATTTCGCGCTGCGCATTAACGGGGCGGTAGCTGCTGCAAGCGTTCGAGGATGTCGAGCACTACCATTCGCGGCGGCCGCTCATCGGTTTCAACCACCAGGTCGGCGATTTCCCGATACAGCGGATCGCGGATCGCCAATAGATCCCGCAGGGTCTTGGCCGGATCGGCGGTGCGCAACAGGGGTCGATTGCGGTCACGGGCAGTTCGGCCCACTTGTTGCTCGACAGAAGCATGCAAGTAGACCACCCGACCACCGGCATGCAGTGCCCGACGATTGGCTTCGCGCATGACTGCGCCGCCACCGGTCGCCAACACCACGCCATCGCAGCCACACAGCTCGGCAATCATCGCCTGCTCGCGGTCACGAAAGCCCGGTTCGCCTTCTTTATCGAAAATCCACGGGATATTGGCGCCCGTGCGCAATTCAATTTCCTTATCGGAATCTTTGAACGGCAGGCGCAGCTCTTTGGCCAGCAACCGGCCGATGGTGCTTTTACCAGCGCCCATCGGTCCAACAAGAATCAAATTTCGCACAGAATCAATGACTCACAGCAATCGCCTGGTTGTTCATGATACGCGGAGTGAGAAATACCAGCAGCTCGGATTTTTTCTCCGAAACCACGTCACGCCGGAAAAGGCGGCCAAGATACGGCACATCGCCGAGAAATGGCACCTTATCTACAACCTTGCTCTGAGTATTTGAGAAAACCCCGCCAATGACGATGGTCTCGCCATCGTTGACCAGGACCTTGGCATTGACCTCGTTTTTCTTGATCGGCGGCACATCCTGCACCTTGTTCAGGTAGTCCGGTTCGTCCTTGGTGACCTTGACCTCCATGATGATCCGGTTGTCCGGGGTGATCTGCGGTGTCACTTCCAGCGACAGCGAGGCTTCCTTGAAAGACACCGACGTCGCGCCACTGGAACTGGCTTCCTGGTAGGGAATCTCCGTGCCCTTGAGAATCTTTGCGGTTTCCTTGTCGGACGTGACCACCTTGGGCTGCGAGACGATTTCGCCGTTGCCGGTTTTCTCCATCGCCGTCAGTTCCAGATCCAGCAACACGTTGTCGGTGATGAAGGCGATGCCGATGCCCGAGGTGCTGCCCGCTGCGCCCATGTCGACAAACGACGAGTTGGTACTGGTGCTTTCCGGTGTGCCGATGGTCCTCCCATCGCTGGCCCCGGACGTATTCCAGTTGCCCTTGTTGCGCACCGAACCGCCCCAGCGCACGCCGAGGCTTTTGTCGTAGTCGACGTTGGCTTCGACGATTCGCGCTTCGATCATCACCTGGCGAACCGGGATGTCCAGTTGCGTGACAATGCGCCGAAGCTCATCGAGGCGATCCTGAGTCTGGTAGGCAATGATGTTGTTGGTACGATCATCCACCGTGATCGACCCCCGCTCGTCGGCTTTCGCCTCGGCGCTGGTCACTGAAGTGAACAGCTTGGCAATGTCCGCAGCCTTGGCGTAGTTGACCTGCAACAGTTCGCGCCGCAGTGGTGCCAGTTCGGAGATCTGCTTCTGCGATTCCAGTTCCTGGCGTTCCCGGGCAGCGATTTCATCGGCCGGCGCCACCAACAGCACGTTGCCGATCTTGCGTTTGTCCAGGCCCTTGGTTTTCAGCACCAGGTCCAGCGCCTGATCCCACGGCACGTTCTGCAACCGCAACGTGATGCCGCCCTGCACGGTGTCGCTGGCCACCAGATTGAGGTTGGTGAAATCGGCGATCAGTTGCAGCACCGAGCGCACGTCGATGTCCTGGAAATTCAGCGAGAGTTTTTCGCCGGTGTAGGCGAAGCGCTCTGCGTTGCGCTTTTGCAGATCGTCGACCGTCATCGGTCGGATACTGACGGTCAGCTTGTTGTCGGTCTGATAGGTCGAATAGTCGAAGGCGCCGCCGGGCTCGATGGTGATGGTTGCCCGGTCACCGGTGGCGACGGCGTTGACGAATTGCACCGGGGTGGCGAAATCCTTGACGTCGAGGCGCACGCGCAACTTTTCGGGCAATTGGGTCCTGGCGAAACCGAGGATGATCTTGCCTTCGTGTTCCTGGATGTCCGGTGCGATGGAAGGATCCGACAGGTCGATGACCACGTTGCCTTCGCCCTGGGTGCCGCGCTGGAAGTCGACGCCGCGAATGGACTTGCTCGAAGGGGCGTAGTTTTTAGCCGGCGCCGGTGTTGCAACCGCAGCGCGAGGCGCCGGTTTCGAGGCCTTGCTGTTGGCCCCCTGCCCGACCACCACCAACAGGTTGTTGCCTTCGACCCTCGCGTTATACGGAGTCAACTGCGTCAGGTTAATGATCAGCCGCGTGCGGTCGTTGGCCTCGACCACTGTGGCACTGCGGGCATTGCCGCCTCCCAGGTCGCGAGTCTTGCTCTTCAACTGACTGACCACGCCGGGCAGGTCCAGCGCAATCCGCGCCGGCTGTTCGGTGGTGTAACCGTCGGGCACCGGTGGCGGCCCATCGAAAGACAACTTCAACTCGACGCGATCACCCGGCAGCGCGGCAACATCCAGCGCTTTGAGGTTGGCCGCCAGCACCATCGGAGACACCAACGCTATCCATAGCGAAATGCCGAGGGTTGAGAAAGTCCTGTTCATTATTCGAGTTCCACTATGAGTGCTCTTTCAAAGGAAGGGTCCGTGGCCGCTCCAGCCAGGCACCCTCGCCATCGGGAACGATTTCGACCACATCGACTTGCGAGCCGCTGATGGCGACGATCCGGCCATCGTTACGCCCCAGGTAATCACCGACTTTCAGCCGATGCACCCCGCCGGCCCCGCGCAACAGCGCGAAGGAGCCGGAGGCATTGGAGATCGTGCCGACCATTTCAAACTGCTCGATGTTGAATCCTTCGAGGTACTGCTTGACCCGATTGAGGTCGGGTTTGACGTTGCGCGAGCCACGCTTCTGGCCCGCAAGATCCACTCTGACCTGCCGGGAAAACGGGCTGCGCAGGTTGACGGCGTTGTAGGTGAACGTTGGGTAAGACCGAAACGTCGGCGTTGGTTCAATTTTGCCCGGGGCCCGCAGGCGCACTTCGTTCATGTAGGCATCCAGGTCACCGACGTCGTTGTCGCTGCCGCACGCGGTCAGGCTGGCGAACAACACCACCATCGATACACAACGAAGCGGGCTCATTTCTGCGCCCCGGTGCCGTTGTAGCGATAGGTCTTGGCAAGGATGCTCATGCGCAACTTCGGTCCGCCTTCAGGGCTGGCGGGCGCAATGTCGAAATCATGCAGTGTCACGATCCGGGGCAGGCCGGCCACACCACTGACGAAGGTCGCCAGGTCGTGATAGGCGCCAGTCACCGTGATCTGGATCGGCAATTCGATGTAGAACTGCTGGGTGACTTCCGGCAGCAGTTTGATCTCTTCGAACTCCAGCCCGCTGCCGAGGCCCGTGCGGGTAATGTCCTCCAGCAGACCGGGAACCTCGGTGTCGCTGGGCAATTGCCGCAGCAGCACGCCAAAGGAGGTTTCCATCTCCTTCATTTGCTGGGTGTACAGCTCCAGATTCGCCGCCATGTGGGCTTTGGTCGCGAACTGCTCCTTGAGGGTCGACTCTTCCTCGCGCTTGAGGTTGAGCTGGTCTTCGAGGTCACTGAGGTAAAAGGTGTACCCCAGCGCCAACACCAGCAGCATCAGCAGCCCCCCCACCACAGCCTTGATCGCTGGCGGCCAGGAACCCATGTTGTTGGTGTCCAGATCGCCCAGATCAACATTGCGCAACCCTTCCAGCCATTGGGACGGACTCATTTATCGTCCTCCACGGCAGCGGGTTGTGTCTGACGAACGGTCAGTTGAAAGACATTGGCCTGGTCCAGTTGGCCAGCGGTCGTCGCCTTGACCTCGGTAAGGCTCGGGGCATCGAACCAGTCGGACGCATCCAGATTGCGCATCAGGTCCGACACGCGATTGTTCGACTCCGCCGCGCCGGTAATGGACAGGGTTTTGCCGACCATTTTCACTTCGGTGAAATACACGCCGTCCGGCAACGTGCGCGCCAGTTGATCGAAGATCCGGCCGCTGATCGGCCGGTTGCCTTGCAGGTCCTGGATAATGCGCATGCGCTCGACGAGTTGCTGGCGGCGGGCTTTCAAATCACTGATCTGGGCGATCCGCTCGTCGACCACGGCGATCTGCTTGCCGATGTAGGCGTTACGGGCAGCCTGCCGATCGATGGCGCCGCTGATGAGCTGATCCGCGATCAGTACGCCCCCCACAGAACACAGCAGCACGCCGACCAACGCCAGCAAGAAGCGTTTGCGGCGTTCTTCCCGCAGCTCTTCACGCCAGGGTAAAAGGTTGATCCGCGCCATCAGTCGAAACTCCTGAGGGCGAGCCCGCACGCAATCATCAAGGCCGGCGCATCGCTGGCCAGGGCGCCAGCGTTGACCTTGCTGCTCAGGGCCATGTTGGCGAACGGGTTGGCCACCTGGGTCGGCGTGTCCAGCCGCTGTTCGATCAACCGGTCCAGCCCCGACACCGACGCCGTGCCACCGGCCAGCAGAATGTGATCGACCGCGTTGTACTGGCCAGAGGCAAAGAAGAACTGCAACGAGCGCGAAACCTGTTGCACCAGCGCCTCGCGAAACGGTTGCAGGACTTCGCTGACGTAGTCGTCGGGCAAACCGCCCTGCTTCTTCGCCAGCCCGGCCTGCTCGACCGTCAGGCCATAGCGTCGCTGAATTTCTTCGGTCAGTTGCCGACCGCCGAACAGTTGCTCGCGGGTGTAGATGATCTTGCCGTTGTGCAGCACGCTGAGGGTGGTCATGGTCGCGCCAATGTCCACCACCGCGACCGTCAGGCGCTCCTGGGAGGCGGCCAGTTGTGTCGAGAGCAAGCCGAAGGAGCGTTCCAGCGCGTAAGCCTCGACATCGACCACACGCGCGGTCAGGCCGGCCAGGGCGAGGGCCGCTTCACGGACTTCGACATTTTCCTTGCGACAGGCCGCCAGCAGCACATTGACTCGCTCGGGGTTACGCGCGGACACGCCCTGGACTTCGAAGTCGATGGCGACTTCATCCAAAGGATAGGGAATGTACTGATCGGCTTCGATCTTGAGCTGGTTTTCCATCTCGTCGTCGGAAAGACCGCCGTCCATCTCGATGGTCTTGGTGATCACCGCCGAACCGGCCACCGCCACAGCCACGCTCTTGAGGCTGGTTCTGGCCTTGAGCAGCACACGAGAGAGCGCCTGCCCGACACCCTCGAGCTCAGCGATGTTTTTTTCGACTACCGCATTGGCCGGTAACGGCTCTACTGCGTAGGCCTCGACCCGATAACGGTCACCCTGACGACTCAGTTCCAGAAGCTTTACCGACGTGGAACTGATGTCTATCCCCAACAGCGCGTTGGCTTTTTTATTGAAGAGTCCTAGCACTACCCATTCCCTATGACTATCCGTGTCTTACGGACTCTGTAATATCCGTTGCGTTCATTACCTCCCGTCTTGACAGAAGCGCCAATGACGCTCCCCGCGGAAAAATGCTTATAATGCCCAGCGTTTTTTTCCGGTTTTTACTTCAAGCGCGGGTTGTTCCCTGTTTATCCGAACCCTGATGCCTCATTCATTCTTTGCCCTGGATGTCCAAAAGCCTTGATTCGTCTGCTGAAATTTTTCGGTTGGTCCATCGTCGCCGTTTTCTGCGGACTGCTTCTGGGTCTGAGTGGCGCCTTCCTTTACCTTAGTCCCGGATTGCCGTCCGTGGAGGCGCTGAGAAGCATCCAGTTGCAGATTCCTTTGCGGGTCTACAGCAGCGATAACAAGTTGATCGCAGAATTTGGCGAAATGCGCCGTACTCCGATCCGTTTCGCCGACATTCCGCCCAATTTCATTAATGCGTTACTAAGTGCTGAAGACGACAATTTCGCCAACCACTACGGTGTCGATCCCAGCAGCCTGATGCGTGCAGCGACCCAGCTGGTCAAAAGCGGACACATTCAGTCCGGCGGCAGCACCATCACCATGCAGGTGGCGAAGAACTTCTTCCTGACCAGCGAACGCAGCTTCTCGCGCAAAACCACCGAAATTCTCCTGGCCTTGCAGATCGAACGGCAGCTGACCAAGGACGAGATCCTTGAGCTGTACGTCAACAAGATCTACCTGGGCAACCGCGCCTACGGCATCGAAGCCGCCGCGCAGGTTTACTACGGCAAATCGATTCGTGACGTCAGCCTCGCCCAGATGGCGATGATCGCCGGCCTGCCAAAAGCCCCGTCGCGCTTCAA
This sequence comes from Pseudomonas oplopanacis, assembly GCF_057128725.1. Taxonomy (NCBI): domain Bacteria; kingdom Pseudomonadati; phylum Pseudomonadota; class Gammaproteobacteria; order Pseudomonadales; family Pseudomonadaceae; genus Pseudomonas; species Pseudomonas oplopanacis. The sequence goes on along the minus strand of NZ_JBSKHV010000003.1, from coordinate 235,309 downwards.
TCCGCTGGCCAACCCGGCCCGCAGCAAAGAGCGCCGCGACTGGATTCTGGGGCGCATGTACAAGCTCGGGAAAATCACCGAAGCCGACTACACCACGGCGATCAACGAACCGCTGAACGCCAGCTATCACGTGCCGACGCCGGAAGTGAATGCACCGTACATCGCCGAAATGGCCCGGGCCGAAATGGTCGGGCGTTATGGCAGCGACGCCTACACCGAAGGTTTCCGCGTGACCACGACCGTGCCGAGCAATCTGCAGGAAATGGCCAACACCGCGGTTCACGAAGGCTTGATGACGTATGACCAGCGCCATGGTTATCGCGGCCCCGAGTCGCGCCTGCCGGGCAAGACGCGCGAAGCCTGGGCCACCGAGCTGACCAAGCAACGCACCATCAGCAGCCTCGAGCCCGCCATCGTGACTCAGGTCGACAAGAATGGCCTGCAAGTGATGACCCGCACCGGTGACGAACACGTCGGCTGGGACAGCATGAAGTGGGCACGTCCGTTCCTGAACACCAACAGCATGGGCGCCAATCCGAAGCAGCCTGCGGATGTCGCGCAAGTCGGCGATCTGATTCGCGTGCAGCGTCAGCCGGACAACTCGCTGAAATTCAGCCAGATCCCGCAGGCGCAAGGCGCATTGGTGTCGCTTGATCCGCAGAACGGCGCCATTCGTTCGCTGGTTGGCGGTTTTGCCTTCGAGCAGAGCAACTACAACCGTGCCTTGCAGGCTAAGCGCCAGCCAGGCTCGAGCTTCAAACCGTTCGTCTACAGTGCGGCGCTGGATAACGGCTACACCGCCTCCAGCCTGGTGAACGACGCGCCGATCGTGTTTGTCGACGAATACCTGGACAAGGTCTGGCGTCCGAAGAACGACACCAACACCTTCCTCGGTCCGATCCGCCTGCGCGAGGCGCTGTACAAGTCGCGTAACCTGGTGTCGATCCGCTTGCTGCAAGCGATGGGCGTCGGCAAGACAATCGACTACATCACCCGCTTTGGCTTCAACAAGCAGGACCTGCCGCCCAACCTGTCGCTGGCACTAGGCACCGCGACCCTGACGCCGATGGAGATCGCCACGGGCTGGAGCACCTTCGCCAACGGCGGCTTCAAGATCACCCCGTACATCATCGACAAGATCGAGAGCCGCAACGGCGACACGCTGTTCGTCGCCAACCCGCCGAGCGTTCCTCAGGGCGATGCAGCGACCAGCGGCATTGCTGCTCCGGCCGCACAGACGTTTACGGTCAACGCGACACCGGGTGAGGCGCCAGCCGCGCCGGGCACTGCACCGCAAACACCGGCGGTGGCCGAACGCATCGTCGATGGCCGCACGACTTACATCCTCAACAGCATGTTGGAGGACGTGATCAAGCTCGGTACCGGCCGCCGCGCGCTGGCCCTGGGACGTGGCGACATTGCGGGCAAGACCGGTACGACCAACGAATCCAAGGATGCGTGGTTCTCCGGCTATAACGCCGATTACGTGACCACTGTCTGGACCGGTTTCGACCAGCCAGAAAGCCTCGGTCGCAAGGAGTTCGGCGGCACCGTCGCGCTGCCAATCTGGATGAACTACATGGGCGCCGCCCTCAAAGACAAGCCGCCGCATACGCAGCCAGAGCCGGAAGGCATCCTGAGCCTGCGAGTCGACCCGGTCAGCGGTCGTGCCGCCAGCCCGGGCACGCCAGGCGCGTACTTTGAACTGTTCAAGGCCGAAGACACGCCACCGTCGGTGAATGAGCTGGGTAACGGCACAGCGCCGGGCAGCCCGCTACCAGCGGATGAAGCGGCACCGATCGATTTGTTCTGATCGGGTAGCGCAACGCAAAAGCCCCGCCTTCGAGAGAAGCGCGGGGCTTTTTTGTATCTGTAACTTCTACACCGTCTGTAACGGCCTCTTCGTCGGAACGCCGCCCACAACCCCGCAGACATAAAAAAGCCCCGACTCATACGAGCCGGGGCTTTTGGGTTGAAGCGCTACAACGGCTTAGCCGTTGAACACGTCATCCACGCTTTTCAGCGGGTAGTTCTTCGGATACGGCAGGGTCGCTACGCCGGTCTCGATGGCGGCTTTAGCCACAGCATCAGAGATCAGGGTAATCAAGCGGGCATCCATTGGTTTCGGAATGATGTACTCACGACCGAATTCCAGCTTGATACCGCCGTAGGCGTCGCACACTTCCTGAGGAACCGGCAGCTTGGCCAGTTCACGCAGGGCATTGGCCGCCGCTACTTTCATTTCTTCGTTGATGCGCTTGGCGCGAACGTCCAGGGCACCACGGAAGATGAACGGGAAGCCCAGAACGTTGTTGACCTGGTTCGGGTAGTCTGAACGGCCGGTGGCCATGATCACGTCGTCACGGGTGGCGTGAGCCAGTTCCGGGGAGATTTCCGGATCCGGGTTGGAGCACGCGAACACGATCGGGTTAGGCGCCATCGACAGCAGGCCTTCAGCGCTCAGCAGGTTCGGGCCGGACAGGCCGACGAACACGTCTGCGCCTTGCAGGGCATCTGCCAGGGTGCGTTTTTCAGTCGCGTGAGCGAAGACAGCCTTGTACTGGTTCAGGTCGTCACGGCCGGAGTGGATCACGCCGGTACGGTCAACCATGAAGATGTTTTCGATGTTGGCGCCCATGCTTACCAGCAATTTCATGCAGGAGATGGCGGCCGCACCGGCGCCCAGGCAGACGATCTTGGCGTCAGCGAGGGTTTTGCCAGCAATTTCCAGGGCGTTGATCATGCCGGCCGCGGTTACGATCGCGGTGCCGTGCTGGTCATCGTGGAACACTGGAATGTCGCACTGCTCGATCAGAGCGCGTTCGATCTCAAAGCACTCAGGTGCCTTGATGTCTTCCAGGTTGATGCCACCGAAGGTGATGGAGATGCGCTTGACGGTGTCGATGAAGGCTTGCGGGCTTTCGGAGTCGACTTCGATGTCGAAAACGTCGATGCCGGCGAAGCGCTTGAACAGCACGCCTTTACCTTCCATCACAGGCTTGGAAGCCAGTGGGCCGAGGTTACCCAGGCCGAGAATCGCGGTGCCATCGGAAATGACTGCAACCAGGTTGCCTTTGCCGGTGTATTTGTAGGCCAGTTCAGGATCGCGGGCGATTTCGCGTACTGGTTCGGCTACGCCGGGGCTGTAGGCCAGCGACAGGTCGCGGGCGGTAGCGGTGGCCTTGGTGAGCTCGACGCTCAGCTTACCTGGACGAGGATGGGCATGATATTCGAGAGCGGCAGTTTTCAAATCAGACATGGGGGCATTCCGCTTTTACTGTTGGACAGACTGGTCAGCGAGGATACGCGCCTCGCAAAATCCCCACAAGACTGACCGGTCACCCCTGTCAAGCGCCCTGCCCTACGACTTTGGGCCAAGAGCCGCGGAACACAAGGGATAGACTGTTCACAATTGACAGTAAAAATGTCTACAATTTTTTCTTATCGCGCAATTTGCAGCATCGACGGATCGGTGAGCGGCAGAAGCCAGCGCGCCTGACCGGGTTTCAAGCCGCCGCGACGGGAACGGTCCAGCACCCAGCCTCGCGCCTCGATCTGCCTGCCTTCCAGGTTTTCCAGCGCCGGAACATCGAACTGCCCGAGCAGATTGGGTGCAACACGCAATACAACTGAATCCTGCAACTCGATCCAAACCCCGCCGCGATTGCGCTGAACCTTGCTCACACGACCGTTGAGCACAGCGAAACCGGACGCGTTGATCTGCTCCGCTTTCAGTACAGGAGATTGCCGCCAAACCCCAAGCCCGGCCTGTCGGGCACTGTGTTCGGCAGCTTGCTGGCAACCGACCAGATCGACATTGGGGGCGACCGCCACCTGAAAGCCGAGGCCTTCGGCGAGCATCTGCGCCTCAAGGTTGGCACCGTTGGCGCCATAGACATGGGCCAGCGTGCGGCCGTAGTGATCTTTGCCTTCTTTACCCGGCAGCAAACCGACCCTTGCATCGCTGGCTGCTACCAGCGCTTCAAGCCGTTTGCGCGCAACCACGGCAAACGGCTCGTCGGAACGGCCCTGCTTGCCCAGCTCAGGCGTATTCAAGCCGATCATGCGCACACTGCGGCCATCGCTCAGGCGCAAGGTGTCGCCATCCACTACCCGCTGCACGTTGACCGACTCCAGCCCGCTCGGCGTCGGGCAGAATGCCTGGGCGCCGGAAAGCCAAATCGCGGACACAAAAAAGGCGCCCGCGAGGGACGCCTTTTTCAACAGCAAGGAAAAGCCCATCGGGCCCTTCAACCTTACTCTGCAGCAGCTGGAGCTTTCTTGCCGAAAGCGCCAAAACGGTCTGCGAAGCGCTGTACACGACCGCCAGTATCCAGAGTCTTCTGCTTACCGGTGTAGAACGGGTGGCACTCGTTGCATACGTCGATCGCCAGAGGCTTGGCCAGGTTCGAACGAGTTTCGAACTTGTTGCCACAGCTGCAGGTAACTGCGGTGACTTCGTATGTTGGATGGATATCGGCTTTCATGATGATTCCTCAGGCTAGCGTGCCGCCACTCAACACTATTGTTGAATACCGCACGTAATTAGGCCGCGGATTCTACCAGACCTTTGCAATCGCGCAAGCTGTCCCTTCTACCGACCGTCTGCTAGGCTCCCGACCCTGAACGCCGTCCCTGTGGGAGCGAGCCTGCTCGTGAATGTGGTGTGTCAGACGACGAAAATGTTGACTGATATACCGCATTCGCGAGCAGGCTCGCTCCCACAGGTCGTAGACCTGCTGGTTATTTTCCGCTGATCGAGATCCCCCCGCGTGCCCGACGCCATTTTGCGCCTCGCCCTGCCTTCGCCGCTGCGCCGCCTGTTCGATTACCGTGCCCCGGCCGGAGTCCTGCGCGCCCAGTTGCAACCGGGCATGCGCCTGCGGGTGCCGTTCGGTCGGCGGGAAATGATCGGGATTCTGGTGGAGATCACCGACACCAGCGAAGTGCCGGTGGAAAAGCTCAAACCGGCGCTGGCCCTGCTCGACGCCACGCCGCCACTGCCGCCCGCATTATTCAAGCTGTGCCTGTGGACGTCCCAGTATTACCAGCACAGCCTCGGCGACACCTTGAGTTGGGCGCTGCCGGTGTTGTTGCGTCAGGGCGAACTGGCCGAAGCGCGCCAGGAACGCTTCTGGTCTGCCGCGCCGGGTGCCAGCCTTGATGATCCGCGCATTGCCCGCGCGCCCCGCCAACGCGAAGCCTTGGCGACACTGGCCCAGCATCCCCACGGCGTTGCTCATCAATTGCTGAGCAAACTGATGCTGAGCAAGGACAGCCTGGATTTGTTGCTGGCCAAAGACCTGGTCCAGGTAGAAATCCGCAAACACGCCCCCGGCGCGCGTCACGAGCACTGGCTGGCGCAGCCGGAACTGCCACTCAACCCGGAACAACGCGCCGCCTATGAAGCGATTCGCGCCGGGTTCGACAGCTATCACGCATTTCTGCTGGCCGGCGTCACCGGCAGCGGCAAGACCGAAGTCTATTTACAGCTGATCCGCGAAACCCTCGAAGCCGGCAAGCAGGCGCTGGTGCTGATCCCGGAGATCAACCTCGGCCCGCAGACCCTGGCGCGTTTCGAGCAACGCTTCAATGCACGCATCGCGCTGATTCACTCGGCGGTTAACGACCGCGAACGCCTCGAAGCCTGGCTTGCCGCGCGGGACGGTGACGCCGACATCATTATCGGCACCCGCTCGGCGCTGTTCACGCCGATGAAAAACCCCGGCCTGATCATCATCGACGAAGAGCACGACGGCTCCTATAAACAGCAGGAAGGCTTGCGTTACCACGCCCGCGACCTGGCACTGGTCCGCGCCCGGCAGGAAAACATCCCGATTGTCCTCGGCTCCGCCACGCCGTCGCTGGAAAGCCTGCACAACGCCTACACCGGTCGTTACGGCCTCCTGCGGCTGAACGAGCGAGCGGGCGGCGCCAAGCAGCCACGCTTCCTGCGCCTGGATGTAAAAAGCCGTCCGCTGGACAGCGGCATTTCCGGGCCGATGCAGCAAGCCATCGGCCAGACACTGGCCGCCGGTCAGCAAGTGTTGGTGTTCCTCAATCGTCGCGGTTTTGCGCCGACGCTGTTGTGTCATGACTGCGGCTGGATGTCCGAATGCCAACGCTGCGATGCGCGGATGACTGTCCACCAGCGCTCCGGCGAGTTGCGCTGCCATCACTGCGGCTATGTCGAACGCGTGCCACGGCGCTGCCCGAAATGCAGCAAAGTCGATTTGCGCCCGGTAGGCGCCGGCACCGAGCGCGCCGAGGAGCGGCTGGCGATTCTGTTCCCGGACGTACCGGTGTTGCGGGTCGACCGTGACAGTACGTCGCGCAAGGACGCGATGAATCAGCTGTTCGCCACCATTCAGAAAGGCCAGCCGTGCATTTTGGTCGGCACGCAAATGCTCGCCAAAGGGCATCACTTTCCACGGGTGACGCTGGTGTCGATTCTCGACGCCGACGGCGGGCTGTTCTCCGGCGACTTCCGCGCCAGCGAGCGCATGGCGCAGTTGATTGTTCAGGTGGCCGGGCGCGCCGGACGGGCTGAAGAGCCGGGCAGAGTGATTATCCAGACGCACCTGGCGGACCATCCGCTGCTGGTGCAACTGACCGAGCAAGGGTATTTCGCCTTTGCCGAACAGGCGTTGAGCGAACGCCGCTCCGCTGGACTGCCACCGTTTGCGCATTTGGCGCTGCTGCGGGCTGAAGCGCACAAACCGGGGCAGGCTGAAGGCTTCCTGGATGAAGCGTGTAGCGAGGCCGAACGTTTGCTGGTTGAGCAGAATCTGGGCGGGATCGAGTTGTTGGGGCCAGTGCCCGCGCCGATGGAGCGTCGCGCCGGGCGTTATCGCGCGCAATTGTTGTTGCAGGCCACGGCTCGGGCGCCGCTGCATCGGTTGTTGAGCAGTTGGTTGCTGGTGCTGGAGCAGATGCCGAGCGGGCGGGCGGTGCGTTGGTCGCTGGATGTCGATCCGGTGGATTTGTATTGAGTTAGAGACCGCTTTCGCGAGCAGGCTCGCTCCCACAGGGGATCTGTGGCGTTCATCTGATCCGTGTGGGAGCGAGCAGGCTCCGTGCGGCGTTCCAACGAAGGCTGACTATTTGTCACCACATATCCATAACCTGCCCGCTATAGTTGGCAAGCCCGTCTTCGCAACGGATAATGCCCAGTTTTTCCACCAGCGCATCGAAGCGCGCACCGCGCTTGCGGTCGAAAGAGACCACCATGAAAGACACCATTCGCCAGCTGATCCAACAAGCCATCACCCAACTCGTCAACGAAGGTGTGTTGCCTGAAGGCCTGTCGCCGGCGATCCAGGTGGAAAACTCCCGAGACAAGAAGAACGGCGACTTCGCCAGCAACATCGCCATGATGCTGGCCAAACCGGCCGGCATGAAGCCGCGTGACCTGGCCGAAAAGATCATCGCTGCACTGCCGGCTGATGAAAACGTCAGCAAGACCGAAATCGCCGGCCCGGGCTTCCTGAACTTCTTCCAGAACACCGATGCCCTGGCCACTCGCCTCGACGCCGCCCTGGCCGACGCACACATCGGCGTGCGCAAGGCCGGCCCGGTGCAACGCACGGTGGTCGACCTGTCGGCACCGAACCTCGCCAAAGAAATGCACGTCGGCCATTTGCGCTCGACGATCATCGGTGACGGCGTGGCGCGCGTTCTGGAGTTCCTCGGCGACGAAGTGATCCGTCAGAACCACGTGGGCGACTGGGGCACCCAGTTCGGCATGCTGATGGCGTACCTGCAGGAAAACCCGATCACCAGCGACGAGCTGTCGGACCTGGAAAACTTCTACCGTGCGGCCAAGCAGCGCTTCGACGAATCCGAAGAGTTTGCCGATCGTGCCCGTGGCCTGGTGGTCAAGCTGCAAGCCGGCGACCCGGACTGCCTGGCGCTGTGGACCAAGTTCAAGGACATCTCGCTGTCGCACTGCCAGAAAATCTACGAACTGCTGAACGTCAAACTGACCATGGCCGACGTGATGGGCGAAAGTGCCTACAACGACGACCTGATCAACGTGGTCAACGACCTCAAGGCCGCTGGCATGCTGGTCGAGAGCAATGGCGCCCAGTGCGTGTTCCTCGACGAGTTCAAGAACGCCGACGGCGACCCGCTGCCCGTGATCATCGTCAAGGCTGACGGTGGCTACCTCTACGCCACCACCGACCTGGCGGCCGTGCGTTATCGCAGCGGCAAGCTCAAGGCTGATCGCGCGCTGTACTTCGTCGACCAGCGCCAGGCCCTGCACTTCCAGCAAGTGTTCGCCGTGGCGCGCAAGGCCGGCTTCGTGACGCACCCGATGGAAATGGAACACATGGGCTTCGGCACCATGAACGGTAAAGATGGCCGTCCGTTCAAGACCCGTGACGGCGGCACCGTGAAGCTGATCGACTTGCTGACCGAAGCCCAGGAGCGCGCCTACACGCTGGTGAAGGACAAGAATCCAGAGCTGGCTGACGACGAATTGCGCAACATCGCCAAGGTGGTGGGCATTGGCGCGGTGAAATACGCCGACCTGTCCAAGCACCGCACCAGCGACTACAGCTTCAACTTCGACCTGATGCTCAACTTCGAAGGCAACACTGCGCCGTACTTGCTGTACGCCTACACCCGTGTTGCTGGCGTGTTCCGCAAACTGGGCAAGGACTTCACGGAAGTCGAAGGCCAGATCGTGCTGGAAGCGGAGCACGAACTCGAACTGGCCGCCAAACTGGCGCAGTTCGGTGAAATCCTCAACAACGTGTCCGACAAAGGCACGCCGCACATCCTCTGCACCTACCTGTACGATGTGGCCGGCCTGTTCTCCAGTTTCTACGAGAACTGCCCGATCCTCAGCGCCGACACCCCGGCGCAAATGCAAAGCCGTCTGCGCCTCGCCGCGCTGACCGGCCGCACTCTCAAGCAAGGCCTGGAACTGTTGGGTCTGGAAACTCTGGAGCGTATGTAAGTTGGCTGCCAAGAAAAAACCTGCACCCAAGCGTGGCGCCAGCCGTTACCAAGCTCCTGCAAAACAGCCGATCCCGGGCTGGCTGTGGATGGCCATCGGCCTGACGGTCGGCGCGTTCATCGTTTTCCTGATGAAGCTGGAACCCGGCAAGGGCAGCGACACGGTCAAGCGCGAGAAGGTGGAACAGCAACAGAAAGCCAAGATCGCCGAGGCCAACAAGACCCCGCCGAGCCCGACGCAACCGGTGAAGCCGAAGTACGACTTCTACACCTTGCTGCCGGAATCGGAAGTGATCGTGCCGCCGGATGCCGTGCCGGAGAAAACCCTGCCAACGCCGCAAGTGCCGGCCATTCCGACCACGCCGGTGACACCGGCCGAAGCAGCGAAGATCGACACGGCGCGCGCACAGGCCGCTCTGGCCGGGATTACGCCGCCACCGGCGCCACCCGTCACCAAAGCGGCGCCAGTGACCAAGTTCTTCCTGCAGGCCGGTTCGTTCCGCAAGGAGACTGATGCGGACAAGGTTCGCGCGCAGATCATTCTGCTGGGGCAGGCGGTGGCGGTTGAGTCCGGCACGGTGAAGGATGAGACGTGGTATCGCGTGTTGGTCGGGCCGTTCAGCAATCGCGAACAGCTGACCACTGCACAGAAACAATTGGCCGGCGCAGGGTTTAGCAACCTGTTGTTACAACAACGCCAAAGCCGCTGATCCTCGCTGTGGCGAGGGAGCTTGCTCCCGCTGGAGTGCGCAGCACTCCCAAAACCTGTAACTACGGTCCATCAGACAGACCGTGAAGACCGGGTTTGTGGCTGCTTCGCAGCCAAGCGGGAGCAAGCTCCCTCGCCACAATTGTTTCAGCGACCACAATCTCCACCGCCGAACACCACTCGTCCCCTCTCCCATCCCGCAGTTGAAAAACGCTCCACCACCCCCATATGAGTTGGCATAAGGCATTTTCGCCCCGCTGCGTGGAGACTCTCCCTTGACCACCATCGTTTCAGTTCGCCGCCACGGCAAAGTCGTCATGGGCGGCGACGGCCAGGTTTCTCTCGGCAATACCGTGATGAAAGGCAACGCGAAGAAAGTTCGCCGCCTGTACCACGGCCAGGTTATCGCCGGTTTTGCCGGGGCCACCGCTGACGCCTTCACCCTCTTCGAGCGTTTCGAAGGCCAGCTTGAGAAACACCAAGGTCACCTGGTTCGCGCTGCCGTCGAGCTCGCCAAAGAATGGCGCACCGACCGCTCCCTCAGCCGCCTCGAAGCCATGCTCGCAGTCGCCAACAAAGACGCGTCCCTGATCATCACCGGCAACGGCGATGTGGTTGAACCCGAAGAAGGCCTGATCGCCATGGGTTCCGGCGGCGGGTACGCCCAGGCCGCTGCCAGCGCACTGCTGAAGAAGACCGATCTGTCGGCCCGGGAAATCGTCGAAACCGCCCTCGGCATCGCCGGCGACATCTGTGTATTCACCAACCACACCTTCACCATTGAGGAGCAGGACCTCGCTGAGTAAGCCTGTTTTGGCCACCACGCCACGGCTCACTTTTACCTGAGGACCGCCAATTACTATGTCCATGACTCCCCGTGAAATCGTCCACGAACTCAATCGCCATATCATCGGCCAGGACGATGCCAAGCGCGCCGTCGCCATCGCGCTGCGTAACCGCTGGCGCCGGATGCAGCTGCCTGAAGAGCTGCGCGTTGAAGTAACCCCCAAGAACATCCTGATGATCGGCCCGACCGGTGTCGGTAAAACCGAAATCGCTCGCCGCCTGGCCAAACTCGCCAACGCGCCGTTCATCAAAGTCGAAGCGACCAAGTTCACCGAAGTCGGCTACGTCGGCCGCGACGTTGAATCGATCATTCGTGACCTCGCGGACGCAGCGATCAAGCTGCTGCGCGAACAGGAAATGACCAAGGTTCGCCATCGCGCTGAAGACGCTGCCGAAGATCGTATCCTCGACGCCCTGCTGCCACCGGCTCGCATGGGTTTCAGTAACGAAGACGCCGGATCGGCAACCGATTCCAACACCCGCCAGCTGTTCCGCAAGCGCCTGCGCGAAGGTCAGCTGGATGACAAGGAGATCGAAATCGAAGTCGCCGACGTGGCTGGCGTCGACATCTCCGCGCCACCGGGCATGGAAGAAATGACCAACCAGTTGCAGAGCCTGTTCGCCAACATGGGCAAGGGCAAAAAGAAAAGCCGCAAGCTCAAGGTCAAGGAAGCACTGAAACTGGTGCGAGACGAAGAAGCCGGCCGCCTGGTCAATGAAGAAGAGTTGAAGGCCAAGGCGCTGGAAGCGGTCGAGCAGCACGGTATCGTGTTCATCGACGAAATCGACAAGGTCGCCAAGCGTGGCAACTCCGGCGGCGTCGACGTGTCCCGTGAAGGCGTGCAGCGTGACTTGCTGCCGCTGATCGAAGGCTGCACCGTCAACACCAAGCTGGGCATGGTCAAGACCGACCACATTCTGTTCATTGCCTCCGGTGCATTCCACCTGAGCAAGCCGAGCGACCTGGTGCCTGAACTGCAAGGCCGTCTGCCGATTCGTGTCGAGCTCAAGGCACTGACACCGGAAGACTTCGAACGCATTCTCAGCGAACCGCACGCGTCGCTCACCGAGCAGTATTGCGCCTTGCTGAAAACCGAAGGCCTGGGCATCGAGTTCCAGCCAAGCGGCATCAAGCGCATTGCCGAGATCGCCTGGCAGGTCAACGAGAAGACCGAGAACATCGGCGCCCGTCGCCTGCACACCTTGCTCGAGCGCCTGCTTGAAGAGGTGTCGTTCAGCGCCGGTGACCTGGCCAGCGCCCATGACGGCAAGGTGATCATGATCGACGCCGACTACGTCAACAGCCACTTGGGCGAATTGGCGCAAAACGAAGACCTGTCCCGTTATATCCTGTAGGTCTCATTCTGTGAGGGCGGGCTTCTGTGGCGAGGGAGCTTGCTCCCGCTGGGTCGCGGAGCGGCCCCAAAATCGGCGAATGCGGTTTATCAGCAAGACCCATTCGCTGGATTTACGACTGCTGCGCAGCCGAGCGGGAGCAAGCTCCCTCGCCACAGGAATACCCGTCAGCACAGGGCCTACATAACGACGGAAGATCGGCCCCATGACGACCCAACTCCCCACCGACATCAAACTGCACAAAGCCTCGAAAACCCTGTCGCTGAAATACGCTTCCGGCGAGGAGTATCACCTGCGCGCCGAGTTCCTGCGCGTGCACTCTCCCTCCGCCGAGGTCCAGGGCCACGGCAAACCCATCCTGCAATTTGGCAAGATCAACGTAGGACTGACCAAGGTAGAACCGGCCGGTCAGTACGCACTGAAATTGACCTTCGACGACGGCCACGACAGCGGCCTGTTCACCTGGGAATACCTCTACGAACTGGCGCGACGTTATGACGCACTTTGGGACGACTATCTTGCCGAGCTCAAAGCCGCCGGAAAAACCCGCGACCCGAACGAATCCGTGGTCAAGCTGATGCTCTAGGTCAAGCCTCTTGCTCTTTAGAGGGCATTTTCTAATTTCATCTGTTTGAATGCTCCGCCTCAGGGCCAATGATTGGCCCGCTTGCGAAAAAAATTAAACTCGGGTAACCAATGGATCTGGCAAGTTCCCTGCAGTGCTCTCTGAACTAAAAAGCAGCGATGCAGAATTAACGGTCACCCGAGCAGTAGTACCTGGCATTGGCTGTATGACTGCACAGTCAGGCTCAGGTACTCGTCTCAGGACAATGGAGCGTCGTAGATGAGTAACAAGAATAACGATGACTTGAAATCTCAAGCCTCGGAAAACACTTTGGGGCTGAATCCTGTCGTTGGGCTGCGTGGTAAAGATCTACTGGCTTCTGCTCGCATGGTGCTCAGGCAGGCCATCAAACAACCGGTCCACAGTGCAAAGCATGTTGCCCATTTCGGCCTTGAACTGAAGAACGTGTTGTTCGGTAAATCCGAACTTCTTCCGACTCCCGAAGACCGTCGCTTCGCCGATCCGGCGTGGAGTCAGAACCCGCTCTATAAACGTTATCTGCAAACCTACCTGGCGTGGCGCAAGGAGCTCCACGACTGGATCGACGAGAGTAATCTGACGCCCAAGGATGTCGCGCGCGGGCACTTCGTGATCAACCTCATGACCGAAGCCATGGCCCCGACCAACACGGCGGCCAACCCGGCGGCAGTCAAGCGCTTCTTCGAAACCGGCGGCAAAAGCCTGCTCGATGGCCTTTCGCATCTGGCCAAGGACATGGTGCACAACGGCGGCATGCCGAGCCAGGTCAACATGGGCGCCTTCGAAGTCGGCAAGAGCCTGGGCGTGACCGAAGGCGCTGTGGTGTTCCGCAACGACGTGCTGGAACTGATCCAGTACAAGCCGACCACCGAACAAGTCTTCGAGCGCCCGCTGTTGGTGGTGCCGCCACAGATCAATAAATTCTACGTATTCGACTTGAGCCCGGAAAAGAGCCTGGCGCGCTACTGCCTTCGCAGCAATGTGCAGACCTTTATCGTCAGCTGGCGCAACCCGACCAAGGAACAGCGCGAGTGGGGCCTGTCGACTTACATCGAAGCGCTCAAGGAAGCGGTCGATGTGGTCAGCGCCATCACTGGCAGCAAAGACATCAACATGCTTGGCGCCTGCTCCGGCGGCATCACCTGCACCGCGCTGCTGGGCCATTACGCGGCACTCGGCGAGAAAAAGGTCAACGCCCTGACGCTGCTGGTCAGCGTGCTGGACACCACCCTGGACAGCGACGTCGCCCTGTTCGTCGACGAGCAAACCCTGGAATCCGCCAAGCGCCAGTCCTATCAGGCCGGTGTGCTGGAAGGCCGCGACATGGCGAAAGTCTTCGCCTGGATGCGCCCCAACGATTTGATCTGGAACTACTGGGTCAACAACTACCTGCTGGGTAACGAACCGCCGGTGTTCGACATCCTGTTCTGGAACAATGACACCACACGGTTGCCCGCCGCGTTCCACGGCGACCTGATCGAGATGTTCAAAAGTAATCCACTGATCCGTCCCGATGCACTGGAAGTGTGCGGTACGCCAATCGACCTGAAACAAGTCACCGCTGACATTTACAGCCTGGCCGGCACCACCGACCACATCACCCCGTGGAAGTCCTGCTACAAGTCGGCGCAACTGTTTGGCGGCAAGGTTGAATTCGTGCTGTCGAGCAGTGGGCATATCCAGAGCATCCTGAACCCGCCAGGCAACCCGAAATCGCGCTACATGACCAGCAGCGACATGCCGGTCAAGGCCGAAGACTGGCAAGAAAACTCCACCAAGCACACCGACTCCTGGTGGCTTCACTGGCAGACATGGCTGGGCGAACGTTCGGGCAAACTGAAGAAGGCCCCAACGGTTTATGGCAACAAAACCTTCACCGCCGGCGAAGCAGCGCCGGGCACTTATGTACATGAGCGGTAACTGACACACCCCACCCAGTGTGGGAGCGAGCTTGCTCGCGGAAGCGGCCCATCAGCGCAGCCTTTTTGGATGCGCTACCGCTATCGCGAGCAGGCTCACTCCTACAAGGGATCGGGGATGAATTCACCCACAGGGCCTTGAAGCATGCCGCAACCGTTCATATTCCGTACCGTCGACCTGGATGGCCAGACCCTCCGCACGGCGGTACGCCCCGGCAAGCCTCACTTGACGCCCTTGCTGATTTTCAACGGCATCGGCGCCAACCTGGAGCTGGTGTTTCCGTTCGTCGCGGCATTGGACCCGGACCTGGAAGTCATTGCGTTCGACGTCCCCGGTGTCGGCGGCTCGTCGACGCCGAATCGGCCGTACCGCTTTCCCGGTCTGGCGAAACTCACGGCACGGATGCTCGACTATCTCGACTATGGTCAAGTCAACGTGATCGGCGTTTCCTGGGGCGGCGCCCTCGCCCAGCAGTTTGCGTATGACTACCCCGAACGCTGCAAGAAACTCGTGTTGGCGGCCACCGCGGCCGGCGCAGTCATGGTGCCGGGCAAACCGAAAGTGCTGTGGATGATGGCCAGCCCACGACGCTACATCCAGCCGTCACACGTGATCCGCATCGCCCCGATGATCTATGGCGGCGCGTTCCGTCGCGACCCCACCCTGGCGGCCAGCCACGCGGCGAAAGTCCGTTCGGCGGGCAAGCTCGGTTATTACTGGCAGCTGTTTGCCGGCCTGGGCTGGACCAGCATTCACTGGCTGCACAAGATCAACCAGCCGACGCTGGTACTGGCCGGTGACGACGATCCACTGATCCCGTTGGTCAACATGCGCCTGCTGGCCTGGCGAATTCCCAACGCCCAGTTGCACATCATCGATGACGGGCATCTGTTCCTGATCACCCGCGCCGAAGCCGTGGCACCGATCATCATGAAATTCCTCGAGGAAGAACGTCAGCGCGCCGTGATGCATCCGCATCCTTCGCCGTTGGGCAGTTAGTCGCTTCATCGGCCGGCAGGACGCCGCGCCGCGCAACAACCCACAACAGCGTCTATGGTGATCTGGTTCAGTGAGTTTGTTTTTGGCTTGAAACGAAGGAGTGTTGAGACATGCGCGACAAACCAGCGAGAGACGCTTTACCCACTCCCGCCGCGTTCATCAACGCACAGAGTGCGATTACCGGCCTGCGTGGCCGGGATCTGATTTCGACCTTGCGCAGCGTGGCGGCCCACAGCTTGCGCAACCCGGTGCACAGCGCCCGACACGCCTTGAAACTGGGCGGTCAGTTGGGCCGTGTCTTATTGGGTGAAACCTTGCACGCGACCAACCCGCAGGACAGTCGTTTCAGCGACCCGGCGTGGAGTCTCAACCCGTTTTATCGTCGCAGCCTGCAGGCCTATCTGAGCTGGCAGAAACAGGTCAAAAACTGGATCGACGACAGCGCCATGTCCCCCGACGATCGTGCCCGCGCGCACTTTGCGTTTGCCTTGCTCAATGACGCCGTGTCGCCGTCCAACACCCTGCTCAATCCGCTGGCGATAAAGGAGATCTTCAATTCCGGCGGCAACAGCCTGGTGCGCGGTATCAGCCATCTGGTCGACGACTTCCTGCACAACGACGGTCTGCCCCGGCAAGTCACCAAGCAAGCGTTTGAAGTGGGCAGAACGGTAGCCACCACCACTGGCTCGGTGGTGTTTCGCAACGAGCTGCTGGAGCTGATCCAGTACAAGCCGATGAGCGAAAAACAATATTCCAAACCGCTGCTGGTGGTGCCACCGCAGATCAACAAGTACTACATTTTCGACCTGAGCCCGCATAACAGCTTCGTCCAGTTCGCCCTGAAAAACGGCCTGCAGACGTTCATGATCAGTTGGCGCAATCCGGATGTGCGCCATCGCGAATGGGGGCTGTCGACCTACGTTGAAGCCGTGGAAGAAGCGATGAATGTCTGCCGTGCGATCACTGGTGCGCGCGAGGTGAACCTGATGGGCGCCTGCGCTGGCGGGCTGACCATCGCCGCGCTGCAAGGACACCTGCAGGCAAAGCGGCAGCTGCGCCGCGTGTCGAGCGCGACCTATCTGGTGAGCCTGCTCGACAGTCAGATGGACTCCCCGGCGACGCTGTTCGCCGACGAGCAGACCCTTGAGGCGGCCAAGCGCAAGTCGTATCAGAAAGGTGTGCTGGATGGTCGCGACATGGCCAAGGTGTTCGCCTGGATGCGCCCCAACGACTTGATCTGGAGTTATTTCGTCAATAACTACCTGCTCGGCAAAGAACCGCCAGCGTTCGACATCCTCTACTGGAACAACGACAACACACGGCTGCCGGCGGCCTTTCATGGCGATCTGCTGGACTTCTTCAAACACAACCCGCTGAGCCATCCGGGCGGCCTTGAAGTGTGCGGCACGCCCATCGACTTGCAGAAAGTCACCGTCGACAGCTTCAGCGTCGCGGGCATCAACGACCACATCACGCCGTGGGATGCGGTGTACCGCTCGACGCTGTTGCTGGGTGGCGAGCGACGCTTCGTGCTGTCCAACAGCGGTCACGTGCAGAGCATTCTCAACCCGCCGAGCAACCCGAAAGCCAACTACGTCGAAGGCGCAAAGCTGAGCAGCGATCCACGGGCCTGGTATTACGACGCCAAGCAGGTCGACGGCAGTTGGTGGACGCAATGGCTGGAGTGGATTCAGCAACGGTCCGGCGCGCTGAAAGAAACCCACATGGCCCTCGGCAATCAGAATTATCCACCGCAGGAGGCAGCACCCGGTACTTACGTGCGTGTGCGCTGACGTTCAACCCACCACGGCCGACGCTGGCCGTGGCATTGACTCGACCATTAAGAAGACTGGATGAAAACCCGCGACCGGATTCTCGAATGTGCTTTGCAGTTGTTCAATCAGAAAGGCGAACCGAACGTCTCCACCATGGAAGTTGCCAACGAGATGGGCATCAGCCCCGGCAACCTCTACTACCACTTTCACGGCAAGGAGCCGTTGATTCTCGGGTTGTTCGAGCGCTTCCAGGCTGAACTGGCGCCGCTGCTCGACCCTCCTGCCGATGTGGAACTGGCACCGGACGATTACTGGCTGTTCCTGCACCTGATCGTCGAACGGCTGTCGCATTACCGGTTTCTGTTCCAGGACCTGTCGAACCTCGCCGGACGCCTGCCCAAACTGGCCAAGGGCATCCGCAACCTGCTCAATGCGCTGAAGCGCACCTTGGCGTCATTGTTGGCGCGGTTGAAGGCTCAGGGGCAATTGGTCAGTGATACGCAGGCGCTGGGGCAGTTGGTGGAGCAGATCACCATGACGCTGCTGTTCTCGCTGGACTACCAGCGGATTCTTGATCGTGAGGGTGAGGTGAGGCTGGTGGTGTACCAGATCATGATGCTGGTGGCGCCGCACTTGCTGCCGCCGATCAAGGTGGCGACCGAGCAGATGGCCCTCCAATACCTGGAAGAACACGAGTAGTCCCGACCACTGACAACCCTGTGGGAGCGAGCCTGCTCGCGAAAGCGGCATATCATTCAACATTGATGGCGACTGATACACCGCTTTCGCGAGCAGGCTCGCTCCCACATTTGATCTGCGGCGTTTGCAAAACCGCTCACAAACAAAAACGCCCGACCTTGGCAGGCCGGGCGTTTTTTTGAGCCCTGAAAATCAGGACTGACTGGTTGGCGTCGTTGCTGGCGCTACAGTCGGGGTTACAGCAGGGGTCGGCGCGGTAGCAGAGTTCGATGCGCTGACCGGGGCGACCGGGGTTGCCGGTTTGGCAACAGCAGCCACTGCTGGTTTTGGTGCGGCGGCTTTCGGCGCAGCCGGTTTTTTCACCGCTGGCTTCTTCGCTGCAGCAGGTTTTGCTGCTGGCTTGGCGGCCGGTTTGGCAGCTGCGGTTTTGGCAACTGGCTTGGCGGCTGGTTTTGCTGCTGGCTTGGCGGCTGCTTTGGCGGCAACCGGTTTAGCCGCTGGCTTGGCTGCAGCAGGTTTTGCTGCGGCAGTTTTGGCGGCAGGCTTGGCCGCTGCTTTCGCAGCTGGTTTGGCTGCCGGTTTAGCGGCTGCTTTGGCCAGTGGCTTGGCAGCGGTTTTAGCCGCTGGTTTGGCTGCTGCGGTTTTCGCCGCAACAGGCGCAACCTTGGCACCGGTGAGTTTTTCGATTTGCTTGGTCAGGGTATCGACCTTGCTGTGCAGTGCTTTCACTTCGTTGCGGCTCGGGACACCAAGGCGCGAAATGGCACTGTTCAGACGCTTGTCGAAAGCCCCTTCCAGCTCATCCCATTTGCCCAGTGCACGATCTTTAACGCCAGTGATGCGCGACTTGGCCGACGAAGCGGAATCCTTGACGTCATCGACTTTCTTGCCAACAGCGCTCTTGGTGAGCTTCTCGGCTTTCTCGCCGTCTTTGACCAATGTATCGAAGAGCTTGCTGCCGTCAGTGTCGATCTTCGAGTACACGCCTAAACCAGCCAGCCAGATTTTGCGGGAGTAGTCTTCGACTTTCCCGATCCACGAGCTGCCTTCTTTTGCGGTGTTCTTTTTAACAGCCATCCCGTTCTCCTTAAGATTTACGCGCGACGCGTTCGAGCAATGCCGTCAGCTCATCGAGCTTAGCAGAGAGTGTCTCAACGTCATGTTTAGACGGAATGCCGATACGATTCAAGGCACTTGCGACACGCGAGTCAAAAGCCTTCTCGACCTTGTCGAGTTGAACTTCGACCTTGCCTTTGAAAGTACTCACTTCACTCTTGGCTTCAACGATCTCGGCGTTAGCGGCTTCAAGCTTTTCAGCCACTACTTTTTTGCCTTTCTTTTCAACAGTTTGACCAGCCTTGATCAACTCTTGAAAGTATTCGCTACCCTCTTGCCCGACCTTGGCGTAGGCACCCAGGCCTGCCAGCCAGATCTTGCGGGCATAGGATTTGACGTCGCCCAGAGCTGTAGTCGAAGCGTCGATTTTTTTCTTCAAAATAACTTTGGCCATGGTGCACCTCACGCGCAGAAGGTTTGAGGAACTGCCCGGACAAGTGTCGGGCTCAGGCACAAAGTAGGGAGAAAAATTAGAAACGGCACCCTAACAACTGACATAAACCTTCGGAGGCACCGCAATAAAAATGTGGGAGCGAGCCTGCTCGCGAAAGCGTCAGGTCACCAACATCAATGCTGAATGACACACCGTCTTCGCGAGCAGGCTCGCTCCCACATTTGATTTTCATTCCAACCGGAAATCAGACGAGGGCTTTATCCAGCGCCTTCTCGATTTCAGATTTGATCATGCCGCTCATGGCCGACATCATCAGGCCCAATTCCACATCGACGCGGATCGAATCGTCGCTGACATGCACCGCGCCTTTCACTCCCGAGCGCTTGAGATTCAGCGTGTCGCCGGACCACTGCGGCTCCAGGCCATATTGCTCGGACAGTTTCTGCGCCAGCTTGTCGGCCTTCTCGCGGGCCGCTTCCTTGCCCAGGCCGTGGGCACGCTCAACACTAATACGGGCCATCGAATGACTCCTGCGTTATGGATACGTTCCTGAAGCATCTTGACCATTACTGCGTCAAAACGTCCCGGTGGTTGCCCATCTTACCTTCAGCCTTGCCAAGACAAAGCATGCCTTGGGGATTAGAATGTCCCGCATTCTCTTCTGGTGACAGCGATATGACTGATCAGCGCAAAGGCAGCGATGCCGAACCCACCACACACTTCGGTTTCAAAAACGTTCCGGAAAGCCAAAAAGCGGAAAAAGTCGCTGAGGTTTTCCATTCGGTAGCCGCCAAGTACGACTTGATGAACGACCTCCTGTCGGGCGGCATGCACCGTTTGTGGAAGCGTTTCGCAATCGAGCTTTCGGGCGTGCGCACTGGTAATCGCGTACTCGACATCGCCGGCGGCACGGGCGACCTGACCAAGAAATTCTCGCACCTCGTCGGCCCGACCGGCCAGGTGGTATTGGCCGACATCAACGAATCCATGCTCAAGGTCGGTCGTGACCGCCTGCTGGACCTCGGTGTCGCCGGCAACGTCGAATTCGTTCAGGCTGACGCCGAAAAGCTGCCGTTCCCGGACAACCATTTCGACTGCGTGACCATCGCTTTCGGCCTGCGCAACGTTACCCATAAAGAAGACGCCCTGCGTTCGATGCTGCGCGTGCTGAAACCGGGCGGCCGTTTGCTGGTACTGGAGTTCTCCAAGCCGACCAATGCGCTGATGTCCAAAGCCTACGACGCCTACTCGTTCGCCTTCATGCCGCTGATGGGCAAGCTGATCACCAACGACTCGGAAAGCTATCGCTACCTGGCCGAATCGATCCGCATGCACCCGAATCAGGAAACCCTGAAGTCGATGATGGTCGAGGCCGGTTTCGACCGCGTGACCTACCACAACATGACCGCAGGCATCGTCGCCCTGCACCGCGGCATCAAACCCTGATGTTGCTGGCCGGCCTGCTCGCCAGCGTTGAACTCGGCCTTAACCGGGTGCTGCGTCTCGACAGCACGGCGCTGCCGCGGCTGGCGCATTTAAGCGGTCGGGTGATTGCCGTCGACTGCCGCAGCCCGGCATTGCAGCTGTTCATCCTGCCCAGCGATGAAGGCATGATGCTCGCTTCCCATTGGGAAACCGGCGCCGACTGCACCCTGCGTGCACCGGCCTCTAGCCTGTTGAAACTGGCGATGAGCAAGGACAAGACCTCGGTCCTGCATGGCCCTGAAGTCGAACTCGACGGTGACAGCGGCGTGCTGCTGGAGCTGGCGGCGATCCTTCAGGACCTCGAACTGGACTGGGAGTACGAACTCTCGCGCTGGCTGGGACCGGTGGCCACGCAACTGGTTGGCGGTCACCTGCGAAGTCGCGCTCGCTGGTATCAGCAAGGGTTCGTCAGCCTGGGGCAGAACCTCGGCGAATACCTGGCTGAAGAGTCGCGCACCCTCGTCGGCCAGCGCGAGGCCGAAGCCCGTTTCAGTGAATTGGACCAGATCAAACTCGATCTGGAACGTCTCGAGGCGCGTTTCGAGCGCCTTTCCCGATCCCTCGACCCAAGCGATAACGCATGAAGCTGCTTGCCGTCCGCCGTTTGTTGCGCATCCAGCGCGTTGTGATTCGTTACCGCCTCGATGACCTGCTGTTTGCCCTGCCGCTGCCCTGGTTTCTGCTGGCGCTGCGTTACGCCTTGCCGTGGCGCTGGTTCCCGCGCAAGACGCTGGACCTGAGCCGTGGTGCGCGATTGCGCCTGGCGTTGCAGGACCTTGGGCCGATTTTCATCAAGTTCGGGCAGATTTTGTCCACCCGCCGCGACCTGTTGCCGGAAGACATCGCCGATGAGCTGATGAAGCTGCAGGACCGCGTGCCGCCGTTCGACTCGCAAGTCTCGGTAAGGTTGATCGAAGAGCAGCTCGGCAAGAAGATCAGTGAAGTGTTCAGCCGTTTCGACGTCGAGCCGCTGGCGTCCGCCTCGGTAGCGCAGGTGCATGCCGCGCAGTTGAAAACCGGCGAAGAAGTGGTGGTCAAGGTGATCCGCCCGGGCCTCAAGCCGATCATCGCCCAGGATCTGGCGTGGTTATTCATCCTCGCTCGCGCCGCTGAAAAGCTCTCGGCCGACGCGCGCCTGCTGCACCCGGTGGACGTGGTCCAGGATTACGAAAAAACCATCTACGACGAACTCGACCTGCTGCGCGAAGCGGCCAACGCCAGCCAGTTGAAGCGCAACTTCGAAGGCTCGCCGTTGCTGTACGTGCCGCAAGTCTATTGGGACTGGTGCCGGCCGAAAGTGTTGGTGATGGAGCGCATCTACGGCATCCAGGTCACCGACCTGGCCACCCTGGCCGACCAGCGCACCGACATGAAAATGCTCGCCGAACGCGGTGTGGAGATCTTCTTCACCCAGGTGTTCCGCGACAGCTTCTTCCACGCCGACATGCACCCCGGCAACATCTTCGTCAGCACCGTCAACCCGTGGAGCCCGCAGTACATCGCGATCGACTGCGGCATCGTCGGCAGCCTGACCCCGGAAGACCAAGACTATCTCGCCCGCAACCTGTTCGCTTTCTTCAAGCGTGACTACCGCCGTGTGGCGCAATTGCACATCGATTCGGGCTGGGTGCCGGCGGAAACCAAACTCAACGAATTCGAAGCGGCGATCCGCACCGTGTGCGAACCGATCTTCGAAAAACCGTTAAAAGATATTTCCTTCGGCCAGGTGCTGATGCGCCTGTTCCAGACCGCTCGACGCTTCAATATGGAAGTGCAACCGCAGCTCGTGCTGCTGCAAAAAACCTTGTTGAACATCGAAGGCCTGGGCCGTCAGCTGTACCCGGACCTGGACTTGTGGAACACCGCGCAGCCGTTCCTTGAGCGCTGGATGCGCGAGCGTGTCAGCCCCAAAGCCTTGATCGGCAACGTGCAGAGCCAGTTCGAACAGCTGCCGCACCTGGCCAACATGGCCCGCGACCTGCTCGAACGCATGTCCCAACCCCACGCCTACGACCCGCCACCGCCCTGGCATAAACGCAAGGATGACTGGTTCTTGCGCCTGCTCGGCTGCGCACACCTGGCGGGCGGCGTTATTCTGCTGGCCGGCGGACCGCTGAACGAGCTGGGTCATTGGCCCGGGGGAATCATGGTGGCCGTTGGTTTGTATCTGGTCGTTCGCCGATAGCCAGTCACGCAAGTCGCTGGCACACTGTTCAGACGCTTGGGCTCTACTCATGAAGTGTGGAGCCCGCTGTCGGAGTCGAAGATGAAAAACTGGCTGGACGAGATCAAGTGGGACGCTGATGGCCTGGTGCCGGCGATTGCCCAGGATCACAAGACCGGGCGCGTCCTGATGATGGCCTGGATGAACCGTGAAGCGCTGGAACTGACCGCTGCCGAGAACCGTGCCATTTACTGGTCGCGCTCCCGTGGCAAGCTGTGGCGCAAGGGCGAAGAGTCCGGCCACGTGCAAACCCTGCATGAGATGCGCCTGGACTGCGACGCCGACGTGATCATCCTGATGGTCGAGCAGATCGGCGACATCGCCTGTCATACCGGCCGCCAAAGTTGCTTCTACCGCGTCTTCGAGAACGGCGACTGGACAACCGTCGACCCGGTGCTCAAGGACCCGCACGCTATCTATTCCGCAGGGCACAAACATGAGTGACACGCTGACCCGCCTGGCCGAAGTGCTGGAAGAGCGCAAAGGCGCCGCCGCCGACAGCTCGTATGTCGCCAGCCTGTACCACAAGGGCTTGAACAAGATTCTGGAAAAAGTCGGCGAAGAGTCGGTCGAAACCATCATTGCTGCCAAGGATGCCGCCATCAGCGGCGACTGCAGCGATGTGATCTACGAGACCGCCGATTTGTGGTTCCACAGCATGGTCATGCTCGCCCAACTGGGGCAGCATCCGCAGGCTGTACTTGATGAACTGGACCGTCGCTTCGGTCTGTCCGGACACGCCGAGAAAGCCTCGCGCCCGTCCGCCTGAACAATTATTAGAGAGGAGCAGCAACATGGGCATTTTTGACTGGAAACACTGGATCGTCATCCTGGTTGTTGTCGTATTGGTATTCGGCACCAAGAAACTGAAAAACCTCGGCACGGACGTGGGCGAATCGATCAAGGGCTTCAAGAAAGCCATGAACGATGACGAAAAACCGGCCGATCCGACCGTGACCCCGGCGCAACCGGTTCCGCCTGTTCAGCCGCAGACCACGCAGTCCGTGAACCAGCCGCACACCATCGACGTGCAGGCACAAAAAGTCGAAGAGCCGATCCGCAAAGACGTGTGAGCACTGACTAATGTTTGGTATCAGCTTCTCTGAACTGCTGCTCGTCGGCCTCGTTGCCCTGCTGGTGCTGGGCCCCGAGCGCTTGCCGGGTGCTGCGCGCACCGCCGGCCTGTGGGTCGGGCGCTTGAAGCGCAGCTTCAACGCGATCAAACAGGAAGTTGAACGTGAAATCGGTGCCGACGAGATTCGTCGGCAGTTGCACAACGAGCACATTCTGTCGCTGGAGCAGGAGGCGCGGAAGATTTTCTCGCCGACCCAGCAGGAGCCGACGCCAGTGGAGCACGTGGGGGAACAGACGATTCACGCGCCTGTCGCCGCCACTGAACCAACGCCTGCGCCAGCACCTGTTGTAGCGACTGCGCAACCTGAGTCCGTTGTATCAGCACCACCGGTTGCTCCTGCCGCCGCGCCGACAGCGCCGGCCCCTCATGACCCAACACTGCCGCCGCGAGCCCCATGAGCGATCTCCCCGAAAACGACCAGCACATGCCGCTGGTTTCGCACCTCACCGAGTTGCGTACCCGCCTGCTGCGCTGTGTAGCGGCGATTTTCATCATCTTCGCCGGGTTGTTTGCCTTCACCCAGCAGATCTACACCTTCGTCTCCACGCCGCTGCGCGCGTACCTGCCCGCCGGCGCGACGATGATCGCCACCGACGTGTCGTCGCCCTTCCTGACGCCGCTGAAGCTGACCATGATGGTCTCGCTGTTCCTGGCGATCCCGGTGATCCTCCACCAGATCTGGGGCTTCATCGCACCGGGCCTGTACAAGCATGAAAAACGCATTGCCGTGCCGTTGCTGATGTCCAGCATCGTGCTGTTCTACACCGGCATGGCGTTCGCCTATTACCTGGTGTTCCCGTTGATCTTCAAGTTCTTCGCCGCCGCCACCCCGGCCGGCGTGGAAATGATGACCGACATCACCAGCTACCTCGATTTCGTCATGACGCTGTTCTTCGCCTTTGGCGTGGCGTTTGAAATCCCGGTGGCCGTGGTGTTGCTGGTGTGGATCGGCGTGGTCGACGTCAAATACCTGAAGAAAATCCGCCCGTACGTGGTCATCGGCTGCTTCGTGGTCGGCATGATCCTGACGCCGCCGGACATCTTCTCGCAGACGCTGTTGGCGGTTCCGATGTGGCTGCTGTTCGAGATCGGCATCCTGTTTGGCAGCCTGATCAGCAAACGTGGCGAGCATCCGGACGATCAACCGGTTGACGATCACAACGACCAGCCGCCAGCGACCCAACCGTGAACCTGCTGCTGCTCGAAGAAGCCGATTTCATTGCGGCCGACCGGGTGATCCTGCGTGATCGCCGGTTGACGCACATGCAGGAAGTTCACCGCTGCGAAGTCGGTGACAGCATGCGCGTCGGCAAGATCGGCGGGTTGATGGGCGCGGCCGAGGTGCTGCGCCTGGACGCCGCTGAAGCCGAATTGCGCGTTACCCTCGACCAACCGCCCCCGAGCAAGCTGCCGTTGACCCTGGTGTTGGCCCTGCCACGCCCGAAAATGCTCCGTAGGGTGTTTCAGACCGTGGCCGCCATGGGTGTGCCGCGCGTCGTGCTGGTGAACAGCTATCGCGTCGAGAAGAGCTTCTGGCAAACCCCGTTCCTAGAACCCGAGGCGATTCGCGAGCAATTGATCCTCGGCCTCGAACAGGCCCGGGACAGCGTGCTGCCCGAGATCGTTATCGAGAAGCGCTTCAAACCCTTCGTTGAGGACCGTCTGCCGGCAATCACCGAGGGCACCCTCGGCCTTGTCGGCCATCCCGGCAATTACCCGCCCTGCCCTCGCGGTCTGGACGAACCGGTGACCCTGGCCATCGGCCCTGAAGGTGGCTGGATTCCTTACGAGATCGACCTGCTGGGCAAGTCCGGCCTGCAACCGGTGCAACTCGGCGAGCGCATCCTGCGCGTCGAAACCGCCGTCACCGCCCTGCTCGCCCGCCTGTTCTAACTTCAAACACAATCCACTGTGGCGAGGGAGCTTGCTCCCGCTCGGCTGCGAAGCAGTCGTAAACCGGCACATGCAGTCTCGATGGAAAAAAGCGATGGCCGCTTCGCGCCCAAGCGGGAGCAAGCTCCCTCGCCACAGGTATTTATTCCCCGCCTTCAGATTCTCTTCCGCCTGCCGATACAGTTCCCACAAAACCAATCAGTGGTCCAGGGAGTTGCAGCATGTACCAATGGCTAGCCGAGAATCTGGGGAACATCAGCGTCAATCGCAAACTGGGAATCGGTTTCGGTCTGGTGTTGTTGCTTACCCTGTTGATCACCTTCACCGGCTGGACTGGCCTGAGCGACGTGACGAGCCGTGGCGACAAGCTCGGGTTCATCGCCAGCCTCAATGACTTGACCAAAGACCTGCGCCTGGCCCGCCTGGACTATGAAATGCGCCGGGGCGAACAAGGCCCGGGGGCAGTCAACGACAAGCTTGCGCAACTCGATACTGGCCTGCAAACCGCTCGCAAACTGATTGAGCAACCGGCCGACGCGGCGATGGTTGATCAGCAACTGGCTGCCGTCAGCCAGTACCAACAAGCATTCAGCGCGATGATCCAGGCCGGCGCCAACCGCGAAGATGCCCGCAGCAAACTCGGGGCCACGGCCGATAACGCTGTCGCCCGTGTCGCTGAAGTCGAGAAATCCCTACTGCAAGGTGAGAGCGTCGCCCAGTTCAACAGCGTGATCGACTTGAGCAAACTGATTCAGCAAGCGCGCTTCCAGGTTCGCGGCTACACCTACAGCGCCAAGCCTGAAGCCGAACAGCCTGCGCTGGACGCCATCGACAACGCCCTGAAAAACCTCGAAAGCCTGACATCCAAACTGCCGGAAGAGCACGCCGCCAACCTGCAACAGGCCAGTGACTCGCTCAAGGCCTATCGCGCTGCCGTCAGCCAGTACCGTGATTCCCAGGTCGCCAGTGCTGCTGCGCTCGTGCGCATGGCCGCGCAAGGCGACATTCTGCTCGACGTCAGCAAAAAACTCACCGTCTCGCAAACCATCGTCCGCGACACCGATGCGGCACACGCCAAGAACATGCTGCTGATGGCCACCGCCCTGGCCCTGGCCTTCGGTATTGTCGCGGCCTGGGCGATCACGCGCCAGATCGTCATCCCGCTGAACCAGACCCTGAAAGTGGCTGAACGCGTGGCGGCCGGCGACCTGACTCACAACCTGACATCCAAGCGTCGCGACGAACTCGGCCAGCTCCAGCGCGCCATGCAGAGCATGACCTTGGGCTTGCGTGAATTGATCGGTGGCATCAGCGACGGCGTCACGCAAATCGCCAGCGCCGCCGAAGAGTTGTCGGCGGTTACCGAGCAGACCAGTGCCGGGGTCAACAGCCAGAAGGTCGAGACCGATCAAGTGGCCACCGCCATGAACGAAATGACCGCGACCGTGCAGGAAGTCGCGCGCAATGCCGAAGAAGCCTCCGAAGCCGCCGTCGCCGCCGATCAGCAAGCCCGCGAAGGTGACAAAGTGGTCGGCGAAGCCATCGCCCAGATCGAGCGCCTGGCCCTCGAAGTCGGCAATTCCACCGCGGCGATGGGCGATTTGAAACGCGAAAGCGACAAGATCGGCAGCGTGCTCGATGTGATCAAATCCGTGGCCCAGCAAACCAACTTGCTGGCCCTCAACGCCGCCATCGAAGCCGCCCGTGCCGGTGAGGCCGGACGGGGTTTCGCGGTGGTGGCCGATGAAGTCCGCAGCCTGGCGCAACGGACCCAGAAGTCCACCGAGGAAATCGAAGAGCTGATCGTCGGTTTGCAAAACGGCACCCAGCAAGTCGCCACGATCATGGACAACAGCCGCGTCCTGACCGACAGCAGCGTTGAACTGACCCGCCGCGCCGGGGGCTCACTGGAAAGCATCACCCGCACCGTGTCGGCGATTCAGTCGATGAACCAGCAGATCGCCGCCGCTGCCGAGCAGCAAACGGCGGTGGCCGAGGAGATCAACCGGAGCGTGCTCAACGTGCGTGACGTGTCCGAGCAGACCTCGGCAGCCAGCGAAGAAACGGCGGCGTCCAGTATTGAGCTGGCGCGGCTGGGGACGCATCTGCAGATGCTGGTGGGCAGGTTCAAGGTTTGAGGTGATTCAATGGCCTCGGTTCGCTTGGGACCGAGGTGAAACATTCGCGAGCAGGCTCGCTCCCACATTTAACCGGGTTTCAATTCAGTAACGCGGTCAAAATGTGGGAGCGAGCCTGCTCGCGAAAGCGGTTCGACAGGCACCGAAGTTAGAGAACCTGCCGCAAAAACGCCTGCGCCCGCGGATCCTTCGGCGCATCAAAGAACTCCGCCGGCGAAGCATCCTCCAGCAATTTGCCGTGATCGAAGAACAACACCCGATCCGCCACTTCCCGCGCAAAGCCCATTTCATGGGTCACACAAACCATGGTCATGCCTTCCACAGCCAGGGTTTTCATCACGTCCAGCACTTCGCCGACCATTTCCGGGTCGAGCGCCGAAGTCGGTTCATCAAACAGCATGACCTTGGGTTCCATGGCCAACGCCCGGGCAATCGCAACGCGCTGTTGTTGGCCGCCGGACAGGCGCGACGGAAACTCGTTGGCCTTCTGTGCAATGCCAACCTTTTCCAGCAACGCCAGGGCCTTGGCCTCGCGTTCCTTCTTGCCGCGCTTGCGCACGACTTTCTGTGCCAGGCAGAGGTTTTCCAGCACGGTCATGTGCGGGAACAGGTTGAAGTGCTGAAACACCATGCCGACTTCGCGGCGGTAGGCGTTGACGTCGGTTTTCGGGTCGGCCAGTTGCAGGCCGTCGATGCTCACCGAGCCCGAATCAAACTCTTCCAGGCCATTGAGGCAGCGCAGGAAGGTCGACTTGCCGGAGCCGGACGGGCCGATCACCACCAGCACTTCACCCTTGGCCACGTGCGTGGTGACGTTATCCACCGCGCGAACCACCTGGCCGCGGGTGTCGAAGACTTTTACCAGATCGCGGACTTCAATCACTTTGCGCGAGCCTCCGCTCAAGCCGGCTGGCGATTTTCGACAGCGGCAGGTTGATCAACAGGTACAACCCGGCCACACAGAACAGGATTTCGAATGGCGAGAACGAGGTGGTGATGACTTCGCGGCCGCTTTTCAGCAGTTCGGTAATCGCGATCACCGAAACCAGCGACGTGTCCTTGACCAGGCTGATGAATTGCCCAGCCAGGGGCGGCAGCACCCGCTTCAAGGCTTGCGGCATCACCACGTGGCGCATCGACTGGCCAGCGCTCAGGCCCAATGAACGTGCGGCCTCGTTCTGGCCACGGGCAATGGACTGCACGCCGGAACGGATGATTTCCGCAACGTAGGCGCCCGTGAACAGCGACAACGCCGCGATCCCGGCGAATTCCCGGGACAGGTTCATCACGGTGCCAATGAAGAAGTAGAAAATGAAGATCTGCACCAGCAGCGGCGTGCCACGGACCAGTTCAACGTAAATCGTCGAGAGATCACGCAGGGTCGGGTTGTTCGACAGCCGGCACAGGCCGGTGACGAGACCAATCAACAGGCCAAGTACGCCGGACACCACGGACAACCACAACGTGGTCCACAGTCCCCAAAGCAGTGGACCGGCAGCCCAATGGCGGGTCACGCCGATCACATCGCCTTCGGCCACATCATCGCCTTGGGCGACTTGCAGACTGTCGTCGTCGACGGTCACACGCTGCTCATCACCCGCATCGTTGCGCAGGGTGACTTTGGCTTTATCGCCCTTGCGCACCAGTTCGCTGACGGTGGAGATGTCGGCGGCGCGCTGGGATTCTTCGGCGTGGTAGGCGAAGTATTGCGGCACGCGGTTCCAGCGCCATTCGTAGGACATCAGCGAGGTGGCGTAATACAACGCGCCGGCCAGGCCGATCAGTACCAGCACGGTTAAAACGTGCCAGGGCCATTGGGATTTTTTTTGTTTCATTGAGTTTGAAGCTTCCGAATTCTGTGTCGCGAAGGAGGCCGTCTTCGCGAGCAGGCTCGCTCCCACAGGGGAACGCATTCCAATGTGTGCGAGCCTGCTCGCGAATGGGGCGACGCGGTCTGTCTGGCCGAGCCCTTATTCCATGTCTTTCTGCCAAGCGGTGTCTTTGAACCACTTGTCATGGATGCGATCGTAGGTGCCGTCTTCATGGATCTGGTGCAGGAAGTTGTTGATGAAGTTGATGCTGTCGTAATCACCCTTCTTCAGACCGAAGGCCAGCGGCTCGTAGGTGAACGGCTTGTCGAGGAACACCAGTTTGCCGGCACCAACCTTGTTCACGGCCACCACGTTGTACGGCGCATCGTAGATGAAGGCGTCAGCCTTGCCATTGACCACGTCCAGCACTGCTTCCTGTTCGTTGTCGTAGCCGTGGTACTTGGCTTTGGAGATCAACTTCCTGGCGACCATCTCGCCGGTGGTGCCGAGCTTTGAAGTGATGCGGTAGTCGGCGGTGTTCAGGTCTTTATAGGACTTGATGGAGCCTTCCAGCTCCTTGCGGATCAGCAGAGTCTGGCCGACGACGATGAACGGTTCGCTGAAGTTCAGGCGCAGGTTGCGTTCCTGGGTCAGGGTCATGCCGCTGCCGATCATGTCGAACTTATCGGTCATCAGGGCCGGGATGATGCCGTCGTAACCGGTGGACACCAGCTCCAGCTTGACGCCCATGGCTTTGGCCATGGCCTTTAGAATGTCGACTTCGAAACCGATGATCTCACCGCGCTTGTTGGTCATCTCGAACGGCATGTAGGTCGGGTCCATGCCGACTTTCAGCGTGCCGCGCTTGACCGCGTCATCGATGGCACCGGCCTGCGCCGCGCTGACTGCAACCAATGCCGTGACGCCGACCAGCAGCATCGAGAGATACTTCTTCATCATCATGTCCCCAAAACCATTGCGGTGTGAGGCGCGCAAAAACGGCGGTTTCCCTCGGGAAACACACCCCTACGGATAAAAATTATCCGGGCGCACCAATTCGGGGACGGATCCTAAACTACTCGCCCGTTTGCACAAGGGCTGGCAAACGATCAGGCAAAAAAAAACCCGCTGCATGAGCGGGGTTTTTTATCACGCCAACTGAGGCTGTACGCTCACAGGCTTGAGCGGCAGCAGCGGCGCGTGGGGATCCGCGCTCACCGATTGACGCCAGGCTTGCAGCCATTCGGGGTGGCCTTCACTCCAGATCTGCTCATGCAGTCGACCCAATGCCACCGGGTCACTCAGCAATTGCACACGCTCATTGTTGTTCAAGCCCTGCGGCCCGACCTTCAAGGCGTGACGAACCCGCTCTACCCGCAGCCATTCGATGGGCTCGGCCTGACCGTGACGCGAGGTCGCCAGCGCGCACGCCAGGGCGTTCTGCTGCGGATCGACCACCGACCGGACGAAGCCGTCGTTCAGGGCGTGATAACGGTTTTCGTGGGTGTACTGGTCTGTGGCCAGCAGCGCCTGCGGCGGATTGTATTCCTCAGGGATCAGGAACAGGCTTTCGTCACGGGACTTCAAGCCCAGACCGACACGACTGGAAATCACCGACACCGGAATCGACAGCATCAACGAACCGACAATCGGCACCAGCCACCACAGGAAGCTCGGGTTCAGCCAGATCACTAGCAAGGCCCAGAAGAAGCCCAGCAAGGTCTGCGGACCGTGGCGCTTGACCGCTTCGCTCCATGGCGTGGAATCGTCGTCACGTTGAGGCGAGTTCCAGGTCGCGGCCCAGCCGAGGAACGCGGCCAGTACGAAACGGGTGTGGAAAATCATCCGCACCGGCGCCAGCAGCATGGAGAACAGGACCTCCAGCAGCATCGACATCGTCACCTTGAACTTGCCACCGAACTCTTTCGCACCCTTGGCCCAGATCAGGAGGATGCTCAACAGCTTCGGCAGGAACAGCAGCACGATGGTCGTGGAGAACAGCGCCACAGCCTTGTCCGGATGCCATTGCGGCCACAGCGGATACAGCTGTCGCGGCTCCATGAAGTATTGCGGTTCCATCAGCGTGTTGACCGCCAGCAGCGCCGTCGACAGCACGAGGAAGAAGAACCACAACGGCGCCGACAGGTAAGACATCACGCCGGTCAGGAACACCGCCCGGTGAACCGGGTGCATGCCCTTGACCAGGAACAGGCGGAAGTTCATCAGGTTACCGTGACACCAGCGACGGTCACGCTTGAGTTCGTCCAGCAGGTTGGGCGGCAGTTCTTCGTAGCTGCCCGGCAAATCGTAGGCAATCCATACGCCCCAGCCGGCACGGCGCATCAGCGCTGCTTCAACGAAGTCGTGGGACAGAATCGCACCGGCGAAAGCACCCTTGCCCGGCAACGGCGCCAGGGCGCAGTGCTCGATGAATGGCTTCATGCGGATGATCGCGTTGTGGCCCCAGTAGTGGGATTCACCCAACTGCCAGAAGTGCAGACCGGCGGTAAACAACGGACCGTACACACGCGTCGCAAACTGCTGCATGCGCGCATACAGGGTGTCCATGCCCGACGCACGCGGCGCGGTCTGGATGATCCCGGCGTCCGGTGTGGCTTCCATCAGGCGCACCAGGCTGGTCAGGCATTCGCCGCTCATCACGGAGTCCGCGTCGAGCACGACCATGTACTTGTAGTCACCGCCCCAACGACGGCAGAAGTCGTCGAGGTTACCGCTTTTACGTTTCACGCGACGGCGACGGCGGCGGTAGAAGATCTTGCCGAAGCCACCGGCTTCGCGGCAGACGTCCAGCCAGGCTTGCTGCTCGGCAACGCAAATGTCGGCGTCGTTACTGTCGCTGAGGACGAAGAAGTCGAAGCGATCCAGGTCACCCGTGGCCGCTACCGATTCAAACGTTGCCCGCAGACCGGCAAATACACGCGGCACGTCTTCGTTGCAGATCGGCATCACCAATGCGGTGCGCGCATCCTTCGGAATCGGCTCATTACCGGCACTTTTACCGGAGATGCGGTATTTATCGTGCCCGGTAAGCAATTCAAGGAAGCCCATCAACGCGGTCCAGAAACCGGCCGACACCCAGCAGAACAGAATCCCGAACAGAATCAGGATGCTGGTTTGCAGGGCATATGGCAGCACTTGCGTGGCGGTTTGCAGCAGCGGTTGATGCAGCACTTCGTTGAGGTCGACGAACGACCAGCCCTGGTACGGCATGATGCCTTTCATGTACCAGCCGGCGACGATGGTCTGACCGAGCATCAACACCAGCAGAATGTAGCGACGGATCGAACCCACGGTGCGCCAGCGAGCTGCCGGCAGCACACGTTCATCTTTCGGCGGTGCCGGCGGATTGGTGCGACCGGTCAGACGACGCCAGCCGCGCACCAGAATGTTGGTGCGCCACGGCTCCGGCACGACTTTGGTCCGACGGATCGGCGGGGTCGCCTTGAGGCAAACCCGACCACTGGCGTCGACCGCCAGCATTTCCGCTTCTTCCAGTTCTTGCGCAGTGTTCAGGGTCAAGCGACGGCCTACCGAGGCTTGGGCAGCCTCGGTCGGAGCGTCGAACGTCGAGGACGACAGACGCTGGTGCAATTCGCTGAAGGACTGGCAGCCCGCGAGTTCCGCGCGCTGCTCGTCGGTCATCGGTAGATGCGCCAGATACTCGGCAAGCGTCTCTGGCTGTACTTGAGAATTACTCATCGGCAGACAACTGATAGCTCCAGGTCTCGGTCAGGACTTCTTCAGTCGATCCCGATTCCGGTGTGGCTGGGGCCGCGTCGGCAGCCACTGGCTGCTTGGCGTCTTTATTAGCCTTGTCCTTGGCATCTGCAACCGGCTTGGCATCGGCCTGCTTGGCCTCTGCCTGCTTGGCTTCCTTGTCGGCTTTTTCCTGTTGCTTGGCGGCAACCTTGTCGGCTTTGGCGACAGACGAGTTCGAGGCTGGAATCGACGTCTTGGCCAAGTCTGCCGGCACGATGTTCTGCACCAGCGCCGCGCGCATTTCGGTGGCTTTTCCTGCGTCCTTGATCTTCATGCGCAGCGTCAGGCGCCAGCCCTTGGTTTCAGGGTTGTAACGCACGCTATTCTCGACCAGTTCGGCGTTGTCGCCCACGCTGACCTGGCTGCGAACGTCCGCATCCGGTGGCAATGCCGCCAGGGACGGGCCTTCGAAGTCCACCAGATAAGCAACGCTGCCGTCCGGCTGACGGATCAGGTTGGACTGTTTAACGTCACCAGTGGAGCGCAGGGTCTGTTTGACCCAGGCACTGTCAGGCGCGTGAATCGCGGACTCGTCCATGGTCCAGTGCATACGATAAGCGACATCGAGCGGCTGGCCAGGCTCTGGCAGTTTTTCCGGGTTCCAGAAAGCCACGATATTATCGTTGGTTTCGTCGGCGGTCGGAATCTCGACCAGATCCACGGTACCTTTGCCCCAATCACCCTTCGGCTCGATCCAGGCGCTTGGGCGCTTGTCGTAGCGGTCGTCGAGGTCTTCGTAGTGGCTGAAATCACGGCCACGTTGCAGCAGACCAAAACCACGCGGGTTCTCGACCGAGAAGTTGCTCACCGACAGGTGTTTCGGGTTGTTCAATGGACGCCAGATCCACTCGCCGTTGCCTGCGTGGATCGCCAGGCCGCTGGAATCGTGCAGCTCACGACGGTAGTTCAGCACTTTCGAAGGCTGGTTGGCGCCGAACAGGTACATGCTGGTCAATGGAGCAACACCCAGCTTGCCAACCTTGTCGCGCAGGAACATCTGCGCCTTGACGTCGACAATGGTGTCGCTGCCCGGACGCAGGGTCAGGCGATAGGCACCGGTTGCACGTGGCGAATCCAGCAGGGCGAAAATCACCAGGTGTTTGTCACCCGGCTTTGGCTGTTGAATCCAGAACTCGGTGAAACGCGGGAATTCTTCGCCGGATGGCAACGCGGTATCAATCGCCATGCCGCGCGCAGACAAACCATAGACGTGGCCCTTGCCGACGACGCGGAAGTAGCTGGCGCCGAGCATGGTCATGATTTCGTCTTGCTTGTCAGCCTTGTTGATCGGGTACAGCACCCGGAAACCGGCATAACCCAGTTGCTCGGTGGCCTTAGGATCGAACTTCACGTCGCCGAAATCGAAACGACTTGGGTCGTATTTGATTTCTTCGACGGAGTTAGCTGTGATTTCGTTGATTTTCACCGGCGTATCGAAATGCATACCCTGGTGATAGAACGACAGCTTGAATGGGGTTTTCTGATCGGCCCATTCGGCTTTTTCGGTCAGGAAACGAATTTTCTGATAGTCCGCGAATTTCATCTCGCGGAACTCGTTCGGCAGGTTACTGCGCGGAGCTTCGTATTTTTGTGCGGCCAGCTCTTTTGCCTTGACCGACACATCCTCCAGATTGAATGCCCAAAGCTGGCCGGCGCTGAATAGGCAGAGCAGTGCAGAGCCCGCTACCAGAGCGCTTCGGAACCGTTTGGCAGTCAATTTTGGTGCATTACAGGGACTAACAATCACGAGCAACCCTCGCCGAAAACAGATCAAAAAACCAACGGCCAGTTGAAGGGTTTGCACGGTCAACGGCATGAAAAAACCGACCTTGCAAACCACTCTTGCCAAGTTGGCGAGCATTGTTCCGACTCCGATGGGGCTAAATGATTCCCCAAACGGTCCAGGACAAGTCTCTACCTAAGTCAAAATGGACCAACGAACGCCGATCCCCGTAGCGCGCGATTATCTAGTAGGCCGCGTTACAACGCATCAGGCGCAACAAAGTATTTCTCGCGAAAAACGCCTGTTTACAGTCGAAAAGCCCTTAAAAAGTTGTTTCAAGCGCTTTCAGGTCTGTAACAGGAAGGTTACCGGGCCATCGTTGACCAGGTGCACCTGCATATCCGCGCCGAATCTACCTGATGCCACAGTGCCATGCACCTGTTTCGCTTTGCCTAATAGATAGTCGAATAGCTCCTCACCCAACGCGGGAGGGGCCGCGGTCGAAAAACTCGGACGCAGCCCGCTTTTTGTGTCAGCAGCCAGGGTGAACTGTGAGACCAGCAGCAACCCTCCACCGACATCCGCCAGGGACAGATTCATCTTGCCCTCGGCGTCGCTGAATACCCGATAGTTAAGCAGCTTATTCAGAAGTTTGTCGGCGCTGGCCCGAGTATCCTCGGGCTCGACGGCGACCAGCACCAGCAACCCCTGGTCGACCGCCCCCACCACTTCCCCCGCAACCTCGACTCGCGCACCTCGTACGCGTTGCAACAGCCCCTTCATGCTTCTTCGGGCGGCAGGTCGAGCAAGCGGCGCGCCATCTGGCCGGCAGCCCGAACCAGCGCATCGGTGATGCCCGGTTCGGCGGCGGCATGGCCGGCGTCACGGATGATCTGCAATTCACTGTTCGGCCAGTTCTGGTGCAATTCCCAGGCGTTATCCAGTGGGCAAATCACATCGTAGCGACCGTGGATGATCACACCGGGCAAATGGGCAATCTTGCCCATGTCACGGATGAGCTGGTTGGGCTCAAGGAAGGCATTGTTGGTGAAGTAGTGACATTCGATGCGTGCAATTGACAACGCACGCTGAGGCTCCGAGAAGCGATCGACCACCAGCGGGTTCGGACGCAACGTCGCGGTCCGGCCTTCCCACGTGGACCAGGCCTTGGCCGCATGCATCTGGGCAATCTGGTCGTTGCCGATCAGGCGCTTGTGGAAAGCGCTGAGCAAGTCACCGCGCTCGTCCAGCGGGATCGGCGCAATGTAGTCCTGCCAGTAATCGGGGAACAGACGGCTGGCGCCTGCCTGGTAGAACCACTCGATTTCCTGCGGACGGCAGAGAAAGATCCCACGCAGGATCAGGCCGTGGACACGCTCCGGATGGGTTTGTGCGTAGGCCAGCGCCAGGGTCGAACCCCAGGAGCCGCCAAACAGCACCCATTTGTCGATGCCCAGATGCTTGCGAATTCGCTCAAGGTCGGCGACCAGATCCCAGGTGGTGTTGTTTTCAAGGCTCGCGTGGGGGGTGGAGCGACCGCAACCACGCTGGTCAAAGGTGACAATGCGATACAGGTTTGGATCGAAATACCGCCGGCTCTGGGCATCACACCCGGCGCCGGGGCCGCCGTGGATGAACACCACCGGCAAACCTTCCGGTGAACCGCTTTCGTCGACATAGAGCGTATGGGTGTCATCGACGGCCAGATCGTGCCGGGCGTGGGGTTTGATCTGTGGGTACAAAGTCTGCATTGCGCGCTCCGTAAGGGGTCGAGGTCATCCCTGGGGGGACTTCTATTATTCTGCCGTCCGGCATCATAAACCCGAATTACGTCAATGAGCATGCCCCTTGCAGCGTCAGAGTCTGTCAGCCAAAAACCCGAGCAGCGTTTCATAGAGTGCGTCGACCTCGGCGACCTGGCCGCGTGCGCGCAAACAGCCGTGAACCAGCCCTTCGCCGTAGTACAACGTGGTGTCCACGCCGGCGGCTTCCAGTTGCTCGGCGTACAGCACGCCGTCATCGCGCAGCGGGTCGAATTGCGCGACGGCAATCAAGGCCGGCGGCAGTCCACCGAAATTCCCGGCGAGCAACGGCATGGCGTAGGCACCCGGCTGTCGGCTGCCGCGCAAGTACAAGGCGTGATAGCAATCGACATCGCTGCTGCTGAGCAACGGCGCATCGATACATTCGCTGCGCGATGGCGACTGTTGATCGCCGCCCAGTCCCGGATAGATCAGGACCTGCGCAGCGGGCAGTGGTTCGTGGGCATCGCGCAGCGCCAGGCACAATGCCGCAGCCAGATTGCCGCCGGCACTGTCTCCCATCACCAGCGTCCGTTCGGGATCAAGCTGGAACGGCCCGGTGCGCAACGCGCGCCAGACCTTGAGGCAATCATCGAACCCCGCCGGAAACGGATGTTCCGGCGCCAGGCGGTAATCAACGGCAATCACCAACACACCGAGTGTGGAGGCGAGCTCGGCGCAGATGAAGTCGTGGGAATCCAGATCGCCGACCACCCATCCGCCACCGTGCAGATACACAATGCACGGGCATGCATCGGACGATGGCGTGGCGTGTGGCTGGTAAGACCTGACGGCCACACCGGCCAAAGCGAAATCGACGACGTAGAGCCCTTCAGGACGTGGCGGGGTGAACGCCCGGCACATCTCGCTGTAGGCCAGGCGCAGACCGGCGAGGCTGGTGTCGGTGCTGTTGAAGCTGACAGTCTTCTCGACGAAGGCCGTCATCTGTTCGGAAAGCGGGTAGGTAGTCATGAGCCTGGTGCCAGTTCGTTCAGGGAGGCTAAAACCACTATGTGGGAGCGAGCCTGCTCGCGAAGGCGGAGGGACAGCCACCATTAATGTCGTCTGACACACCCTCTTCGCGAGCAGGCTCGCTCCCACAATTCGTGCATCTGAACTCAGTTTTTCAAAGTGGCCTGTACGGTTGCGACGCCATCCTTGCCATCAAAACTGGACACGCCCGCCAACCACCGCTGCAAATCTTCCGGGTGATCACGCAACCATTGCCTGGCCACGTCCTGCGGTGTCTTGCGCTCCATGATCGGCACCATCAACTGGCTTTCCTGGGACGCGGTAAACGTCAGGTTTTCCAGCAGACGGTTGACGTTCGGGCAACGCTGGGCGTAATCCGGCGCGGTAACGGTGGAAACGGTCGCCGCGCCTTCGTTCGGCCCGTACACGTCTTCACTGCCGGTCAGGTAGGCGATCTTCATGTTGATGTTCATCGGGTGCGGCGTCCAGCCGACGAACACCACGAATTCCTTGCGATTCACCGCCCGTTGCACGGCGGCCAGCATGCCGGCCTCACCAGACTCGATCAGTTTGAAATCCTTCAAGCCAAAGTGATTAGTCTCGATCATGGTTTTGATCGTGGTGTTGGCGCCGCTACCCGGCTCGATGCCATAGATCTTGCCCCCGAGCTGATCCTTGAATTTTGCGATATCGGCGAAGGTTTTCAATCCAGCGGCGGCCACGTAATCAGGCACCGCGAGCGTCGCCTGGGCATCGGCCAAGCTCGGCTTGTCCATGACTTTCACTTGATTGGCGGCCACGAACGGCGCGATGTTTTTGTCCATCGCCGGTTTCCAGTAACCGAGGAAGATGTCGAGGCGCTTGTCGCGGATGCCGGCGAAGATGATTTGCTGCACGGCGCTGGTTTGCTTGCTTTCGTAGCCGAGGCCATTGAGCAGCACATCGGCCATGCCACTGGTGGCAATGACATCGGTCCAGTTGACCACGCCCATGCGCACGGCTTTGCAGGAAGCATCGTCACTGGCCAGGACGCTGGTGCTCAGAAGAGCCGTGCCGCAGAGGATTGAGAGACAGCGGGTGAACAGTCTTTTCATCGGGAGAGTCTCGTGCGGCAGATTATTGTGAGGGCCGGTGTCTTCGTGCACCGTGCTCAGCACATTACGCAGCAGCGAGAGGGTAAAAGCGAACTGTGGCGACCGAGATTTGCACGGTGGCGACAGTTCCTGTCAGGTGTCGAAGTGAACGCCAAACCAATGTGGGAGCGAGCCTGCTCGCGAAAGCGGTGGATCAGCCGACATTGATGTCACTGATAAACCGCCTTCGCGAGCAGGCTCGCTCCCACAGGGTTTTGTGTAAGGTTTTAGCGTTTGTAGTGGGTTTTGCCCCAGGCCAGCAGGCCTTGCAGCAATTCCTTGAGTACCACTTGCGTCGGCGCAGCCAGATCCGGGCGATAGCGGAACGGCTCGAATTCTTCCATGTACGTGCACTGGCCCAACTCCAGTTGCACCGCATGAATATTTTCGGCCGGGTTACCGTAATGCCGGGTGATGTGACCGCCCTTGAAACGACCGTTCAGCACATGGCTGTAATCGGTGTGCTTCGCGCAGATCGCTTCCAGTTGAGTCGCCAACTGCGGATCGCAACTGGCGCCATTGAAGGTACCGAGGTTGAAGTCCGGCAGTTTGCCGTCGAACAGGTGCGGGATGATCGAGCGGATCGAGTGCGCGTCGAACAGCAACGCATAACCGAACTCGGCTTTCAGTCGCGCCAGCTCGTTCTGCAAGGTGCTGTGGTACGGCGTCCAGATCTGCTCCAGCCAGGTGGCGCGCTCTTCTTTCGAAGGCTCCAGCCCTTCGCGGAACAACGGTATGCCGTCGAACAGCGTCGCCGGGTATAGACCAGTGGTCGCGCCGACATACAAAGGCTTGTCGTCGGAAGGCCGGTTCAAGTCGATCACGAATCGCGAATACTCGGCCGCCAGCGTGCTCGCGCCCAACTCGGCGGCAAACTCGTAGAGCTGCGGAATGTGCCAGTCGGTGTCCGGCAGGCTGCGGGCGTCGGGGATCAACCCGGCTTCAACCGCCGGGGTCAGGCGCAGGCCGGCGTGGGGCATGCTGATCAGCAGCGGCACGCGGCCTTGTTTGAAGTTCAGAACCTTATCCACAACTGCTCTCCTAAACGCTTGTCTCGACGCCGTGACGCACGACGCGTTTTTCCAGGTCACCGCCCAGCCAGTACGACAGGTCGGCCGGACGATCGATTTGCCAGGCGACAAAGTCCGCGACCTTGCCGGCTTCCAGCGAACCGTGGGTGTCGGCCATGCCCAGCGCGGTGGCGGCGTGAATCGTTGCACCGGCCAGGGCTTCTTCCGGGGTCATGCGGAAACAGGTACAGGCCATGTTCAGCATCAAGCGCAACGACAGCGCCGGCGAGGTGCCAGGGTTGAGGTCGCTGGCGATGGCGATTTTCACCCCGTGCTTGCGCAGGGCTTCCATGGGCGGCAACTGGGTTTCCCGCAGGAAGTAGAACGCGCCTGGCAGCAGCACCGCGACGGTTCCGGACTTGGCCATGGCGATGGCGTCGTCCTCGGTCATGAACTCCAGGTGATCGGCCGACAGTGCGTGATAACGCGCCGCCAGGCTCGAACCGTGTAGCGACGACAATTGCTCGGCGTGCAGCTTCACCGGCAATCCGAGTTCCTGTGCAGTGATGAACACACGCTCGACCTGCGCCGGCGAGAACGCCAGGTATTCGCAGAAGGCGTCCACCGCGTCCACCAGTCCTTCGGCAGCAAGGGCCGGGAGCATGTCGGCGCAGATGTGATCGATGTAGTCGTCGGCGCGATCGGCATATTCCGGCGGCAAGGCGTGGGCGGCAAGGCAGGTGCTGCGCACGCTCACCGGCAGTTCGGCGCCGAGGCGGCGGATCACGCGAAGGATTTTACGTTCGCTGACCAGGTCGAGGCCGTAACCGGATTTCATTTCGACCGTGGTCACGCCGTCGCGCATCAGGCTTTTCAGACGCTTGGCGGCGCTGGCGAACAGCTCATCTTCGGTCGCCGCGCGGGTGGCGCGCACGGTGCTGGCGATGCCACCACCGGCCGCGGCGATTTCCGCGTAGCTGACGCCTTGCAGACGCTGTTCGAATTCACCGCTGCGGTTACCGCCAAACACCGTGTGGGTGTGGCAGTCGATCAGGCCCGGAGTCACCCAGGCCCCTTTAAGATCATTGACTGCCGGGTACTCGCCCGCCGGCAGTTCAG
This sequence comes from Pseudomonas oplopanacis, assembly GCF_057128725.1. Taxonomy (NCBI): domain Bacteria; kingdom Pseudomonadati; phylum Pseudomonadota; class Gammaproteobacteria; order Pseudomonadales; family Pseudomonadaceae; genus Pseudomonas; species Pseudomonas oplopanacis. The sequence continues at coordinate 193,702 of NZ_JBSKHV010000003.1, read as the reverse complement.
CGCGCGGGCCGATCCACTCAATGAGCGCACCTGACGTCACGATGGCCGCGTCCTCGATAATCGAGTAGACGCCTTGCGCCATGGTTGCGACGTGGCAGTGTTGCCAGAGAGTTTTCATCCCGAGTCTCCATCAAATTCAAAATCGAATCGCGAGCAGGCTTGCTCCCACAGGGTTTACGCAATCCACTGTGGGAGCGAGCCTGCTCGCGAAGGGGCCGTTACAGGCTCGGCAGCAACTTCGCCGTGATCAACTCGTTCAGGCAACGCGATGCCAACAACTCGGTCGCGGCATTGATGTCCGGCGCAAAGAAGCGGTCCTTCTCGTAGAACGGCACTTCGTTACGCAGAATCGCCCGCGCCTTTTCCAGTGTCGGCGAGGTTTTCAGACCATTGCGCAAGTCCAGGCCCTGCACCGCCGCCAGCCATTCCACTGCCAGCACACCGCGGGTGTTTTCTGCCATTTCCCACAGACGCTTGCCCGCCGCCGGAGCCATGGACACGTGGTCTTCCTGGTTGGCCGAAGTTGGCAGGCTGTCCACCGAATGCGGATGCGCCAGGGCCTTGTTCTCGCTGGCCAGTGCCGCCGCCGTCACCTGGGCGATCATGAAGCCGGAGTTCACTCCGCCGTTTGCCACCAGGAACGGCGGCAGTTGCGACATGTGCTTGTCCATCATCAGCGAGATACGGCGCTCGCTCAGGGAGCCGATTTCCGCGATGGCCAGCGCCATGTTGTCAGCAGCCATGGCCACCGGTTCGGCGTGGAAGTTACCGCCGGAAATCACGTCGCCTTCAGCGGCGAACACCAGCGGGTTATCCGACACGGCGTTGGCTTCGACGGCCAACACTTCGGCAGCCTGACGGAACTGAGTCAGGCAGGCGCCCATGACTTGTGGCTGGCAGCGTAGGGAGTACGGGTCCTGGACCTTTTCGCAGTTTTCGTGCGAATCGGACACTTCGCTGCGTTCGCCCAGCAAATCACGGTATGCGGCAGCGGCGTCGATCTGGCCTTTCTGGCCACGAGCAGCGTGGATGCGCGCGTCGAACGGCGAGCGCGAGCCCAATACCGCTTCAACGGTCAGCGCACCCAGTGCTACGGCGCCAGCGAACAGGTCTTCACCTTCAAACAAACCGCGCAATGCATAAGCGGTAGAAACCTGAGTGCCGTTGAGCAGCGCCAGGCCTTCTTTCGCAGCCAGGGTCAGCGGGGTCAGACCAGCGACTTTCAGCGCTTCGGTGGCTTCCATCCACTCGCCTTTGTAGCGAGCCTTGCCTTCACCCAGCAGCACCAGCGACATGTGGGCCAACGGCGCCAAATCGCCGGAAGCACCGACCGAGCCTTTCAGTGGAATGTGCGGGTAAACCTCGGCGTTGATCAGGGCGATCAGCGCGTCGATGACCACGCGACGAATACCGGAAAAACCACGGCTCAAGCTGTTGACCTTGAGCACCATGACCAGGCGCACCAGCGCGTCGCTGATCGGCTCGCCGACACCGGCGGCGTGGGACAACACCAGCGAGCGCTGGAGGTTTTCCAGGTCTTCGCTGGCGATGCGGGTCGAGGCCAGCAGGCCGAAACCGGTGTTGATGCCGTAGGCGGTGCGGTTCTCGGCGAGGATCTGTTCCACGCAGGCAACGCTGGCCTCGATCTGCGCCGAGGCGCTGTGGTCGAGGGTGATTTTGACCGGTTGCTGATACACATCACGCAGTTGGGCAAGGCTCAGTTGGCCGGGAATCAAATTAAGCGCAGTCACATCATTCTCCTTTTGAGAGTTTTTATTAACTAACCAGACGCTCCGGAAATTTCCGTTGTCCGTCGCTTCCCGACTTTTTGAGAGGGGCTGGCGCCTTGGCACGCTGGTGTTGTGGATTTCAGTTCAGGTTCGGTACAGCGTTGTGCAGCAAATTCTGTTCTTTCAATACCGCGGCGGCCGCAGCGATGTCCGGCGCCAGCCAGCGGTCCTGATCATAAGCAGGAACACGCTCGCGCAGCAGACGCCACGCCGCATCGGTGCCCGCGCCAAAGCGTTGCTCTTTCAAGAATTCAAACGCCTGGGCCGCCAGCAAGTACTCGATGGCGAGGATCTGCGTGCAGTTTTCCAGCGCACGATGCAGCTTCAGCGCGGCGTTGGTGCCCAGGCTCAAGTGGTCTTCCTGCAGGCCGGACGTGACGTAATTGTCGAGCACGGCCGGTTGCGCCAATTGACGGTTTTCCGCGCACAGGGAAGCGGCGACGTACTGGACGATCATCATCCCGGAGTTGACGCCCGGGTTGGCCACCAGAAACGCCGGCAGACCGCTGACGTGCGGGTTGATCAGGCGATCGAGGCGACGCTCGGCGATGGAGCCGATTTCAGCCATGGCGATGGCCAGCAAGTCCGCCGCCATCGCTACGGACTGGCCGTGCGGATTGGCTTGGGAAACGACGCGATAGTTGTCCGGCGTGCCCAGCACCAATGGGTTATCGGTGGCACCGTTGAGTTCGTTTTCAATCTGTTGAGTCGCGTGAACCAGTTGGTCACGGGCAGCGCCGTGGACCTGCGGGATCGAGCGAATGCTCAAGGCGTCCTGGGTGCGAATGCCTTTGCTGCTGGCGATCACTTCACTGCCATCGAGCACGGCGCGCAGGTTGATGCCGACTTGCTGCATGCCTGGGTGCGGTTTGAGCGCGATGATCTCGGCATCGAACGCGTCGATCTGACCGCGCTGGGCTTCGAAACTCATGGCGCCGATCACGTCGGCCCACTGCAGCAAATGCGCGGCGTCGGCAATCGCCAGGCAGCTGAGGCCGGTCATGCACGGCGTACCGTTGACCAGGCACAAACCGTCCTTGGCGCCGAGCTTGACCGGTTGCAGGCCTTCTTCGGCCAGGGCTTGCTGAGCGGAAACGATCTGCCCGCGATAGCTGACATTGCCGACGCCCAGCAGCGCGATGCCGATGTGCGCCATGTGCGTCAGGTAGCCGACGGAACCCTGAGACGGCACTTGCGGGGTGATGCCACGGTTGAGCAGCGCCAGCAGGGCTTCGACCACCTGGCGGTGCAGGCCGGATTTGCCGTGGCTGTAGTTGACGACGGCGGCGCACATGATGGCGCGCGTCTGCTCGTTGGTCAGCGGCGCACCGACGCCACAGGCGTGGCTGAGCAGGGTGTTGCGCGACAACTGACTGAGTTGTTCATCTTGCAGGGACACGTTGCACAACGCACCCAGCCCGGTGTTGATGCCATAGGCACGCTCGCCGCTGGTGACGATGCGCTGGACGATGCCCTGGGCGTTTTCAATGCGTGCCCAGACCGGCGCCGACAGCTCAAGCTGCGCGCCATGACGGGCGACGGCGACCACATCCTGCCAGCGGACCTGCGCTTCAGTGATAACGATTTTTTCAGCCTGGGACATCTTTGACCTCAACTGTATTTCTTCAATTTTGATGCAGCTCCACCGCCGCCTTCGCGAGCAGGCTCGCTCCCACAGGGGTACGCATTCCAATGTGGGAGCGAGCCTGCTCGCGAAGGGGCCAGCACAGTCACCGCAAATCTCTTAAACCACCGCAGCCCGACGCTGCACGAACCGGTCGACATACTCATCCGCCGGCGAATGCAGGATCTCGCGCGGGGTGCCGACCTGAATCAGGCGGCCGTCCTTGAGGATCGCGATGCGGTTGCCGATGCGCACGGCCTCGTCGAGGTCGTGGGTGATGAAGACGATGGTCTTGTGCAGGGTCTTTTGCAGTTCCAGCAACTGGTCCTGCATCTCGGCGCGGATCAACGGGTCGAGGGCGCTGAACGCTTCGTCCATCAGGATGATGTCGGTGTCTGCGGCCAAGGCGCGGGCCAGGCCCACACGCTGACGCATGCCGCCGGAGAGCTGATGCGGGTATTTGTTTTCGTAGCCCTTGAGGCCGACGGTGTTGATCCAGTGCAGCGCGCGCTCGGAGCACATTTGCTTGCTCTCGCCGCGCACTTTCAGGCCGTAGGCGACGTTATCCACCACGGTCTTGTGCGGCAGCAGGCCGAAGCTCTGGAACACCATGCTGATCTTGTGCCGGCGAAATTCGCGCAGGGCTTCCATGTCGTATTGCAGGATGTCCACGCCGTCCACCAGGATCGCGCCGCTGGTCGGATCGATCAGGCGATTGAAGTGGCGCACCAGGGTCGATTTGCCCGAACCCGACAGGCCCATGATCACGAAGATCTCGCCAGTGCCGATGCTCAGGGACAGATCGTTCACGCCGACCACGCAGCCGGTTTCGGACAGCACCTGGTCTTTGGTCTTGCCCTGGCCAATCATCGCCAGCGCATCCTTGGAACGGTTGCCGAAAATCTTGAAGACGTTTTTGACTTCGATCTTGCTCACGGTCGCGTTGTTCATTTGCTCACCTCATGCCGTGCCCGACCGTACGCCTGAGTAATGCGGTCGATCACCACAGCCAGAATCACGATCGCCAGACCGGCTTCCAGGCCACGTCCGACGTTGAGGGTCTGAATCCCCACCAGTACGTCTTCGCCCAAGCCACGGGCACCGATCATCGAGGCAATCACCACCATCGACAGCGCCATCATCGTCGTCTGGTTGATCCCGGCCATGATGCTCGGCAACGCCAGGGGCAATTGCACGCCAAACAGTTGCTGCCAGCGGTTCGCACCGAAGGCGTTGATTGCTTCCATCACTTCACCGTCTACCTGGCGAATGCCCAGGTCGGTCAAGCGAATCAGCGGGGGAGCGGCGTAGATCACGGTGGCGAAAATCGCCGGAACCTTGCCCAGGCCAAACAGCATCAGCACCGGGATCAGGTACACGAAGCTCGGCATGGTCTGCATGATGTCCAGCAACGGCATCAAGATCGAACGCAGGCGATTGCTGCGCGCCGAGAGAATGCCCAGCGGAATGCCGATCAGCACCGAAATGATCGTCGCGACCATCATCAGCGCCAGGGTTTGCATCAGCTTGTCCCAGAGGCCGACCGCACCCACCAGGAACAACAAGCCGACAATCACGGCCGTGGTCACGACTTTGCGCGTGGCGTGCCAGGCTATGCCTGCGACGATGGCGAGCATCAGCCACCAGGGCGCCGCACGCAGCAGGCCTTCAAGGTTGACGATGGCCCACAGCAGCGTGTCAGAGATCTGCCGGAACACGTCGCCGTAGTTGGTGACCAGCGCATCGACCCAACCGTTGACCCAGTCGGCGATGGAAAAGGTAAAGCTTTCGGGAAACATAAGAGACTCTCAATCAAGGGGTTGCGATCAAGCGTCCGACTGCCGCTACAGGCAGTCGGAGAGGCTCAACCTACAAGGCCGCGTCGATTTTCTTGGCTGCGTCTTCGCTCACCCATGCGTGCCAGACTTCAGGATGTTCCTTCAAGAAGATCTTGGCCAGTTTTGGCGACTCGATCCGCTCTTTGGTCATGCGTCCAAGGTTCTGGTTGAGGATGTCGATTGGCACGTTGACCTTTTCCAGCACGGCCACCAGTTCCGGGGCTTGCTCGTGGAAAGTCTTGGACAGGCCGACCTTGATGGTCACGGTCTTGTTCACGCCTGTTTTCTCTTCAAGTTTCACCGCGTCGATCTGGCCCATCAGCGGGGTTGGCGACCAGTAGTAGAACAGGATCGGCTCGCCACGCTTGTAGCTCGACAGCACGGCCGCATCCAGCGCCGGGCCGGTGCCTGGGCGGAAGTTGGTGTAGGTGCTTTCCAGGCCGTAGCTCTTCAGCATTTCGCTGTTGTCCAGCTCGCAGGTCCAGCCGGCCGGGCAGTTGTAGAAACGGCCCTTGGAGGGCTCTTCGGCGTCCTTGAATATCGCCGAGTATTTGCCCAGATCGGCAATGTTTTTCAGGTCAGGAGCCTTGGCTTCCAGCTTGCGCTTGGCATCGCCTTCGATGACGTAACGCGGCACGTACCAGCCTTCGATTGCGCCCACCACAGGTGCGCCGACACCGACGACTTTGCCGGCCTTCTCGGCCTTGTTCCAGACTTCGCTGCGGCCGACCCACTCTTCGGCAAACACCTGGATGTCGTTGCTGCTCAGGGCGTTTTCCATGGTGATGGAGTTACCCGGCAGGCTGTCGGTCTTGCAGTCGTAGCCTTTCTCCAACACGACTTGCATCACGTCGGTCAGCAGCATCGCGCTTTCCCAGTTCAGGCCGGCAAATTTCACCGGTTTGCCCGACTCGCACCAACCAGCAGCCTGAGTGGCGCCAGCACTGGCCAGCAGGCCCATGGAAAGTAATGTGGTCAGCAGGGTCTTGTTCGATTTCATTGTTGTGACGCTCCTAATCATGAATTGGCTTACGGCAGTCAAGAGGCATCCAGCCCTGTCCACGTCCAATCAGGCCTGCGTCGCAACGCGACCGGTCCCGCTTGTTTTAGGTTGTACAATGCTGTCCTGCTCGACCGGCAGAATCAGTTGATCGGGCACGGTGCCGTGCCATTTTTTCGCACACACGTAATACAGGGCTGCGGGAATCACCAGACCGATGATCCAGGAAATATCCACATCACCCAGGGCCGCCACCAGCGGACCGGTATAGAACTTGGTGGAGATGAACGGCAGCTGCACCAGCACACCGAAGACATAGACGCTGATACCGAGGGCGTTCCAACGGCCGTAGCGACCTTTTGGATCGGCCAGCGCCGGCACGTCATAGCGCTCGCGGGTGATGCAGTAGTAGTCCACCAGGTTGATCGCGCTCCATGGCGTGAAGAACGCCAGCAGGAACAGGATGAAGGACTTGAACGCACCGAGGAACGAGTGCTGGCCGAGCAACGCCATCAGGGTCGCCGCACCGACGATCACCAGCACGAAGACCAGACGCTGCAAGCGCGATACTTTCAGGTCACCACGGAAGCCGCTGATGATGGTCGCAATGCACATGAAGCTGCCGTAGGAGTTCAGCGTGGAGATGGTGACCTTGCCGAACGCGATGCTGAAATACAGCAGCGCAGCGGTGGCACCGGTACCGCCCAGACCGACGATATAGGCGACTTCGTGGCCGGCGAATTGGCCGTTGGCCGATGCGGCAGCGAACACGCCGAGGACCATCGCCACTTGTGCGCCAATGACCGAACCTGCGCCTGCGGCAAAGAAAGTTTTCACCGAGGAAGTCTTGCTCGGCAGGTAGCGCGAGTAGTCAGCCACATAAGGGCCGAAGGCGATCTGCCAGGACGCCGCGAGCGATACCGCGAGCAAGAAACTGCTCCAGCTGAAGTGGCGGATTTGCAACAGTGCGCCCACATCGACCTGGCTCATCAGACGGCTGAACAGATAAACAAAGGCAATCACGCCAATGACACTGGCAACACGGCCGATCCAATGGATCACCCGATAACCGAGCACCGTGACCAGCACGATGACACTGGCGAAGATCAGAATGCCGACGCTGTCGCTGACGTCAAACAACTGGCCCAGCGCCTGACCGGAAAGCACGGTACCCGTTGCGGTGAAGCCGAGGTACATCAGGCAGACCAGCACGATCGGGATGGCCGCGCCATACACGCCGAACTGTACCCGGCTGGAAATCATCTGCGGCAGACCCAGCTTGGGCCCTTGCGCCGCATGCAACGCCATGACCCCGCCGCCCAGCAGTTGACCGATCAACAGACCGATCAACGACCAGAACACGTCACCGCCCAGCACCACGGCCAGGGCCCCGGTGACAATCGCGGTGATTTGCAGGTTGGCACCCATCCACAGGGTGAACTGGCTAAATAGACGACCGTGTCTTTCCGCTTCCGGGATGTAGTCGATCGAGCGCTTCTCGATCAACGGTTTGTTGCCTGCACGTTCGCTGACAGCCATGGTTCAACCTCTGTGGATTGTTATGGGAATAACCGATTTCTGTTGTTGGCACTTGTGGGAGCGAGCCTGCTCGCGAAGAGGTCATCACATCCAGCATCGATGTTGATTGACCCACCGCATTCGCGAGCAGGCTCGCTCCCACAGGTCTTGTTTTTATTTGCCAGTAATCATCGGCAGGTTCAGCCCTTGTTCCTTGGCGCAGTCGATCGCGATCTGATAACCCGCATCGGCGTGACGCATGACACCGGTCGCCGGGTCGTTGTGCAGTACGCGAGCAATACGCTCGGCCGCTTCGTCAGTACCATCGCAGACAATCACCATGCCCGAGTGCTGGGAGAAGCCCATGCCGACGCCGCCGCCGTGGTGCAGGGAAACCCAGGTCGCGCCGCTCGCGGTGTTCAGCAGCGCGTTGAGCAGTGGCCAGTCGGACACGGCATCGGAACCGTCCTGCATCGATTCGGTTTCGCGGTTCGGGCTGGCGACCGAACCGGAGTCCAGGTGGTCACGACCGATCACGATGGGCGCGGACAATTCACCGCTGCGCACCATTTCGTTGAACGCCAGGCCCAGCTTGGCGCGCAGGCCCAGACCAACCCAGCAGATACGCGCCGGCAAACCCTGGAAGCTGATGCGCTCGCGGGCCATGTCCAGCCAGTTGTGCAGGTGGGCGTCGTCCGGGATCAGCTCTTTAACTTTGGCGTCGGTCTTGTAGATGTCTTCGGCGTTGCCGGAGAGTGCAGCCCAACGGAATGGGCCGATGCCGCGGCAGAACAGTGGACGGATATAGGCCGGTACGAAGCCTGGGAAGTCGAATGCGTTTTCCACGCCTTCTTCCTGGGCCATCTGACGGATGTTGTTGCCGTAGTCGAAGGTCGGGATGCCCATTTTCTGGAAATCCAGCATCGCTTTAACGTGTACGGCCATCGATTGCTTGGCGGCTTTGACCACGGCAGCAGGCTCGGTCTTGGCGCGAGCGCGGTACTCTTCCCAGGTCCAGCCGGCTGGCAGGTAACCGTTGAGCGGGTCGTGGGCGCTGGTCTGGTCGGTGACCATGTCCGGGCGTACGCCACGACGAACCAGTTCCGGCAGGATTTCAGCGGCGTTACCCAGCAGCGCGATGGAAATCGCCTTGCCTTCTTTGGTGTATTTTTCAATGCGGGCCAGCGCGTCGTCGAGGTCTTTGGCCTGCTCGTCGACGTAGCGGCTGTTCAAGCGGAAATCGATGCTGACCTGCTGGCATTCGATGTTCAGCGAGCAAGCGCCAGCCAGGGTAGCGGCCAGAGGTTGAGCGCCGCCCATGCCGCCCAGACCAGCGGTCAGGACCCAACGACCTTTCAGGTCATCGTTGTAGTGTTGGCGACCGGCTTCGACGAAAGTTTCGTAGGTGCCCTGAACGATGCCCTGGCTGCCGATGTAGATCCAGCTGCCGGCGGTCATCTGGCCGTACATGGCCAGGCCTTTGGCGTCGAGCTCGTTGAAGTGTTCCCAGCTCGCCCAGTGTGGCACCAGGTTGGAGTTGGCGATCAGCACGCGCGGTGCATTGGTGTGGGTCTTGAACACGCCGACTGGCTTGCCGGATTGCACCAGCAGGGTCTCGTCGTCGTTCAAGTTGGTCAGGCTCTCGACGATCTTGTCGTAGCATTCCCAGTTACGTGCTGCACGACCGATACCACCGTAAACCACCAGTTCTTTAGGGTTCTCGGCGACTTCCGGGTCGAGGTTGTTCATCAGCATGCGCAGCGGCGCTTCGGTCAGCCAGCTCTTGGCGGTCAGCTTGTTACCGCGTGCGGCACGGATTTCAACATCACGAAATTTAGTCACGAAAAGAACTCCTCAGCAATCAATCCAAAACCAACCCAGGCAGTGGGCGAGCAAGCCGATGGGCATCAGTGCACACCGGCGAATCAGTGGACGACGGTTGAGCCTTCGTGACTCATACGCATACGTCTTTACTTGTACATACAAGCATATGCAATCAAGCGGCCAACTTGTTGGATGGGTGTTCAAGAAAAGTTTTGGAGGGGCTGGGAGGCTTGTAGATCAAGGGTTTTGGCGGAGATGAAATTTTTCGGGGGGGAGATTGCGCGAGGGGGAGTAGCTGTTACTTGAGCGCGGCTTTGCGCCACGCTGGGGCGTTCGGTAACAAGATGGTGCGCGTTGGGGAACAGGAGGAAAGACCGCTTTTTGTGGCGAGGGGGCTTGCCCCCGTTCGGCTGCGCAGCAGTCGCAAAATTGTTGTAGTGATGGGGGGGGCGGCTTCGCCACCCAACGGGGGCAAGCCCCCTCGCCACATTAGATTTGTTCAGCAGTTAATCAGCGTGCTGTCAGCTCGATCACGCAACACTGGCCGCTAAGGGAGACTTCCAGCAGACCAACGTTACCGTCGAGTTGCAGGCAATCATGGCGACCGAGTTGTGAGGCGCTGTTACCGACCTTCACTTCAATTTCGTCGGTGACACCGAACACGAGCACCGTACCCGCCGAACTGAAAAACCGCTGCTCACCCGCCAGCCACTGCAACCGCGCGCTGTAACGCTGCGGCGCATAAATCAGGTTGAAGTCGCGGATCGGCCCGCCGAGCAATGTGCAGGACACTTCGCTCTCACCACTGAAGGCAAACGGGTGCAGCGGTAACAACGGATGCGTGTCCTGGCCATCGACCCGCAAGGTCATGCCGTCACCTTGCAGCACGGTGATGACCCGCTCGTAACCGGTGAATGTCGAGAAGTCCCCCGACTCGCCGATGTCGGCAATCGACAGGCGCCAGCCGAAACCCTCAAGGCCAACGCCCGCATCGCGGGTGATTTCTTCAGTGCTGCCGCCGCCGTTTTTCCAGGGCATGCGTGGGTAATCTTTGGCGCGTAAAACCTTGGATTTCATTTGTGGCTCTCTATTTATGAAACCGACCTTCCAGACGATGACGGGAACCGGGGTGGATCAAACGGGCGGCGGTCACTGGCTGACGGCCGGACCAGGTGCGGCGACGAATCAGCAGGCACGGCTCGCCCTTTTCAATCTGCAGCAACTTGCACTCGGACGCCTCGGCCAGAATCGCCTCGACCACGTGCTCGCCTTCCGTCAGCGGCGCGACCTGGTTCAGGTAGGCGTACGGCGTTTGCAGGGTGAAATCCTGCTTGAGGTATTCCGGGGCGACCAGCGCGTTGACGAAACGGTCTTCGATTTGCACCGGGATATCGTTTTCGAAATGCACGATCAGCGAGTGGAAAACCTTCTGGCCTTCGCGCATATCGAGCGCCAACGCACGTTCGGAGCCGGCAGCCTCTTCTTCAAGGGTGATCACCTTGCAAGTATGGCGATGGCCACGGGAGGCGATCTCGTCGGCGATGTTGTGCACTTCAAACAGCGCGGACTGGCTTTTTGGCTCGGCGACGAACGTGCCCACGCCTTGCATGCGCACCAACAGACCGTCGGCGGTCATCTCGCGCAATGCGCGGTTGATGGTCATGCGGCTGAAACCCAACTGGCTGACCAGCTCGCTTTCCGACGGAACGCGGTAGTGCGGCGGCCAGTTTCCACTGTCGATTTGCTGGGTGATCATCTGTTTGACGCGGGCGTACAAGGGCGCCGGACTGTCGCCCATGTTCGCGGCCAACGGTGACACTTGGGGCGGAGTCGGCACGGTTAATCCCTGTTCATTTGATAAAGGTTGCTAGCTTGCCGGAGTTTACCGAGCAGGCAAACGTCTGTATATGTATATACAAATAACACACGATGGGGTGCTGAACCATGTCCGCCTTCTTTGCCGAACGCGCGCTGCTGCCTAGTGGATGGGCCAACAATGTACGTCTTGAGGTCAGCGCCGAGGGCGTATTGACCCATATCCAGGCCGATTCCCACGCAGATGGCGCCGAACGGCTAAGCGGTCCGCTGCTGCCGGGTATGCCGAATCTGCACTCCCATGCCTTCCAGCGGGCGATGGCCGGCTTGGCGGAAGTCGCGGGTAATCCGAACGACAGTTTCTGGACCTGGCGCGATTTGATGTATCGCCTCGTCGGAAAAATCAGCCCGGACCAACTCGGCGTGATCGCCCGTCAGCTGTACATCGAAATGCTCAAGGCCGGTTACACCTCGGTCGCGGAATTTCATTACGTGCACCACGACACCAACGGCCAGACTTACGCAGACCCGGCTGAACTGGCACTGCGCATCAGCCAGGCCGCCCGCTCCGCCGGTATCGGCCTGACCCTGCTGCCGGTGCTCTACAGCCATTCCGGATTCGGTGGCCAGACACCCAACGAAGGCCAGCGCCGCTTTATCAACAGCACCGAAAACTACCTGAAACTTCAGTCGCGCTTGCAGCCGATCCTGGCGCAGCAACCGGCGCAGTCGCTGGGCTTGTGCTTCCACTCGTTGCGCGCAGTCACACCACAACAGATCAGCGAAGTGCTGGCCGCCAGCGACAAGCAATGCCCGGTGCACATTCACATTGCCGAACAGCAGAAGGAAGTCGACGACTGCCTGACCTGGAGCGGTCGTCGTCCGCTGCAATGGCTGTACGAAAACACCGAAGTCGATCAGCGCTGGTGCCTGGTTCACGCCACTCACGCCAATGCCGAAGAAGTCACGCTGATGGCCAAGAGTCGCGCCATTGCCGGTTTGTGCCTGACCACCGAAGCCAACCTTGGCGACGGGATTTTCCCGGCGGTGGATTTCCTCGCTCAGGGCGGACGCATGGGCATCGGCTCCGACAGCCATGTGTCGTTGAGCGTGGTGGAAGAATTGCGCTGGCTGGAATACGGCCAGCGTCTGCGCGATCAGCGGCGTAATCGTTTGTATGGCGCGGAGCAACCGATGGTCGGTCGCACGCTGTACGACGCAGCATTGGATGGCGGAGCTCAGGCGCTGGGTCAGCCGATTGGCGCATTGGAAGTCGGTAAGCGTGCGGATTGGCTGGTGCTGGACGGTAACGATCCGTACCTGGCGACGGCCAGTGGCGACGGGATTCTGAATCGTTGGTTGTTTGCCGGTGGTGATCGTCAGGTTCGCGATGTGCTGGTCAATGGCCAGTGGGTGGTGCGCAACGGGCGTCATGCCGCGGAAGAAGAAAGCAACCGCGCGTTCACCCAGGTCCTGCGCGATCTCCTGAGCTAACCCCAAACAACTGTGGGAGCGAGCCTGCTCGCGAAGGGGCCATCAGATTCAACAGAGATGTTGACTGACAGTCCGCCTTCGCGAGCAGGCTCGCTCCCACACTTGCTATGCGCTAACCGTCAGTTCGAGGTCTTGGCCATCTGCGTATCCGTCGCACGCCAGATAAGCCGCGTGGTGTCGTAACCCTGCTGACGCGCCTTGCTCAGCAATTCCTCTCGCACTACGCCATTGACCTTCGGAGTCCGCGACAGCAGCCACAGGTACTTGCGACTCGGGTCACCCACAATGGCCGTCTTGTAGTCATCGCTGACGTACAACACCCAGTATTCGCCCTTCGCCGTACCGGGCAGCAGTCGAGAAAACCAGGTATCGAACTCGACCCACAGCTTGTCGAATTTACCCGGCACCTGTGGATAAGCCGTGCCCTTGACCTCTTCCCACTGCCACTGCGGCGTCAGGCAGCGGTTCAACACCGCCATGTTGCCGTCAGGCTTGAGGCTGTAATGGGCTTCGGACTGCGCGCAGTCGCGCTGGAAATACATCGGCAGGCGAGCCAACTCGTACCAGGTTCCCTGGTAACGCTTGAGGTTGACGCTGTTGACGGTTTTTGGCGCCAGCGAATCATGGCCAGAAGTGGCGCAGCCAGCCAATACCAGGCCGGCAAAAAGTACGAGTAATAACCGCTTCATTGTTTTTCTCCCGTGGGCGCAACGCCCCGGTTTACTTCAGGCCTTGGCCGGAAAACATCAATACTTTGTCACCGGCGTACTGCACGCTGATAAAGCTGTTTTTGTCGCCCCAGGTGCAGCTGGACATGCCGAGCGCGCCCGAGCAATCAGCAGGTTTACCCAACAACGTTTCGACCTCGGCCTTAGGCATGCCGGTCGACAGTTTCGAGTAGTTTTCCTGATTGACCTTGCTGCATGCGGCCAACAACACGCAGAACGAGAGCAAGGCGAGAGATCGCAACGACATGGTGAAACTCCTGGAGCGAAGGGGAATGGCATGGCTGCCAAGCTGAAGCTTAGAAGAGAAAACCCCCATCTGGTTCCCCGACCGCGACGCTATTTATCAGGCCACTCGTCTGCCTTTTTTCGAAAAATCAGCCACTTTCTTGCGCCATTGCGTCATTCGTCAGTTTTTGCACAAAGGTGCCTAATCTTTGGCGCTGGCCAGTCGACATAGAAGCAGCGTAAAGCCCTCGACTGTGGCGAATTGACGCCCCTCGCTGATCAGCCCCTCCGCGGTAGTGCACTTAATGACCAGAAACATGAAATTCAGCCACAAGATCTTGCTGGCAGCCGCCCTCGTGGTCGCCGTCGCGTTCGCCTGCTTTATCCTGTTCAACGACTACCGCCAGCGCCAGACCCTGCGCAGCAGTACCGAATCCTCGATGCAGGAACTCGGCAGCCTGACCACCAGCAACATCCAGACCTGGCTGGAAAGCCGTATCCAGTTGCTGCAATCGTTATCCCAGCAGATCGCCGTGGATGGCAGCGCACCCGCCAGCCTGAAACGCGCCATCGACCTGCCGGCCTACACCAGCAACTTCCAGCTGAGCTATTTCGGCGGCACTGACGGTGTGATGTTCTCGATCCCGGCCGGCAATCGGGCTGCCGACTACGATCCTCGCGCCCGTGGCTGGTACAAGGCCGCCAACAGCGCGCAACAGACCATCGTCACCGAACCGTACATCGCCGCGTCTTCGGGCAAACTGGTGATCACCGTCGCCACGCCCGTGAAGAATCAGGGCCAGATGATCGGCGTTGCCGGTGCGGACATCGACTTGTCCAGCGTCAGCGCGATCATCAACTCGCTGAACTTCGGCGGCCACGGCCATGCGTTTATCGTCAGCGCCGACGGCAAGATCCTGATCCACCCGGACAGCAAACTGGTGCTCAAAGGACTGGCCGACGCCTATCCGAACGGCGCGCCGAAAGTCAGCCCGGGCCTGAAAGAAGTCGAGTTCGACGGCAAGACCCAGTTCATCTCCTTTACCCACGTCAACGGCGTGCCGTCGGCGGACTGGTACGTGGCACTGGTGCTGGATCAGGACACCGCGTTCTCGATGCTCAGTGAATTCCGCACCTCGGCGATCATCGCCATGGTCATCGCCGTGGTGATCATCATCGCGTTGCTGGGCATGCTGATCAGCTTCCTGATGCAGCCGCTGCTGACCATGGGCCGCGCGATGCATGACATCGCCGAAGGTGAAGGTGACCTGACCAAACGCCTGACCATCCACGGCCAGGACGAATTCGGCGCACTGGGCACCTCGTTCAACCGTTTTGTAGAGCGTATTCACACCTCGATTCGCGAAGTGTCCTCGGCCACCGGCCAGGTCAACGAAGTGGCCCTGCGTGTGGTGGCGGCTTCCAACTCTTCGATGTTCAACTCCGACCAGCAAGCTTCGCGCACCAGCAGCGTGGCTGCAGCGATCAACCAACTGGGCGCCGCCGCCCAGGAAATCGCCCAGAACGCCGCCCTCGCCTCGCAACACTCCAGCGATGCCCGGGCCCTGGCTGAAGATGGTCAGCAAGTCGTGGACAAGACCATCGCGGCGATGCAGCAGCTGTCGGCGAAGATCAGCGATTCGTGCGGCAACATCGAAACGCTCAACAGCAACACCGTGAACATCGGACAGATTCTGGAAGTGATCACCAGCATCTCCCAGCAGACCAACTTGCTGGCCCTGAACGCGGCCATCGAAGCGGCTCGTGCCGGTGAAGCCGGTCGTGGTTTTGCCGTGGTGGCGGACGAGGTGCGCAACCTCGCCCACCGCACTCAGGATTCGGCGCAGCAAGTGCAGAAGATGATCGAGGAGCTGCAAGTCGGCGCCCGTGAAGCGGTGAGCACCATGACCGACAGCCAGCGCCAGAGCGAAAGCAGCGTCGGCATCGCTAACCAGGCCGGCGAACGCCTGGGCAGCGTGACGCAGCGCATTGGTGAAATCGACGGGATGAACCAGTCGGTGGCGACGGCGACGGAAGAGCAGACCGCTGTGGTGGAGTCGATCAACGTCGACATCACCGAGATCAACACCTTGAACCAGGAAGGGGTGGAGAACTTGCAGTCGACCTTGCGTGCGTGTGCGGATCTTGAGCAGCAGGCGGCGCGGTTGAAGCAGCTGGTGGGTAGCTTCCGGATCTAAGTTGCTTTTCAGGGCCCCTTCGCGATCAGGCTCGCTCCCACATTTGATTTGTGTCGTTCACAAATCCCCTGTGAGCGAGCCTGCTCGCGAAGACAGCATCAGCCGCAATGAAACTTTAGAACCTGGATCCAGGCCGGGAAAGAAACGCCAACTCCTCAGCCGTCGACTCCCTTCCCGACACCGCATTGCGATGCGGAAACCGTCCAAACCGCGCAATCACGTCCCGATGCCGCTCGGCATAATCCAGGTAATCGCTGAACAGCGCCCGATCGATCTCTGGTTGTTGCGCCACCAATTCGATGTAGCGCGAGACGCCTTCATTCTGCACTGCGAGGTTTTCGCTGTGCTCGAACACCAGATAGATGAACACACGCTGAATCGGCAGCAACTGCTGATCAAAATCCGCAGCAATGCCTTGCGCCACCAGTGCCTGAGCCCTGAAGTCGCCGGAAAAGGATTTGGGAGTGTCGCGATAGATCATTCGCGGGAGTTGATCGAGCAGCAGCACCAGAGCCAGCCAACCTTCAGGGCGTTGCGCCCAGTCAGTCAATCCGCCGGCCAGTGCCTGCTCGACCCAGTCCCCGAAACGCGTTTGCGCTTCGAGGTCCTGGCTGTCGCGCTTGCCGAACCATAACTTGCCCTTGGCGGCCGCTGTTTCTTTCGCTGATCCGGAAGTTCCGAACCACCAATCGAGCAACGGCTGCCATGGCGCGGTCATGGTTTAGGCCTTGTGGTAAGCCGTGACGCGTTCGACTTCTTCTTTCGAACCGAGGAACACCGCGACACGCTGGTGCAGGCCGTCCGGCTTGATGTCGAGGATGCGCTGATGGCCATCGGTGGAAGCGCCGCCAGCCTGTTCAACCAGGAACGACATCGGGTTGGCTTCGTACATCAGGCGCAGTTTGCCCGGCTTCGATGGCTCGCGGCTGTCGCGCGGGTACATGAACAGACCGCCACGGGTCAGGATGCGGTGCACGTCCGCGACCATCGCGGCGACCCAACGCATGTTGTAGTTCTTTTTCAGCGGGCCTTCTTCGCCAGCCAGCAGTTCGCCGACGTAACGTTGTACCGGGGCTTCCCAGTGACGCTGGTTGGAGGCGTTGATCGCGAATTCCTGAGTGGAGGTCGGGATCTTGATGTCTTCGTGAGTCAGTACGAAGCTGCCCATTTCACGGTCCAGGGTGAAGCCTTTTACGCCATCACCCAGGGTCAGGATCAGCATGGTCTGTGGACCGTAGATCGCGTAACCGGCAGCCACTTGCTCGGTGCCTGGCTGCAGGAAAGCCTTTTCGTTCAAAGGCTCGTTCTGGCTCAGGTATTCGTTCGGGCAACGCAGCACCGAGAAAATCGTACCGACCGGCGCGTTGATGTCGATGTTCGACGAACCGTCCAGCGGGTCGAATACCAGCAGGTACGCACCTTTCGGGTACTTGCCCGGGATCTGGTAGGCATTGTCCATTTCTTCGGACGCCATGCCGGCCAGGTGACCGCCCCATTCGTTGGCTTCGAGCAGGATCTCGTTGGAGATCACGTCGAGTTTCTTCTGCACTTCACCTTGGACGTTTTCAGTGCCCATGCTGCCCAGAACACCACCGAGGGCGCCTTTGGACACGGCGTGGTTGATCTCTTTGCAAGCACGCGCCACCACTTCGATCAGGAAACGCAGATCGGCAGGGGTGTTGTTGCTACGGGTCTGCTCAATCAAATAGCGACTCAGGGTAACGCGGGACATGGAAGGCTCCGGTGGAATGGGGGGCTAAAAACCCGCGCAGTTTAACGCGAGTCGAGGCGCATTTCCTCCTATCAGACGTGATACGCCCAAGAGAGTTCATGTGCCGGTTTGAGCGTAGTTCGAAACGGGGCGGATGCAGACCTGCGGCAGGGGGCAGTTTCAAGGTATTTGGCGTTTTGAAGATCGCTTTCGCGAGCAGGCTCGCTCCCACAATGGATCTCCAATGTTCACAGGATCAGTGTGGGAGCGAGCCTGCTCGCGAATGGCGCGTAGCGCCAGCCATTCTCAGTGTGAGGCCGGGGGCTTGCGCAGCAAGCTGAACGCCATCGCCGCCAGGAACAGCACACTCAGCAACAACACCGCCCACAGCCCGAATTTCTTCCAGTTTGTACCCGCCGTCGCCGTCGTGGTCACCGTCGAAGTCGACGTCACCACTGCCCCGCCGTCCACCGTTGCCTTGCCCAAGCTCGCCAGTTTCTGCGCGCTGTAATCCGGGATCAGTGTCGACAGCGGCAAGCTCGCCGCTTTCACCGTCGCATTGCCCAGCGCCAGCGTGTAAGGCCCGGGGCCACGCGCCAGGAACACCAATTGCGTCGAACGCACGGCGAACTTCAGTGTCGGCGCTTCGGCTCCCAAGCCACCACCGCGCTCATCCACCACCAACTTCAACTGCTGCACAGTCTGCCCCGGCAACTGCAATTCGTTCTGCACCACGTCCTGGCCATTCTGGGTCAAGCGATACAGCAAACCGCTGCCCAGCGGCTGCCACGGCAAGCTGCTCTCGCGGCGACCCGACAACGCCACCGGCGCCAGACTGTTGGGCTGACTCAGCTCGACCTGCACCCGTTCGACATTCAGCCCCATCGGCAACTGCCAAGTGTATTCACCGGCCTTCGCGCTGCTGCCGGCCAACGGTTGCGACCAGACCAACGGCAGCGGCAGGCTGCGGGTGCTGGCGCTTTCCAGCTGCGCCGAGGTCAGCGCTGGCGCCGATTGCGGCGAATTCCATAGCAAGCGCAAATAACGCGCCGATTGCCCCGGCAGCCCGACTTCATGCTGCTCGACCCGTTCGTCGGCAAACGTCAGCCGTGCGACCTGCCCTTCGCCCCACGACTGCCAATGCTGCAAGTCGTCGCTGGCCTCGATGGAAAAACGCTGGAAGCCGTCACGCTCG
The DNA here is from genome assembly GCF_057128725.1 of Pseudomonas oplopanacis. Classification (NCBI taxonomy): domain Bacteria; kingdom Pseudomonadati; phylum Pseudomonadota; class Gammaproteobacteria; order Pseudomonadales; family Pseudomonadaceae; genus Pseudomonas; species Pseudomonas oplopanacis. Next base: position 174,742 of record NZ_JBSKHV010000003.1, on the reverse strand, counting down.
CTGGTCCAGTCGAGGACCAATTGCTGCAGCGGCGCCTTGATGCCGCTGGCATCGAGCAACCAGCCGCGCAGGACTTCTTCGCCCGCTTCCAATTGGCTGGACGGCTGTACTTCGACCAGCGTGCCGTTGGCACTCGATTGCACTCGCACGCTGGGCGCGCGCTCGGTGGAATCCGCCGAGTTGTACAACGGGAACCACTTCACGTCGGTCAGCGTGCGATTTTCGCGGGTCTGGGCCGACTCGCGCGCCAAGGCATACCCCTGAACCTGACCGGCGGCGTTGAACACACGCACATCACTCAGGTCGGTTTGCCGCGCATTCAACTGCACGCTCAACGGCAATTCGAGTCGATACCACGGGCCGTCGCCGCTCACGGACAACGGCACTTGAGTGGTGAAATCCGCCGGTTGCTCCTGGGCACCGACAGACAGCGATACACCCAGCGCCACCGCGCCCAACCAGCCCAGGTTCTGCTTCTGACTCAAGACGACACTCCTTCGGTTTCCGGGGCCGGTTTTTCAGACTCCGGCACAGCCTCGACGCGTTTGGGCGGCAGCGGCGCGAAATAGCCCACCACCAGCAGCAACACGCCTACGCCGATAAACGACACGATCCGCGCGAGCCCGCCGCGGTTACTCAATTCGACAAAGAACAGCTTGGCCACCACCACGCCAATCAACGCCGCACCGATCAGCCAGACCTCGCGACGATGGCGCAAATGGCCGCCGATCATCAGGCTCAGCGCCATCAGGGTCCAGACGATGGACAGCCCGGCCTGCACCAGCATCGAGTCCAGCAAGGCATCGAATTCGAACGGCACACCGCCCCAATGGTGCGCGGTGCGCATCACCAACGCGGTGAAGAACACGAACAGCGAAACCCCGGCGATCAACTGCGTGGCGTGCTCGGCGTAGTCCTTGCGAATCCCCAGCTGTGTCACCGCGCTGCGCGACCAGACGTAGACGCCGAACAGCGCAAACAGCAGGCCCAACTCCAGCGGGTTGATCAGCGGCACATACGGCAGCGGTTCGGCGGTGCCGTCGCTGACCACGTTCGCCAGCCAGAACCAGCCGAGCATCAGCAACGCCAACGGTGCGGCCGCATACAGTCGGTACTCGCGGGGATACGCCGACACCGGCCACGGCCAAGTACGCGGCGCCGCCATCAGCACCAGGTACAGACTCGGCAGAATCGCCCAGCCCAACCAGCGCCAGGCGTTGTACTGCTCGGACAACAACAGCAAGCCGTAACGCAGTTCCAACGCCAGCACGCCGATCAACAACCAGCAACCGAGCACATGCGCGGTGCTGACCGCGCGCGCCAGCAACATCGGCGCCAGTCGTTTCAGCGAGACGAAATGCACGACGAACACCGCTGCCCAGGCCAACCCGCCAAAACTGGCCGCCGGGTGGTAACGCGAATGCCACGCCGCCAGCAACACCACGCCCGCCACTGGTATCAGCAAGGTGCAGAGCAAACCCAGCGAAGACCATTTCAAGCGCAGTGCCAACAGCGTCCACAGCGCCACGCTGATAGCCGCGACTGCCAGCAACATCGGCGCTTGCAAGTTCACCGGCGCAAAGCGCAGCACTTCACTGACCCACGCCAGCGCCCACCAGCCCGCGCCCCACACCAGCAGCACTTCGGACAAACGCTGCAGGCTCAACACATCGAACGCCGAAGCATGGTTGCCCAATTGCAATCGCCAGGCCCCGACCAGCGCCGCCAAACCCAGTACCAACGGCGTCCAGAAACCGCTGTGCGCCAGCGGCTTCAGCCCCTCGCTGGCCAACGGTCCAAGCAGGTCCGGCCCGGCAAACAGGAACGCCGCGCCGCCAATCACCTGCAACAGCAAACCGAAGACAAAACTCACGCGCTGCTTCAGATACAGGCTCAACCAGATGATGAACAAACCACTGGCCGCCCACACCGCGCTCGCGGTCTGCCATGGCAGCACGAACAGCACCGCGAGATTGATCAGCACCAGGCCGGCCAGCAACACCACCGACAAGCCGCGCAACAACCGCACGTCGCTGCGCACCATCTCATCGCGCGCAGCCAGCAGCATGCCGGCGATCAACGCCAGGCCGATCAGCGAGGCACTGAGCAAACCGCTCCAGCCGGCACTGAATACCGCCGCAGATTCACCGCCAGCACCTTGCAGGCGCAGCAGAAACAACGCGCCCCCGAGTAATTGCACCGCAAACGCGGTGAACAGGAACGTGCGCGATTGCAGGCGCAGCCCCACAAACAACGTCGCCAGACCGGCCAGCGCCCAGCTGATCGCCGTACCGTGGGTGAAGAAAAACAACGGCGCCAGCAGGTAAAGAAACGTCAGGCCGAGGCTAGCCAGAACCGGCAGCCCTTTGCGTTCCCATTGCGCCGTGTGCTCCGGCGAGGCTTGGCGCAATTGGTAGAAGCTGAACAGCAACGCCACGCCGAGCATCAACGCGCCCAACGGTGCGCCGTCGAGCAGGCTGCTTTCGCCGATCCGCAGTTCGCTGAGAAACGCCAGCGCCGAGCCCAATTGCAGCAGCAAGGCAAAGGCCCTGGCCAAAGGACGTTGCTGACGCAGGCCGAGCCAGAAAATCCCGGCACCTTCGACGGCCCAGGCAGCAGACGTCCAGCGCGCATCGAGCCCCAACGGGATCGCCAGGCTGGCGAAGATCACGCCCAGCGCCAGACAGGTTTCCGCCAGCAATAACGCGCGCCCGCCCATCAGCAAACGGGCCAGGCCCATGTAGATCATGCCCAGCGCCAATGCGCTGAACGCGGCGGCAAACTCAAGGTGCTGGACCAGTGCGAACTGCAAGCCGAAGCCCACCAGCGGCGGGCCAAACAGCATCGTGCCGTCGACGTAATCGCCCTTGCGCGCCGACCAGCGCAGCAGTGCCTCGCGACTGTCGTCCTCGGGCGCATCGCTCATTTCCAGCAACTTGCGCCGGGCGAACAACAGGCCGATGGCCAGGTACATCAGGAAAAACAGAATCAGGAACGGCTCGGTGCTCCACAGCAACTCTGGCGTGTAGGAACGCAGACCCCAAACGAAACCGATGCCGAACGTGCCGACAAAACCGATCAGGTTGAGCAAACGCCAGGCCTTGAACCAGGCAATGGCGAGGATGCCGGCGTTGAGCAAGGCAAAGTAGCTGAACAGCGCGACATGGTTGCCGGCGCCAGTGGACGTGAGAATCGGCGCAGCAAAACCGCCCAGCGCGGCGGCGCAGGCCAGCGCCAGGGAATCCTGGGTGATCGCCAGAATGGCCGAGAACACCGTCACCGCCACCAACAAGCCGAGCGCCGCCGTTGGATCAAGCAGCGGATGCAAACGCATGGCGGCGAACACCGTCAGGTACAGCACGGCAATGCCGGTGCCTTGCAGCATCAACGCGTAATTGGTGTTGCGATGACGCAGCCACCAGCCCAGACCGAGCAGGCCCAATGCCGCCGCCGCAACCCCGGCGTAACGCAGCTCAATCGGCACCACCATGCCTTCGGTCGCGTAACGCAGCAGAAAGGCCAGACCGAGGAACAACAGCACCACGCCGACCCGCAGCACGGTGTTGCCACCGAATAGCCAGGCGCGGGCACCGCTGATGGCGCGATCGATGAAGTTGGGGCCGCGCGGGATGGCAGGTTCGCGTGCAACCGGCTCGGGTTTCCAGACATCGGCCGGCAGCGGCTGACTGGTTTCAGTCGCCGCAGCGGTGGTCGGTTCGAGTTCGGCAGGGAGGTCCCAGATTAGCTCAGGGGTTTCGGCAGGGATTTCGTCGAGGGTAAATTCAGGAGGTGCAACGGACTCGCTGGCGATCGGTTCGCTGGTTTCCGGCGCGTTGACGCCAGACACTTCGAGCAAGGCCAGACGTTGCTGCACGGCATTCAGCGCAACTTGCGTTTGCTGCAGCAGAAGGTGCTGCTCGGCCGCTTTTGTACCCAGACGGGCGATGTGAATGGCTTGGCCAATACCCAAGCCGAGCAACGCGCCCAATAGCGCATCACTGAATGACTCGTCGAGTATCCAGCCAAGCACCAGCCCAATCAGCATGAAAATCCATTGCATGGTCGATATCCCTAAGCGGCCCCGCGATGGGGCGAGTCCGGCAAGGCAGCATTGGCTGAGTTTAGTGTGAAACCACACAAACCTGTGGGAGCGAGCCTGCTCGCGAAAGCGGACTGACTTTCAACATCGATGCTGAATGTCAGTCCGCTTTCGCGAGCAGGCTCGCTCCCACAATGGATTGCCAATGCATGCAACCCGGCGTAACCGGTGCTTAGTATATCGGCCAGGCCCAACGCACGTCGGGCCTTGCACGCAATTATTGCGAAAAGTTACTCCAGCGCCTTCCAGATATCCGTCGCGTACTCACGAATGGTCCGGTCGGATGAGAACCAACCCATCCGCGACGTGTTCAATACCGCCGAACGCCACCATTCCTTGGAGTCGTGCCAATGGGCCTCGACACGCATCTGCGCGTCCCAGTAAGAGTCGAAGTCGGCACAGACCAGGAAGCGGTCGTAATCCACCAGCGAATCGATCAGCCCGGTGTAACGGGACGGATCATCCGGCGAGAACACCCCGCCACGAATCGCTTGCAGCACGTCATTCAGCCGATGGGACGCGGCGATGTCCGGCGTCGCGTTGAACTCATGGTTCTGTTTGCGCGCTTCCACCTGTTGCGCGCTGAGGCCGAAAATGAACATGTGCTCGGCGCCGATGCGTTCGCACATTTCGACGTTGGCGCCATCAAGGGTGCCAATGGTCAGGGCGCCGTTGAGGCCGAACTTCATGTTGCTGGTGCCGGAAGCCTCGAAGCCTGCGGTAGAAATCTGCTCCGACAAGTCCGCCGCCGGAATAATGCTCTCCGCCAGGCTGACGTTGTAGTTGGGCAGGAACACCACTTTGAGCAAGCCGCGCACGGTCGGGTCGTTGTTCACCACCCGGGCGATGTCGTTGGTCAATTTGATGATCAGCTTGGCCTGGTGATAACTGGCGGCGGCCTTGCCGGCGAAGATCTTCACGCGCGGCACCCAGTCGATTTCCGGCTCGGCCCGAATCGCCTGATACAACGCCACGGTGTGCATCAGGTTGAGCAACTGGCGTTTGTACTCGTGGATCCGTTTGACCTGCACGTCGAACATCGCCGCCGGGTTGACCGCCACGCCCAGCCGTTCGTGAATGATGTAGGCGAGGGCTTTTTTGCTGTGCAGACGCTGTTCGGCGAAGGCTTTGCGGAACGCCGGCTTTTCGGCGAACGGTTCCAGTTCGAGCAGACGTGATTCGGCGTTGTCCAGCAAATCAGGCCCGAGGGCATCGACCATCATCGACGTCAATTCGGGGTTGGCCTGGTAGAGCCAGCGGCGGAAGGTGATGCCGTTGGTCTTGTTGTTGATCCGATCCGGGTACAGCTTGTGCAGTTCGGAGAACACGGTTTTGCGCATCAATTGCGTGTGCAGCCCGGACACGCCGTTGACGCTGTGCGAACCCAGGAACGCGAGATTGCCCATGCGCACACGGCGGCCGTTGTCTTCTTCGATCAGCGATACCGCGCGCAACACGTCGAAGTCGTGAATGCCTTTGGCCCGTAGCGAATCGATGTGCTGGGCGTTGATCAGGTAAATGATCTGCATGTGCCGCGGCAACATCCGCTCCATCAAGCCGACTGGCCAGGTTTCCAGTGCTTCGGGCAACAGCGTGTGGTTGGTGTACGACAACGTGTCCACGGTGACCTGCCACGCCGCATCCCATGCCACGTCGTAGACATCGACCAGTTGGCGCATCAATTCGGCCACGGCAATCGAGGGGTGCGTGTCGTTGAGCTGGATCGCCGCGTGGTCGCCCAGGGTCAGGACCGAGGTGTGCATGTTGCGGTGACGGCGCAGCAAATCCTGCAAGGACGCGGCGACGAAGAAATATTCCTGACGCAGGCGCAGTTCCTGGCCGGCTTCGGTGCTGTCTGCCGGATAAAGGACCCGGGAAATACTTTCGGCCCGGGCTACTTCTGCCACGGCGCCCAAGTGGTCACCTGCGTTGAAGCGTTCCAGGTGCAAATCTTCCATGGCGCGGGCGCGCCACAGACGCAGCGTGTTGACGCTCGCCCCACGCCAGCCGACCACCGGCGTGTCGTAAGCAATCGCGCGGACGGTTTCCACCGGGGTCCAGACTTGCTTGGTCTTGCCGTTTTCATCGGTGACGGTTTCGACACTGCCGCCGAAGCCGATCGGGTAAACGACTTCTGGACGCTCGAATTCCCACGGGTTGCCGAAGTCCAGCCAGTGTTCGGTCTGTTCCTGCTGCCAGCCGTCGACGATGGCCTGGCGGAACAACCCGTGCTCATAACGAATGCCATAGCCGTGGCCGGCGATGCCGAGGGTCGACATGCTCTCCATGAAGCAGGCGGCCAGACGACCGAGGCCGCCGTTGCCCAGCGCCGCGTCGGGTTCCAGCAGGCGGATGCGCTCGAGGTCGACGCCGAGTTCGGTCAGCGCTTCGCGGGCGACGTCGAGCAAGCCAAGGTTGCTCAGGCTGTCGTAGAGCAGCCGGCCGATGAGAAATTCGAGGGAGAGGTAATAAACCCGTTTCTGCCCTTTGCGGTAGATCTGCCGGGTGTGGTCCATCCAGTGCTCGACCATGTGGTCCCGCGCCGCCAAGGCGATGGCTTCGAACCAGTCGTGGTCGAAGGCGTGATCCGGGTCTTTACCCACCGCGTAGGTGAGTTTGGTCAAGACGGCGTCGCGAAATGCGGCCACCTCTGCTTCGCGAACAAGTGGTTCTTGAGTCATCGATAGGACCTCGAGCGAGCGTGGAATGGTTGAGCCTAGACGGTCTGACAGACGCTGGGGGCTCTGGTTCGGCAGTTTTTCCTGATAGTGCGAGATAGCTCGGCATTACATTGTCGTGTGCCTGAATCAATGCAGGGGCCGTGCCGGATTAACGGTGCTTTTTGGCTGGTACAGAAAAAATCTGGCGAAAGGTTGTTCAAAAATCCACCAGTCCCGGTATGATCGCGCGCCCTGATGCACGTAGCTGGTAACAACCGATGATGAAGCCCAACCTGATCGCCGCCGCTGAGATCGATCGCCTCGATACCTGGGCCAAGTACTCTGCGCCGATGTGCGGTTCCTGCGTGTCCAGTTGCTGCACGCTGCCGGTCGAGGTCAAGATCAAGGATCTGATCCGTATCGGCATCGTCGACGAATTCGAGCGCGGCGAGCCGGCGAAGAACATCGCCAAGCGTCTGCAGAAGGAAGGGATCGTCGAGCGTTACAGCCAGAAGACCGAGATCTTCACCCTCCAGCGCATGAGTAACAACGACTGCCTGTACCTGGATCGTAAGAGCCGTCTGTGCACTATTTATGAAAAGCGCCCGGATACCTGCCGCAATCACCCGAAAATCGGTCCGCGGCCTGGGTATTGCGCGTACAAACCGAAAGAAGTGGTGCGCGAGACCAGCGAGAGCCGTCGGCCGCTCGATAAGTTCTAACCAAAAATCTTCGTTGTCTGACAGGTCCTCTTCGCGAGCAGGCTCGCTCCCACATTGAAATGCGCTCCCCAGTGGGAGCGAGCCTGCTCGCGAAGGGGCCAGCGCAAACACTACACATACCCCAGACAAACAAAAACGCCCCCGACCTTGCGGTCGGGGGCGTTTTTTTGTCAGCTAACTAAATGACTTAGTTACCGGACTTCTTCGCAGCGCGGGTACGCTCGCTTTCGCCCAGGATCTTCTTGCGAAGACGGATGGACTTAGGAGTGACTTCGCACAATTCGTCTTCTTGAACGAATTCCAGAGCCTGCTCCAGAGTGAAGCGGATAGGCGGAACCAGAGCGATGGTTTCGTCTTTACCCGAAGCACGCATGTTGTCGAGCTTCTTGCCTTTGGTTGGGTTGACGCCCAGGTCGTTGTCGCGGCTGTTGATGCCGACGATTTGACCTTCGTACACGTCTTCACCGTGACCCAGGAACAGTTTGCCGCGAGCTTGCAGGGTTTCCAGCGAGTAAGTCAGAGCCTTACCGGTAGCAACCGACACCAGCACGCCGTTCTGACGGCCGGACATGTCGCCGGACTTCATCACGTCGTAACGGTCGAAGATCGAGGTCAGGATGCCTGCACCGGAGGTCAGGGTCAGGAACTCGTTACGGAAACCGATCAGGCCACGAGCCGGGATGTTGTACTCAAGGCGCACACGGCCCTTGCCATCCGGAACCATGTTGGTCAGGTCGCCTTTACGGATACCGATCTGTTCCATGATCGAACCTTGCGATTCTTCTGGCAGGTCGATGGTCACGTTTTCGTACGGTTCGTGCTTCACGCCGTCAACCATGCGGATGATCACTTCCGGACGACCAACACCCATTTCGAAGCCTTCGCGACGCATGGTTTCGATCAGTACCGAGAGGTGCAGCTCACCACGGCCGGAGACTTTGAACTTGTCGGCGGTGTCGCCTTCTTCAACGCGCAGGGCAACGTTGTAGAGCAGTTCCTTGTCCAGACGTTCCTTGATGTTACGGGAAGTCACGAACTTGCCTTCTTTACCGCAGAAAGGCGAGTCGTTTACCTGGAAGGTCATGGAAACGGTTGGTTCGTCAACGGTCAGCGGCTTCATCGCTTCGACGTTCAGTGGGTCGCACAGAGTGTCGGAGATGAACAGCTGGTCGAAGCCGCTGATGCAGACGATGTCGCCGGCAGCTGCTTCTTCAACGTCGATACGGTGCAGACCGTGGTGACCCATCAGCTTCAGGATACGACCGTTGCGCTTCTTGCCGTCGGCGTCGATAGCGACAACCGGAGTGTTCGGCTTGATGCGGCCACGAGCGATACGGCCAACGCCGATAACACCCAGGAAGCTGTTGTAGTCCAGAGCGGAGATTTGCATCTGGAACGGACCATCGCGGTCGACTTTCGGCGCAGGTACGTTGTCGACGATCGACTGGTACAGCGGGGTCATGTCTTCAGCCATGTCGGTGTGTTCCAGACCGGCAATGCCGTTCAGGGCCGAGGCGTAGACGACTTTGAAGTCCAGCTGTTCTTCGGTAGCACCGAGGTTGTCGAACAGGTCGAAGATCTGGTCCAGAACCCAGTCCGGACGCGCGCCTGGACGGTCAACCTTGTTGATGACCACGATTGGACGCAGGCCGGCTTCGAAAGCCTTCTTGGTCACGAAACGGGTTTGCGGCATAGGGCCGTCTTGAGCGTCAACCAGCAGCAGAACGGAGTCAACCATCGACATTACGCGTTCAACTTCGCCGCCGAAGTCGGCGTGGCCCGGGGTATCCACGATGTTGATGTGGTAGCCGTTCCAGTTGATGGCGGTGTTTTTCGCCAGAATGGTAATACCGCGCTCTTTCTCCTGGTCGTTGGAGTCCATCACGCGCTCGTCGTTGAGCTCGTTGCGCTCCAGGGTGCCGGATTGACGCAAGAGTTTGTCTACCAGGGTGGTTTTACCATGGTCAACGTGAGCAATGATGGCGATGTTGCGTAGATTTTCGATCACTTGTGTATCTCGATCAGAGGATTCGGTGTGCTGACAAGTCTTGGCAGCGATTAACAGTAGAGTCAGGCCTTGCCGTTACAGCTTGACGGCAGAGTCGGGGGGCCGGTGACGCAGGCCACAGGCATACAGCCCCGGGCTCTTAGCTCGGTCGATAAACGCGCACATTGGCATGCCCCTCACTGAGCAAATGGTGGGCATGCAGGCGACTCATCACGCCTTTGTCGCAATACAGCAGGTACTGGCGAGTAGGGTCCAGTTCCTTGAAACGAGCGTTCAATGCATAGAAAGGCATCGCTTGTACCTCGATACCAGCCAGGGCCAGCGGATCATCTTCAGCGGCATCCGGGTGACGGATGTCGATGATGATTTGCCCCGCCAGCGCTTCGCTGACTTCTTCAATCTGCAAGTCCTGGCCCAATTCGTCGATTACGCGATCGATCGGCACCAGTTTGGCGTTCTCGAGCGCACGCTCAAGGACCGCCATGTCGAATTCTTTCTCTTCATGCTCCACGCGCGGACGCTTGGCGTGGGTCTTTGGGTTCACCGAGATGACCCCGCAGTATTCCGGCATGTGCTTGGCGAAATCGGCAGTCCCGATTTCGTTGGCCAGGTCGATGATGTCCTGCTTGTGACTGGCGATCAGCGGACGCAAGACCAGCTTGTCGGTCACGCAGTCGATCACGGACAGGTTCGGCAACGTCTGGCTCGACACCTGGGAAATCGCTTCACCGGTGACCAGCGCTTCAATCTCCAGCCGATCAGCAATACGGGAAGCAGCGCGCAACATCATACGCTTCAAAACTACACCCATATGACTGTTATCGACTTTCCCGAGAATTTCTCCCAGAACTTCCTCGAACGGCACACTGACAAATAACACGCGTTGGGAGCTTCCGTACTTCTTCCAGATGAAGTGCGCGACTTCCATGACGCCCAGTTCATGGGCCCTTCCGCCCAGATTGAAGAAGCAGAAATGGCTCATCAGGCCACGGCGCATGATCTGGTACGCCGCCACGGTGGAGTCGAAGCCGCCGGACATCAGCACAAGCGTCTGTTCCAGTGCACCCAGCGGATAACCGCCGATGCTGTTGTGCTGGTTGTGGATCACAAACAACCGTTTGTCGCGAATTTCGATGCGAACTTCGATTTCCGGCGCTTTCAGCGAGATTCCGGCGGCGCCGCACTGACGACGCAGTTGGCTGCCGACGTATTTTTCGACGTCCATCGAGCTGAATTCGTGCTTGCCGGCGCGCTTGCAGCGCACCGAAAAGATCTTTCCGGCCAGGGACTCACCGAAGTGCTGCTCGCACTTGGCGACGATGTCGTCGAAATCGCCCAACGGGTATTCATCGACCTGCAGGAAATGCGCGATGCCCGGCATGCAGCTCAGGCGCTCGGTCATCTCCTTCAGGGCTTTGGGCTCGCTGACGCGGGTTTCCAGCTCGAGATTGTCCCACACACCGTTCACCACCACGGCCGGGTCCAGGTCGCGGAGCACGGTGCGGATATTTTTAGCCAATTGGCGGATGAAACGCATCCGTACCGGGCGGCTCTTGATGGTGATCTCGGGGAAGACTTTTACGATTAGTTTCATGAAAACAGCGCGCGCTGGGCCAGCCGAAAAAGGGGGGCGCGGATTATAGCGGAAATTGCTCAAGGTTTAACCAGTTAATGTGCAGAAGGTTTTGCGCGCACCAAAACGGGTCATTTATGGATTTTAACGCTACATTGTAGGGCGAGATTTCTCCTCCGAACTCGCCTTGTGCCTTTATAAGCGTGAAATTGGGGCAAAAAACCCATGGTGGGGCACTGGCATGCAATTTGCTCCCTTGTGAGGCAGGTTGCCTTGGCAGAGTATTCGCGCCGGCATCACCCACATTCCAAGGGCATCCACTACCAAGCCCGAAGCCACCCGGAGGACACTATGTCGAAGTCGGTTCAACTCATCAAAGATCATGACGTCAAATGGATTGATCTGCGCTTCACGGACACCAAAGGCACTCAGCACCACGTGACCATGCCGGCTCGCGACGCGCTGGATGACGCTTTCTTCGAAGAAGGCAAAATGTTCGACGGCTCCTCCATCGCTGGCTGGAAAGGCATCGAAGCCTCCGACATGATCCTGCTGCCGGACGACAGCACTGCCGTCCTCGACCCGTTCACCGAAGACCCAACGCTGATTCTGGTCTGCAACGTGATCGACCCTTCGACCATGCAAGGCTATGACCGTGACCCACGCGCCATCGCCCATCGCGCCGAGGAATACCTGAAGTCGACCGGTATCGGCGATACAGTATTCGTTGGCCCGGAGCCAGAGTTCTTTATCTTTGATCAAGTGAAGTTCAAGTCGGACATCTCCGGCTCGATGTTCAAAATCTTCTCGGAACAAGGCTCGTGGATGTCCGACCAGGACATCGAAGGCGGCAACCATGGCCACCGTCCAGGTATCAAAGGCGGTTACTTCCCGGTTCCACCGTTTGACCACGACCACGAAATCCGTACCTCCATGTGCAATGCCATGGAAGAAATGGGCCTGACCATCGAAGTTCACCACCACGAAGTGGCGACTGCCGGCCAGAACGAAATCGGTGTGAAGTTCAACACCCTGGTTGCCAAGGCTGACGAAGTTCAGACCCTGAAGTACTGCGTACACAACGTTGCAGTTGCTTACGGCCGCACCGCGACCTTCATGCCTAAGCCTCTGTACGGCGACAACGGTTCGGGTATGCACGTTCACCTGTCCATCGCCAAAGATGGCAAGAACACCTTCGCTGGCGAAGGCTATGCCGGCCTGTCCGACACCGCCCTGTACTTCATCGGCGGCATCATCAAGCACGGTAAGGCCCTGAACGGCTTCACCAACCCGTCGACCAACTCCTACAAGCGTCTGGTCCCAGGTTTCGAAGCACCGGTAATGCTGGCCTACTCGGCTCGCAACCGTTCCGCTTCGATCCGTATTCCTTACGTGTCCAGCCCTCGCGCTCGCCGTATCGAAGCCCGCTTCCCGGATCCAGCAGCTAACCCGTACCTGGGCTTCGCTGCACTGTTGATGGCTGGCCTGGACGGCATCCAGAACAAGATCCACCCAGGCGATGCTGCTGACAAAAACCTGTACGACCTGCCGCCTGAAGAGGCGAAAGAGATCCCACAAGTTTGCGGCAGCCTGAAAGAAGCCCTGGAAGAGCTGGACAAAGGTCGCGCGTTCCTGACCAAAGGCGGCGTGTTCTCCGATGACTTCATCGACGCTTACATCGCTCTGAAAAGCGAAGAAGAAATCAAGGTCCGCACCTTCGTACACCCACTGGAATATGAGCTGTACTACAGCTGCTGATCCGGTAGCGCCTGCACACGCGGCGTAACAAATTGGCCTCCTTTGGGAGGCCTTTTTATTTGTAAAAAAAACAAGCACTTGGATTGAGAACAGAGCGCTCGCCGGGGTTAAACCCAGAAGCGCACCCGCCAATGGGTTCGCCAATCGCACGCAACCCTCTACCATCCGCCGCATTCTCTCCCTGCGGTTTTTGCGATGAACCTTCCCCGCACCAATTTTTTCTCGTTAACGCTGTTGCTCTGCGTCCTGACCGGCACTCAAGCCGCTGAAAGCCTCTTGCCTGCCGACGCTCACGAAGAAGCATGGCGCGTAGTGAAACCAGATCCGGACGCCCCGCTAGTCAGTGCGCGCCTGAACGGTCAAGCGAGCCACGGAAACAAAACCAGCGCAGCCATGCTGCAAGTCAGCTGTTATCGCTCTCCCGTGCGCCGCCCTGTTATCACACTGCTGACCTCGACGGATGAGCTGGGCTTCAACCCCGATGCCTTTGAAGGCCCTGACGCCCGATCCACCGGCCCCTTGAGCCTCAAAACGGGAATACTTGCGCCCCGCGACTATTCGATAAACGGCTTTTACACGAGTGCGCTTCCGCCATCAGACAAATTGCTCTTCAACTTTTACATGCCAACCAATCGGCAAGGGTTGAATGACTGGACCCACAAAGGCGCGCGGGGCCAATCGCTGACGCTGACACTACCGTCAACGATAAAAGGTGATCCACCGCTGACCGCCAGGTTTGTCCTGCCGCAAGACGACAGCAAATTGCGCAAGATAATCGGGCCTTGCATGAAAGATTCTGAATGAGCCTTCCAGGGCGACCGGGTGCAGTGGATGAGGTGATTTTTTTGAACGCCGCGTAGATTGCCTGATGGTTACGCGGCCAGTTTCAGACGTTTTTTTTGACGCATTTTCCAACAATAAAATTCGCCTTCCCCTCGGCCGCACGCAGTATCTTGCGGCATCAATCGCTGTGAATGATTCGCAGCCTGTCCACGGAATGGACTCAAAGGAAGGATCGATGAAAACCTACTCACTCAGGACAATACTGGTCGTGCTCGGCGCCCTTACCCTGCAGGGCTGCAGCACCACGGCCGAGCCCACGAAAATCGAACGAGAAATCCTGCTCAAGAGCAGTCAGTCGTGGGACAACTCACCTTACATGCGCTATCTGGATGCCACACCCGAGCTGACCGTGCTCAAACTCAAGATACCGGCCAACACCCAACTGCCCTGGCACATCCACCCTATTCCCAATGCGGGCTATGTCCTCTCCGGCGAGCTGATTATCGAGAGCAGGGACAACGGCCAGACCACACGCGTCAAACAAGGTGAAGCCGTGGCGGAAATGGTCGATATTGCCCATCGCGGGGTCACCGGCGATGAACCGGTAGAACTTATTGTGTTCTATGCTGGCAGCGAAGGTATTCCACTGTCGGAGTAAATCCTTGCTGCTCACAGGGAGTCTGAATGCGGCCACTTTTAATGCTTTTGCTGCTGTTCTTCGTCTATCCCGTGACGGCCCAAATCTACAAATACACCGACGCCGACGGCAACACCGCCTACAGCAATCAACCGCCCGATGGCGTCACGGCCCAGCCGGTTGAATTGCCGCCGCTCAATAGTGTTGAGCGCCAGCCACCTCCTGCACCGCCTACCGACACCGTAAACAATCGGCAGCCTCACAGCGCCTATGAGGTGCTGCAACTGACTGGCTTGCCCACCGAGGAAGCCCTGCGCGCCAATAACGGTACCTTCACCGTCAGCGTCCTAATCAAGCCGCGCCTGCAAGCACCGCATCTGTTGCGATTGCTGCTGGATGGCCAGCCGTATGGGCAATCGAGCAATGTGCCGATCTTGCAACTGGTGAACATCGACCGGGGTGAACACAGCCTGGCGGTGCAGGTGATCAATGGCGAGGAGGTCCTGCAGCAAAGTCCGAGCGTCACGTTCACCGTGCAACGGGTGCACAAGCCATGAAGCTGTGGCTGCTGATCGCCTGTTTGATCGCCTTCCCGGTGTCGGCTGAGGTCTTCACTTACGTCGACGCCCAAGGCAATCGCGCCTTCACCGACCAGCCACAACACGGCAACGCCAAACGCGTGCCGCTGGCGACCAGCAACCGCATGGCTGCCCAACCCTCCACTGGGAAACCGCTGATCGCCGCGAACCCGCCCGACGAGCAAGCACTGTTTCACTACGACTTGCTGCGCATTCTGGTGCCGGAGCCGGACGCGACGATCCGCAGCAATGCCGGCGAAATTATTGTCAGCGTCACCAATGAACCCGGTCTGCAACCGGGTCATCGCTACCGCCTGCTGCTAGACGGCCAACCCACCGCCGAACCCGGCCCGAGCCCGGTTTTCCCCCTGACCAATATCGATCGCGGCAGCCACAACCTGTCAGTGGAAATCCTCGACGAACAAGGCCGCACCATCGAACGCACGGCCAATCAGCCCTTCCACATGCTGCGCACCTCACTCGCACAACAACGCCGGGTCAAACCCTGCACCCTCGCCGACTACGGCCAACGGCCGGAATGCCCCCTCGAAGACAAACCGGAAGAAGAAAAAAATCCCTTCCTGCGTTTGTTCTAACGTCGTTCAGCTTTGCGCACTATATTGGTGCGATAGGGTGCACCGTACCCACATCGCAACCCATTTTGGTTCGAAAGTACCCGCGAAAGCTGGCAGAACGCCACGCAAACGAGCGTCAAACGCCCGTTTCAGGCCTTAATTGCTTCTTTTCGGAGCCTTGGTTTGGTTTTTGCATTTTCCCCGCATCAGCGCTTGTTTCTCGCGCACGCTCCGCTCCAAAAGAGGTCCTGATGACCATTAGCGACGCACTACACCGCTTGCTACTCGACAACCTGACCACCGCCACCATCCTGCTCGACGCCGAACTGCGCCTCGAGTACATGAACCCGGCGGCGGAGATGCTGCTGGCCATCAGCGGCCAGCGCAGTCATGGGCAGTTCATCAGCGAGTTGTTCACCGAATCCACCGAAGCGCTGAATTCCCTGCGCCAGGCGGTCGAGCAGGCGCACCCGTTCACCAAACGCGAAGCGATGCTCACCGCCCTCACCGGCCAGACCCTGACCGTCGATTACGCGGTCACGCCGATCCTGGCCAACGGCGCCACCATGCTGTTGCTGGAAGTTCATCCCCGTGACCGCCTGCTGCGGATCACCAAGGAAGAGGCGCAGTTGTCGAAGCAGGAAACCAGCAAGATGCTGGTGCGTGGTCTCGCCCATGAAATCAAGAATCCGCTGGGCGGGATTCGCGGCGCCGCGCAATTACTCGCGCGCGAACTGCCCGAAGAAAGCCTGCGCGATTACACCAACGTGATCATTGAAGAAGCCGACCGCCTGCGAAACCTCGTCGACCGCATGCTCGGCTCGAACAAGTTGCCGTCGCTGGCCATGTGCAACGTCCACGAAGTGCTGGAGCGCGTCTGCCATCTCGTGGAAGCCGAAAGCCAAGGCTGCATCACCTTGGTGCGCGACTACGACCCAAGCATTCCGGATGTGTTGATCGACCGCGAACAAATGATTCAGGCGGTGCTGAACATCGTGCGCAACGCGATGCAGGCCATCAGCAGCCAGAACGAGCTGCGCCTTGGCCGCATCAGCCTGCGCACCCGCGCCATGCGCCAGTTCACCATCGGCCACGTGCGCCATCGCCTGGTGACCAAGATCGAAATTATCGACAACGGTCCGGGCATTCCTGCGGAACTGCAGGAAACCATCTTCTTTCCCATGGTCAGCGGTCGTCCGGACGGTACCGGGCTGGGCCTGGCCATTACCCAGAACATCATCAGCCAGCACCAGGGCTTGATCGAATGTGACAGCCACCCAGGCCACACCACTTTCTCGATCTTTCTGCCACTGGAACAAGGAGCCACATCGACATGAGCCGTAGTGAAACCGTGTGGATCGTCGATGACGACCGTTCTATCCGTTGGGTCCTGGAAAAAGCCTTGCAGCAGGAAGGCATGACCACGCAAAGCTTCGACAGCGCCGATGGCGTGATGAGCCGCCTGGCGCGCCAGCAACCGGACGTGATCATCTCTGACATCCGCATGCCGGGTGCCAGCGGCCTGGACCTCCTGGCACGGATTCGCGAGCAGCACCCACGGTTGCCGGTCATCATCATGACCGCTCACTCCGATCTGGACAGCGCTGTCGCGTCCTATCAGGGTGGCGCGTTCGAATACCTGCCCAAGCCGTTCGATGTCGATGAAGCCGTTTCCCTGGTCAAGCGCGCCAATCAGCACGCTCAGGAACAGCAAGGCCTGGAAGTCCCGGTCGCCCTGACCCGTACCCCGGAAATCATCGGCGAAGCACCGGCGATGCAGGAAGTGTTTCGCGCTATCGGGCGCTTGAGCCACTCCAACATCACCGTGCTGATCAACGGCGAATCCGGGACCGGTAAAGAGCTGGTCGCACACGCCCTGCACCGTCACAGCCCACGGGCGGCCTCGCCGTTCATCGCGCTGAACATGGCGGCGATTCCAAAGGACTTGATGGAGTCCGAGCTGTTCGGCCACGAAAAAGGCGCGTTCACCGGCGCAGCCAACCTGCGTCGCGGTCGCTTTGAACAGGCGGACGGCGGCACGCTGTTCCTTGATGAAATCGGCGACATGCCGGCCGACACCCAGACCCGTTTGCTGCGGGTACTGGCCGACGGCGAGTTCTACCGCGTTGGCGGTCATGTGCCGGTGAAGGTCGATGTGCGAATCATCGCCGCCACTCACCAGAATCTGGAAACCCTGGTGCACGCCGGGAAATTCCGTGAGGACTTGTTCCACCGCCTCAACGTGATCCGCATCCACATTCCGCGCCTGTCGGACCGCCGCGAAGACATCCCGACTCTCGCCAAGCACTTCCTCAGCCGCGCCGCGCAAGAACTGGCGGTCGAACCGAAGCTGCTGAAAAGTGAAACCGAGGAATACCTGAAGAACCTGCCGTGGGGCGGCAACGTCCGTCAGCTGGAGAACACGTGCCGCTGGATCACGGTGATGGCATCGGGTCGCGAAGTGCATATCAGCGACCTGCCGCCTGAGCTGCTGAGCCTGCCGCAGGATTCGGCGCCGGTGACCAACTGGGAACAAGCGCTGCGCCAGTGGGCCGATCAGGCGTTGGCGCGTGGTCAGTCGAGCCTGCTGGACACCGCCGTGCCGGCTTTCGAGCGGATCATGATCGAGACCGCCCTCAAACACACCGCCGGCCGCCGCCGCGATGCTGCGGTCTTGTTGGGTTGGGGGCGTAATACCCTGACGCGCAAGATCAAGGAATTGGGGATGAAGGTGGATGGCGGGGATGATGATGAGGGAGATGAGGGTTAAGCAACCTTCAGCTCTTCGCTGAAAGTTACATCCATTCGCGAGCAGGCTCGCTCCCACAGTGGATTTTCAGTGTTTTCACCTTCGAGTGAACACCACCGAACCCTGTGGGAGCGAGCCTGCTCGCGAAGGGGTCATTTAATCCAACATTGAAGCTGACTGGACCACCGCTTTCGCGAGCAGGCTCACTCCTACATTTAGAGCTTTATGCACCGACTGAATGCACCGTGAACCGCAATCGCGCACAAACACTGATCCATCACCCCATCGCCTTTCGCAATCGAACCCCTATCGAAAAAACACGAAAGCCCCGGAATACGGGGCTTTCGACGTTTCTGCGCGGCTTTCTGTTTCAACTTGTTAAAAACTGGCACGCCACCTGCAATAGTCCATTCAGTGATTCAGTTCACTACCCGGTTTCGGGGACCTTGGTACAGGCAGGCCGGGGATTCCCCTCTTTACATCGGGCTCACACCGCACACGCGACGAGCCCACCCGTTTTGGGGCCCTTGATACAGGCAGGTCAGGGGTTCCTTCTTTACACCGGGCTCACGACGCAATGCGTGAGCCCCGCCGTTTTGGGAACCTTGGTACAGGCAGGCCGGGGATTCCCTCTTTTATTGCTCCCGGAGATGGATCTCCAGCCGCCAGCGGTCATCGACCTCGCTACCGGCCCATTCGCCTTGCAGCGGCCGGGCGGCCACTACCGACAGCAACAACCCCCCATCACTCAAACGAACTCGCCAATTGACGTTTTTATCGTCAAGCCTGAGCTGACCTTTCTGCGCTTTGCCTTCAGCCTCGAACAGCAGCGCGAGGCTACCGTCGACAAACTCGCCGTGGCTCTTGGGTTCGTTGTTGAACCACACGACCAGGCCGTCGCTGGTGACCTCCACTTGCTGCAAGACAGTCGGGTCGGGCGCGGTCAGGCGACCGATCATCAGCCCCACCATCATCCCGACAATCGCCAACGAACCGAGCACGCGCGGGAATAGTTTCGAACGAGGGTCCTTTGGCGGCGTAGAATGCCCGTCATCTTTACCTTCGGAGCCGTGCATGTTTCACGTCATCCTTTTTCAACCAGAAATTCCGCCGAATACCGGCAACGTTATCAGGCTGTGCGCCAACAGTGGCTGCCACCTGCATTTGATCGAGCCGCTAGGCTTCGAGATGGACGACAAGCGCCTGCGCCGGGCCGGCCTCGACTACCACGAGTACGCCACCCTGCAACGCCACGCCGACCTCGCCAGCTGCCTGGAGAGCCTTGGCCATCCGCGGTTGTTCGCCTTCACCACCAAGGGTTCGCGACCGTTCCACGATGCCAGCTTCGCCGAGGGCGATGCCTTCCTGTTCGGTCCTGAAAGCCGCGGCTTGCCGCCTGAAGTGCTCGACGCCCTGCCCGGCGAACAACGCCTGCGTTTGCCGATGCGTGAAGGTTGCCGCAGCCTGAACCTGTCCAACACCGTGGCCGTCGCCGTGTATGAAGGCTGGCGCCAGCTCGGTTTCAAATAACAGCGCATAACAAATGTGGGAGCGAGCCTGCTCGCGAAAGCGGCGTGCCAGGCGACGTTACTGTCATCTGACACTCCCTATTCGCGAGCAGGCTCGCTCCCACATCAATATTGCTTTGGTGCTTCGAACGCTTACTGAACGGTCGGAGTCTCGCCAGCAGCCTGCATGCGTTGCAGTTCTTGTGCGTACAGCGCGTCGAAGTTCACCGGTGCCAGCATCAGGGCCGGGAACGAGCCACGGGTGACCAGGCTGTCCAGGGTTTCGCGAGCGTACGGGAACAGGATGTTCGGGCAGAACGCGCCAAGGGTGTGGCTCATCGAAGCGTCGTCCAGGTTCTTGATCAGGAAGATCCCGGCCTGTTGCACTTCAGCGATGAATGCCACTTCGCCGTTTTCACCGTTCTTCACGGTCACGGACAAGGTCAGCACAACTTCGTAGAAGTCGCTTTCCAGGGGCTTTTGACGGGTGTTCAGATCCAGACCGACGCTCGGCTCCCACTGCTGGCGGAAAATCGCCGGGCTTTTCGGGGCTTCAAAGGACAAGTCACGTACGTAGATGCGCTGCAAGGAGAATTGCGGTGCGGTTTCTTCTTCGCTAGCTGCAGTGTTCTGTTGGTCAGTCATCTCAGATCCTTTCTGATCTTGGGGTCTTATAGGGAAGGTATTCAGGCCTTGAGCATGGCGTCGAGCTTACCGGCGCGCTCAAGGGCAAACAAATCATCACAACCACCAACATGGGTGCTGCCGATCCAGATCTGCGGCACGGACGTACGTCCGGCTTTCTGAGCCATGGCGGCGCGCACCTGCGGCTTGCCATCGACCTTGATCTCTTCGAAGGCCACGCCTTTGTTCTCGAGCAGGTACTTGGCTCGCGAGCAGTAAGGGCAGTAATCGCTGGAATAGACGACGACGTTGCTCATATCACTTCACCAGCGGCAGGTTGTCGCCCTTCCAGCTGGAAATACCACCGGAGAGCTTGGCGGCGGTGAAGCCGGACTTCATCAGTTCGCGGGCATGAGTGCCGGCGGTCTGGCCCAGGGCGTCGACCAGAATGATGGTCTTGGCCTTGTGCTTTTCCAGTTCGCCGATGCGCGCGGTCAGTTTGTCGTGAGGAATGTTCAACGCGCCAACGATGTGACCGGCGGCGAAGTCCTTGTTCGAACGGATGTCGATCACGACGCCTGCGTCCTTGTTGACCAGCCCGGTCAGTTCACCGGTACTCAGGCTACGGCCGCCGCCCTGCATTTGATAGGCAATCAGCGCCGCCAGCAGTACGACGAAGATACCGACAAGAATGTAGTGGTTAGTGGCAAATTCAATCAGGTGAGCAACCATCGAAGGAGGTTCCAGGGCGTTAAAATGTCGGCCAGTATACACAGCCACTATGGTGGGCCAAACCCCGTCCGGCGGTGACGTGGCCGGAACTTCGCTTTAAACTGCGACTCCCTTTTTTCATTGCCCTCTTTTAACTCAGCCACGAGTGGAATCCATGACTACCACGCCTAAACCTTTGGTCCTGATTATTCTCGATGGCTTCGGTCACAGTGAGAGCCCTGAATCCAATGCCATCTTTGCCGCGAAGAAGCCCGTGCTGGACCGTTTGTGGGCCACCGTGCCCAACGGCCTGATCTCCGGCAGCGGCATGGACGTTGGCCTGCCGGACGGTCAGATGGGCAACTCTGAAGTCGGCCACATGAACCTCGGCGCCGGCCGCGTGGTGTATCAGGACTTCACCCGCGTGACCAAATCGATCCGCGACGGTGAGTTCTTCGAGAATCCGACAATCTGCGCCGCGGTGGATAAAGCCGTTGCCGCCGGCAAAGCCGTGCATTTCATGGGCCTGCTGTCCGATGGCGGCGTTCACAGCCACCAGGACCACTTGATCGCCATGGCGGAACTGGCCTACAAGCGCGGCGCTGAAAAAATCTACCTGCACGCCTTCCTCGATGGCCGCGACACCCCGCCGAAAAGCGCCCAGTCGTCCATCGAACTGCTCGACGCGACCTTCCAGGCGCTGGGCAAAGGCCGGATTGCCAGCATCATCGGCCGTTACTTCGCCATGGACCGCGACAACCGTTGGGACCGCGTGTCCCAGGCCTATAACCTGATTGTCGACGGCAACGGCGAGTTCAACGCTGCCACCGCCCAGGAAGGTCTGGAAGCCGCTTACGCCCGTGGCGAGAGCGACGAATTCGTCAAAGCCACCTCCATCGGCGAGCCGGTCAAGGTCGAAGACGGCGATGCCGTGGTGTTCATGAACTTCCGCGCCGACCGCGCCCGTGAGCTGACTCGCGTGTTCGTCGAAGACGGTTTCAAGGAATTTGAACGCAGCCGCCAGCCGAAACTGGCCGGTTTCGTCATGCTGACCCAATACGCCGCGAGCATTCCTGCGCCATCGGCCTTCGCCGCCGGCAGCCTGGAAAACGTACTGGGCGACTACTTGGCGAAAAACGGCAAGACGCAACTGCGCATCGCCGAAACCGAGAAATACGCGCACGTGACCTTCTTCTTCTCCGGCGGTCGTGAAGAACCGTTCCCGGGCGAAGAACGCATCCTGATCCCTTCGCCAAAAGTCGCCACCTATGACTTGCAGCCTGAGATGAGCGCCCCGGAAGTCACCGATCGCATCGTCGATGCCATCGACAACCAGCGTTACGACGTGATCGTGGTCAACTACGCCAACGGCGACATGGTGGGTCACAGCGGCGTGTTTGATGCCGCGGTGAAAGCCGTTGAATGCCTGGACCTGTGCGTCGGCCGCATCGTCGAAGCCCTGGAAAAGGTCGGTGGCGAAGCGTTGATCACTGCCGACCACGGCAACGTCGAGCAGATGGCTGATGAATCCACCGGCCAGGCGCACACCGCGCACACTACCGAGCCGGTGCCGTTCATCTATGTCGGCAAGCGTGACCTCAAGGTCCGTGAAGGCGGCGTGCTGGCGGATGTGGCACCGACCATGCTGATGCTGATGGGCCTGGAAAAACCGGCGGAAATGACCGGGACATCGATTCTGGTGTAACCCGGCCTATCAGGCGCAGCTATACCCCGTGGGAGCGAGCCTGCTCGCGAATGCGCAATGTCAGTCAACATCAACGTTGCCTGATGCACCGTATTCGCGAGCAGGCTCGCTCCCACAGTGGTTTTTGGGTGTTTTCAGGGGCAACGTTGCTCCAGTTATCACACAGCCCCAATTGGGCATTTTTTTTGCCACGCTTGGCGGGCATACTAGGCCGTCCCTTTCCCTGGTGTCGCCCGCCTCTATGCTCCGCGTCCTGATAGCCCTTGCACTGACTTGCCTGCTCCAACCGGCTTTTGCTGACGAGCGCGAGCAAACCCAACAACAGTTGGACGCCACGCGTCAGGACATTGCCGAGCTGAAAAAACTGCTGGGCAAGCTCCAGGAAGAAAAATCCGGTGTGCAGAAAGAGCTCAAAGGCACCGAGACGGAAATGGGCAAGCTCGAGAAGCAGGTCGATGCCCTGCAAAAAGAGCTGAAGAAAAGCGAATCCGAGCTGCAGCGACTCGATGCAGAGAAAAAAAAACTCCAGAGCGCGCGCACTGAACAGCAACGACTGATCGCCATTCAGGCCCGAGCGGCCTATCAGAACGGCCGTCAGGAGTACCTGAAGCTGCTGCTGAACCAGCAGAACCCGGAAAAATTCGCCCGCACCCTCACCTACTACGACTACCTGAGCCAGGCCCGCCTGGAGCAGCTGAAGAATTTCAACGAAACCCTGCGCCAATTGACCAATGTCGAAAAAGACATCGACGCCCAACAGGCGCAGTTACTGGTGCAGAAGAGCAGCCTCGACACTCAGCGTGATGAACTCGACAAAGTCCGCAAGGAACGCCAGCAAGTCCTGGCCAAGCTCAGCGACGACGTAAAGGCCCGCGACCAGAAACTGGCATCCCGCGAGCAAGATCAGGCAGACCTGTCTAAAGTCCTTAAAACCATTGAAGAAACCTTGGCTCGCCAGGCCCGTGAGGCAGAAGAAGCGCGGCAAAAAGCGCTGATCGCCCAGCAGGAAGCCGAAAAAAAGCGTTTACGTGAGGCCCAGGCGGCTGCAGACGCAGAGACCACCGACGCCCCACGCAAACCGGTTAAATCGACACCCGGCGCACTGGTTTCAAGTTCAGGCGAGACCTTTGGCGGCCCTTTCGCGTCAACTCGGGGAAAACTTCCCTGGCCGGTTGATGGTCGACTGTTGGCACGCTTCGGCGAATCCCGTGGCGACGATGCCCGCACCAAATGGGACGGCGTGATGATCAGCGCTTCCGCCGGCAGCCAGGTGCATGCCGTGCATGGCGGTCGTGTAGTGTTTGCCGACTGGTTGCGTGGCGCCGGGCTGCTGGTGATTCTCGACCACGGCAACGGTTTTTTGAGTCTTTATGGTCACAACCAGACGCTGCTCAAGTCTGCGGGTGACGTGGTAAAAGCCGGTGAGTCCATCTCCACTGTCGGTAACAGCGGCGGGCAGGACACACCAGCACTGTATTTCGCAATTCGTCAGCAGGGTCACCCGAGTGATCCGGCGCAATGGTGTCGCGCGCAAGGATAAGCACGCTACCTAATTTCAGGAGTTCGTTAGACATGCTGCATTTGTCCCGCCTTACCTCGCTGGCCCTGACGATCGCCCTGGTGATCGGCGCGCCTCTGGCGTTCGCCGCTCAACCGGCCCCGGCAGTCGCGCCTGCGGGCACTGCCGCGACGACCAAGGCACCGTTGCCGCTGGAAGAATTGCGCACCTTTGCCGAGGTCATGGACCGGATCAAAGCGGCCTATGTCGAACCAGTGGACGACAAGACCCTGCTGGAAAACGCCATCAAAGGCATGCTCAGCAACCTCGATCCGCACTCCGCCTACCTGGGCCCGGAAGACTTCGCCGAACTGCAGGAAAGCACCAGCGGTGAATTCGGTGGCCTGGGGATCGAAGTCGGCGCCGAAGACGGTTTCATCAAGGTGGTTTCGCCGATCGATGACACACCCGCCTCCAAGGCAGGCATCCAGGCCGGCGACTTCATCGTCAAGATCAACGGCCAGCCGACTCGCGGCCAGAGCATGACCGAAGCCGTGGACAAGATGCGCGGCAAGATCGGCCAGAAAATCACCCTGACCCTGGTGCGCGATGGCGGTACGCCGTTCGACGTCACCCTGGCCCGCGCGATCATTCAAGTGAAGAGCGTGAAGTCGCAGCTGCTGGAATCCGGCTACGGCTACATCCGCATTACGCAGTTCCAGGTCAAGACCGGCGAAGAGGTCTCCCAGGCCCTGGCCAAACTGCGCAAGGAAAACGGCAAGAAGCTCAACGGCATCATCCTCGACCTGCGTAACAACCCGGGTGGCGTGCTGCAGTCCGCAGTGGAAGTGGTCGATCACTTCATCAAGAAGGGCCTGATCGTCTACACCAAAGGCCGTATCGCCAATTCCGAGCTGCGCTTCTCCGCGACCGGCAAGGACGAAAGCGAAGCCGTGCCAATGGTCGTGCTGATCAACGGCGGCAGTGCCTCGGCGTCCGAGATTGTGGCCGGTGCCTTGCAGGATCAGAAGCGCGCGGTGCTGATGGGCACCACCAGTTTCGGCAAGGGCTCGGTGCAAACCGTGCTGCCGCTGAACAACGACCGCGCACTGAAGATCACCACTGCGTTGTACTTCACGCCGAACGGCCGCTCGATTCAGGCCCAGGGCATCGTTCCGGACATCGAAGTGCGCAAGGCCAAGATCACCAACGAGCAGGACAGCGAGTACTTCAAGGAAGCCGACCTGCAAGGTCACCTGGGCAATGGCAACGGCGGTGCCGACAAGCCGACCAGTTCCAGCGGCAAACCCAAGGCCATGCCGCAGGATGATGATTACCAGTTGGCCCAGGCCTTGAGCCTGCTCAAAGGGTTGAGCATCACGTCCGGCCGCTGAGATGTTTCAGCGGTTTATCCTGGGTTTATTGCTCTGCCTGGCGGGTGTTGCTCACGCAGCCCCCGTCGACACGGCCCCTCAAAAAGCTTATCTCAGCCTGATCATCGATGACCTGGGGCAGAACCTGCCCCGGGATCGCCGCGTGCTGGCCCTGCCCGGCCCGGTGACCACGGCGATCATGCCTGACACACCCCACGCCACCGAGTTCGCGCGCGAAGCCCATCGCGCCGGCAAAATCGTCATCCTGCACATGCCCATGGACCCGGCCAACGGCCCGTTTGCCTGGCACCCCGAATTGCCCATTGAAGAACTTGAGAAACGTCTGAACGCGGCATTCAAGGTCGTGCCCTACACCGCGGGCATCAACAACCATATGGGCAGCCGCATGACCGCACAGCAACCGGCCATGGCCTGGTTGATGGCGGACTTGCAGCAACGCCACAAATTCTTCGTCGACAGCCGTACCAGCGCGCAAACCGTCGCTGCTGCCGAGGCGCAGAAAATCGGGTTGGCGAGTGTTTCGCGGGATGTGTTCCTGGATGACGAACGCACCGAGGCGGCCATCTTCACGCAACTACAGACGGCGATCAGCCTGGCGCGAAAACAGGGTTCAGCGGTGATGATCGGGCATCCTTATCCGCAGACACTGGCGGTGCTGGAGCGCGAGTTGCCGAAGCTGAAGGCTCAAGGAATTGAGTGGATTGATATCAAGCAGATGATCAGTGTGCGGGGTAACCGCGCGACGGCGGCCCATGGCAAGGATGGCGTCTACCGCTGAGCCGCTACCCTAATAAAACCTGTGGGAGCGAGCCTGCTCGCGAAAGCGGTATGTCAGCCAACAATGATGTCGACTGACACGCCCTCATCGCGAGCAGGCTCACTCCCACATTTTTGATCAATGGGTATCAGAGATACCGCGCCATGATCTCGTCCACCTTGCCTTCCTTACGCAACTGATCCAGCGCGGCCTGAAGCTTGGCGACCATCTCGTCCGGCACGTCTTTGTTCAACGCCAGATACAACTCGGCGCTGTTGAAGCGCAACACGGTTTTCAGACCATTCACGCCTTCCTGTCGCGCCAGGTAACGCCCGGCCGGGTCACCGGTGGCCCACAAGTCGATCTGGCCGCTAACCAACTTCTTCGCGTTGTCCTGATCGCGCAGCACCACGATCGGATTCAATCCCTGCTTGCCCAGCGTCTCGGCAATCGCATCACCTTTGTACGCGCCAATCTTGTATTTGCGCGCGTCATCCAGCGTTTCAAGGCTGATCTTGCTGTCAGCCTTGGCCAGCATGATCCAGTCATCCGGGCCAATCGGGCCAACCCACTTGAAGAGCTTCTCGCGGTCGGGCAAACGCGCCATCACGAACACGCCGTAACCGGGCTTTTCCAACGCGAGTTTGTAGATTCGCTCCCAAGGGAAACGTAGCGTCAGGCTGTAAGTGATGTCGGCACGTTTGAACATCTCGCGGACGATGTCGACGGCGATGCCGTTGATGTTCTCGTCTTGAGCGAAGTTTTTGCCGTTCTTCGCCATGTTGTACGGCGGGAAGTTTTCCGTCAGCAACACCATGTCAGTGTCGGGACTTTCTGCGGCACGCGCTCCGCTGATAAACAACAGAGAGGCGCTGGCGAGGACAAGAAGAAGGCGTTTGAGCATGTCTGGCTACCGAAATCCATGGCGTACCCAAGAGTGCCTTGAGCCCGCCATGATGTCCACTGGCCTGTATCGTTTGTTTAGCGCATCACGATGCCGCGATGGGCCATGTAGGCCTTGGCTTCCTGCACGGTGTATTCGCCGAAGTGGAAAATACTCGCCGCGAGTACCGCGCTGGCGTGGCCTTCGAGGATGCCGTCGGCCAAGTGCTGCAGGTTGCCGACGCCGCCAGAGGCGATCACCGGAATGCCCAGCGCATCGCTGATGGCGCGTGTCACGCCCAGGTCGAAGCCGTTTTTCATGCCGTCCTGGTCCATGCTGGTCAGCAGGATTTCGCCGGCACCAAGGCCTTCCATTTTCTTCGCCCATTCAACAGCGTCGAGGCCGGTAGGCTTGCGGCCGCCATGGGTGAAGATTTCCCAGCGCGGGGTTTCGCCCGGGCCGGAGACCTTCTTCGCATCGATGGCAACCACGATGCACTGCGAACCGAAATGCTGCGCCGCCTCGCCCACAAATTCCGGATTGAACACCGCAGCGGTGTTGATCGAAACCTTGTCCGCGCCGGCATTCAGCAAGTTGCGAATGTCCTGCACGGTGCGCACGCCACCACCCACGGTCAGCGGGATGAACACCTGGCTGGCCATGCGCTCGACGGTATGCAACGTGGTATCGCGACCGTCGACGCTGGCAGTGATGTCGAGAAAGGTAATCTCGTCAGCGCCCTGCTCGTCGTAACGACGGGCGATTTCCACCGGGTCACCGGCGTCGCGAATGTTCTCGAACTTCACACCTTTGACGACCCGGCCGTTGTCCACGTCCAGGCAAGGGATGATGCGTTTGGCCAGCGCCATGGTCAGTCCTCAGCCTTTGTACGAATCGCAGAAAGCTTGCGCTTCAGCGACGTCGAGGGTGCCTTCGTAGATCGCCCGGCCGGTGATCGCGCCGATGATGCCTGGCGCCTTGGCGTCGAGCAGCGACTTGATGTCACCGAGGTTGTGAATACCACCGGAAGCGATCACCGGAATGCGCGTGGCAGCGGCCAGCGCGGCGGTGAACGGTACGTTGCAGCCCTGCATCATGCCGTCTTTGGCGATGTCGGTATAAACGATCGCGGACACGCCGTCGGCTTCGAATTGCTTGGCCAGGTCGATCACCTGAACGGTGCTGATTTCAGCCCAGCCGTCGGTGGCGACAAAACCATCCTTGGCATCCAGGCCGACAATCACTTTGCCCGGAAACGCGCGGCAAGCTTCAGCGACGAAGGCCGGGTCCTTCACGGCTTTGGTGCCGATGATCACGTAGCTCACGCCGGCCTTGACGTAGTGCTCGATGGTTTCCAGCGAGCGGATACCGCCGCCGATCTGGATCGGCAGGTTCGGGTAGCGCTTGGCGATGGCGGTGACCACTTCGCCATTGACTGGCTGGCCTTCGAAAGCGCCGTTCAGGTCGACCAGATGCAAACGACGGCAACCGCCCTCCACCCACTTGGCAGCCATGCTCACCGGGTCATCGGAGAACACTGTGGAATCTTCCATGCGGCCCTGGCGCAGACGAACACAGGCACCGTCTTTGAGATCGATAGCGGGAATAATCAGCATCTGGCAAACCTTCAAATTCGAGTATTCAGCTTCGCTCGGAAATCAGTTTTTCTCGAGCGCCCACAAGTCGCTTTCGATGCTTTCGAACCTCTCTTTGAGGTGCGTCTGCACATCGAAAATCGCCCTGTTGTAATAGTGCGGAGCAATTTCACGGGTAAACAGCTCAAGGATTTCGGCCGCTTCGAACGAACCCAGGTCCAGTTCGAAGCGATCCTCCATGAAGCGTTTGATCTTCTGGTTGGCCTCGTTCTCCTGTTCAGGAGTGAGGGTCAGGATCGGTGGCTTCTTCTTGACGGCCATTTACCAGCGACCATCCCACGCGGCGAAGTTCTGCAGTAATTGCAGGCCGTGGGTATGGCTCTTCTCCGGGTGGAACTGCACGGCGAAACGCGAGCCATCGGCCAGCGCCGCGGCGAAATCGACACCGTAGTGACCGCCGCCCACCACCTGCCGCGCATTGCCGGCAGCGATGTAGTAGCTGTGCACGAAGTAGAAACGCGCCAGGTCCGGAATGTTGTGCCACAGCGGATGCGTGACCGTCTGCTTCACTTCGTTCCAGCCCATGTGCGGGACTTTCAAGTGTTCGCCGTCTTCATGCAGGTCTTTGCCGAAGAACTTCACCGCGCCGGGGAACAGGCCGATGCAGTCGACACCGTCGTTCTCTTCACTGCTGTCGAGCAAGGCTTGCATGCCCACGCAGATGCCGAGGAACGGGCGGTCCTGGCTGACTTCTCGCACCAGCGAGTCGAAGCCCAGGCGACGGATCTCCGCCATGCAATCGCGAATCGCGCCGACGCCGGGAAACACCACCCGGTCGGCTTCGCGTATCACGTCGGCATCGCTGGTGATCAGGACCTTGCCGGCACCGACGTGCTCGAGGGCCTTGGCCACCGAGTGCAGGTTGCCCATGCCGTAATCGATAACCGCGACCGTCTGCATTACAGAACGCCTTTGGTCGACGGCATCTGACCGGCCATGCGGTCATCGAGCTCAACGGCCATGCGCAGGGCGCGGCCGAAAGCCTTGAACACGGTTTCGATCTGGTGGTGGGTGTTGGTGCCACGCAGGTTGTCGATGTGCAGGCTGACCAGCGCGTGGTTGACGAAGCCCTGGAAGAATTCCTGGAACAGGTCAACGTCGAAACCACCGACGGTAGCGCGGGTATACGGCACATGCATCTGCAGGCCTGGGCGGCCGGAGAAGTCGATCACCACGCGCGACAGCGCTTCATCGAGCGGCACGTAGGCGTGGCCGTAGCGACGGATGCCTTTCTTGTCGCCGATGGCTTTGGCGAAGGCCTGACCCAGGGTGATACCGACGTCTTCCACTGTGTGGTGGTCGTCGATATGCAGGTCGCCCTTGCTGACAATATCCAGGTCGATCAGCCCGTGACGGGCGATCTGGTCCAGCATGTGCTCAAGAAAAGGAACACCGATATCAAATCGGGCCTTTCCGGTGCCATCCAGGTTGATCGAGGCTTTGATCTGGGTTTCCAGAGTGTCGCGCTCGACTGACGCCTTACGTTCGGCCATCACCAGCTCCGCAAAATCATTGGGCGAAAAAGGCAGCCATTATAGGCACGCGACGCCGAAACAGAAACACGAGAGGTGATATCGCTGACGGACAGAACCCCGTGTTGTCGGGGATAGACATGTCCATACAAGCCATTTGCACACACCACAAAACAAATGTGGGAGCGAGCCTGCTCGCGAAGTGGCCGTCACATTCAACATCTCTGTCGACTGTCAGACCGCATTCGCGAGCAGGCTCGCTCCCACAAGGGGTGATGCGTTTACTTAACTTAGTGGAACAACACTGCGGTCTTTTGCAGAGTCACCCAAACACCCCACGCCAACGGAATACCCACCACCAGCCATGCAGCCACCGCCAACGGCTTGGTGCCCGGCGCAGCTTTCCACTCCAGCACGGTGCTGCTGTCAGCACCTTTGTCGTGGCCCAGCGCCTGTTCGGCAGCCAGTTCAGCGTCGGTCATGAAGTACTTGTCAGCCACTGGACGCACCAGCAGGTTGCACAGGAAACCCAGCACCAGCAGGCCGGCGAGGATGTACAAGGTGATGTCATAAGCGGCGGCGCGTTCAACGCCGATGCTCAGCTGATACTCACGCAGGTAGTTCACCAACACCGGACCCAACACGCCCGCCGCTGCCCATGCCGTCAACAGACGACCGTGGATCGCGCCGACCATTTGCGTACCGAACAGGTCCGCCAGATACGCCGGGACCGTCGCAAAACCACCGCCGTACATCGACAGGATGATGCAGAACGCCGCCACGAACAGCGCAACGCTGCCCAGATGACCAAGGTTTGGAATCAGTCCATACAGGGCAAAGCCCAGGGCGAAGAATACGAAATAGGTGTTTTTGCGACCCAGGTAGTCCGAGAACGAGGCCCAGAAGAACCGGCCACCGATGTTAAACAGGCTCAGCAAACCGGTGAAGCCGGCAGCAATCGCCGCAATCGAAGCCAGTTGCCCGGCGTCCAGTTGACCGAATGGCAGGTCCACGCCGATCAATTTGCCGCCGAACACTTCCTGCAACAGCGGCGACGCCATGCCGAGAATGCCGATACCGGCGGACACATTCAGGCACAGCACCAGCCACACCAGACGGAACTGCGGAGTTTTCCACGCCACATTCACGTGAACGTGACGGTGAGTGATCATCGCATTCGAGGCTTTTTTCGCCGGAGCGGTCCAGCCCTCAGGCTTCCAGCCAGTTGGCGGAACGCGGTAGGACAGTGCGCCACCGATCATGAACACGAAGTAGATCGCGGCCATCACCAGGAAGCTCTGCCATACGCCCACGCTTTCTGCCGAAGCGAAATGGCCCATAAGGGCTGCGGCCAGCGGAGCACCGACCATCGCGCCACCACCGAAACCCATGATCGCCATGCCGGTCGCCATGCCGCGCTTGTCCGGGAACCATTTGATCAGCGTCGAAACCGGCGAGATATAGCCCAACCCAAGGCCGATACCGCCAATGACCCCGGAGCCGACCCACATCAGCCAAATCTGGTGGGTATAGATCCCCAGCGCCGAAATCAGCAGACCACCGCACCAGCACAGCGCCGATACAACACCAGCCTTGCGCGGCCCGGCGTGTTCCAGCCAGCCGCCCCAGATCGCTGCCGAGCAGCCGAGGAAGATGAAGAACAGGGTGTAGATCCAGCCGAGCATCGAGATCGGCCAGTCGCATTGCGAGGAGAAAACCTGCGAGATGAAGCTCATGTCCGGCGCACAAGCCACCGGCTTGGTCACGCCCAAGGCTTTGGACAGTGGCAACCAGAACACCGAAAAGCCGTAGGCCATGCCGATGCAAAGGTGGATGGCCAACGCAGCCGGTGGTACCAGCCAACGGTTGAAACCGGGCTTGGCGATGATCCGTTCCTTGGACAGGAACGCAGGCTGGCCGGCGTTGAGGCCGTCCGCCGTGATGCTCGTAGTCATTGTGTATCCCCCAATTATTAGTAGGGTTCGCCAGCCACTCCTCACCCCCGACCTTTATGCGCACGCATGACCGTTTTGTTGGGTGAAGTGCCTTTTTGTGCGACATCTGGTCGCAGCGGGACGGACGAACGGGCAAAGGTTACCATTTGCACGTGACAGAAAAACCAAACTGATATCACCTTTTGTAAGTCATCTGTTCTCGTACCTCTTTTAGGAGACGCCATGCCGATCATTGTCGAACCGCTGAACGAGGTCACTTATCAGGATCAGCAGGATCTGCAAAAAATTTACCGCGACGCTCCAGACTGGCTGTACGCCCCGTTTTCCGGGGATGTACAGCTGATCGAAAGCTGTTTGCGGGACGGTTCGCTGATCGCCGGACGCTTCAATGATCGGCTGCTGGGCGCCGCGCGTTTGCAACGGCACCCGGACGTTTGGCACTTGTCCCAACTTTGCGTACGAAAAATTACCCGGCGCCGTGGCGTCGCCGAGCGTCTGGTGAACGAAGCGCAGAAAATGGCCTCTGAATCCGGCGCCACCCTGCGCCTGCTGGCTCCCGCCGGGCATCTTGAAGCTCAGGCCCTGGCAGCCAAGCTGAAACTGCCGCTGGATGTACTGCCCGCGTGATCGCCTGACCGGTCGTCCGCTGCGGAGCGCTATACTCCCCGGCTAAATTTCGAATTCGACTAACTACAAGGACTCGCCCATGAAAGCGTTCGGCAAAATCCTGGGTCTGGTGCTTCTCGGGCTGTTGCTGATCATTGTGGCGCTGGGCTTTGCCCTGACCCACCTCTTCGATCCCAACGACTATAAAGACGAGATTCGCCAGATTGCCCGCGACAAGGCCCACATCGAGCTGACGCTCAATGGCGACATCGGCTGGAGCCTGTTCCCGTGGCTGGGCCTGGAGTTGCACGACGCCAGTGTCGCGACCCTGGT
The DNA here is from genome assembly GCF_057128725.1 of Pseudomonas oplopanacis. NCBI lineage: Bacteria > Pseudomonadati > Pseudomonadota > Gammaproteobacteria > Pseudomonadales > Pseudomonadaceae > Pseudomonas > Pseudomonas oplopanacis. Next base: position 141,499 of record NZ_JBSKHV010000003.1, on the reverse strand, counting down.
CAAGCCGACCGAGCCGTTCGCCGACTTGCAGATGCTTGGCCTGTCAGTGCGCGTGTTGCCGCTGCTGCGCCGCGAAGTGCAAATGAGCGATGTCCGCGTCGAAGGCCTGAACCTGCGCCTGACCCGCGACAAGGACGGCCATGGCAACTGGCAGGACGTCGGCAAGGTCCCGGCGCCAGCCACTTCGGCCACGACTCCGGCGACGCTTGGCGAACCCGCACCAGAAGCCACCGTTCAAGTGGAAAAGCCGCCTCAGCCCGCTCGCCTGGACATCGACAGCCTGACCGTCAATAACGCCCGCGTTGAGTACAACGACGAGCAGACGGGCAAGCAGTTCAGCGCCGAGAGCATTCAGCTCAGCACCGGCCCGGTCCACGACTCGACCAATATTCCCGTCAAACTCACCGCGTTCCTCGGCACCAATCAACCGGTCCTGCGGGTGCGCACCGAGCTCAATGGCGAGCTGCGTTTCGAACGCGCCTTGCAGCGCTACAAGTTTGAAGACATGAAACTGTCCGGCGAAGTCGCGGGTGATCCGCTGCAGGGCAAGACCATGACCTTCGCCGCTCAAGGGCAATTGCTGCTGGATAAAGCGGCGAACGTCGCCGAATGGACCGGCATCAAGATTTCCGCCAACCAACTGCGTGCACTGGGTGAACTCAAGGTCAACGACCTCGACAAGACTCCGCAGATCAGTGGCGGCATTTCGATTGCCCAGTTCGACCTGGCGAAATTTGTCGACAGCATCGGCCAGAAATTGCCGGCGATGGCCGAAGGCAGCCTGAGCAACGTCGAACTGGCCAGCCGTGTGGCCGGCACACCGACCAGCGTGTCGTTCGACAACATCAACCTGAAAATCGACGGCAGCACCTTCAGCGGCCGCATCGCTGTCGAAGACTTTGCCAAGCAATCGCTACGCGCAGCCCTCAAGGCTGACACGTTCAACGTCGATCGTTATCTGCCACCGAAATCCGCCGAAGCCAACAGTGCGACACAAGTGCGTCAGGCCGAAGTCGCCAGCACCGAGGCCGACGCCATGGCCGGCGCAGGCAGCACACCGCTGCCGGAGTCGCCGACCAAGACAGCGTGGAGCACCGAACGCCTGTTGCCGGTCGAGCGCTTGAGCAAACTCGACGTGGACGCCGACCTGACCTTTGGCCAGTTGACCCTCGACAAGCTGCCGATCAACAACGCAGCGCTCAAGGCCAGCGGCCAGGGCGGCCTGCTGACCCTGGAGAACCTGCGCGGCGATCTGTACGAGGGCAACTTCGAAGCCAAGGGCACCCTCGATGTGCGCCAGGAGGTTCCTGCGCTGAACATGCAGACGCGCATCAGCAAAGTGCCGGTGGAAAAAATCCTCGAAAGCCAAGGCAAGAATCCACCGGTCAAAGGCCTGGTGACACTCAACAGTGCGCTGACCGGCAGCGGCAACAGCCAGAAAGCGCTGATCGACAGCCTCAACGGTACCGCCAGTTTCGTCATCAACAACGGCGTGCTGCTCAATGCCAACCTTGAACAACAGCTGTGCAAAGGCATCGCCACCCTGAACCGCAAAACCCTCAGCGGCGAGCCGCGGGGCAAGGACACTCCGTTCCAGGAACTCAAGGGCAACCTGACCTTCCGTAACGGCGTGGCCAGCAACCCGGACCTGAAAGTGCGCATTCCGGGCATGACCGTGAATGGCGACGGCGACGTCGACCTGCGCGTGCTGGGCATGGATTACCGCGTCGGCATCATCGTCGAAGGCGACACCAGCGCCATGCCGGACCCGGCCTGCCAGGTCGGCGACAAGTTTGTCGGTGTCGAGTGGCCGCTGCGTTGCCGGGGTCCGCTGGAGCTCGGCGCCAAGGCCTGCCGTCTGGATAACGAACGCATGGGTCAGGTCGCGAGCAAAATGGCCGGCGACAAGATCAGCGAAAAAATCGACGAGAAGCTGGGCGACAAGGTCAGTCCTGAATTGAAAAACGCATTGAAGGGGCTGTTCAAGCGATGAGATCCGAGCAGTTTTCAACGGCGGTGCTGGATTGGTACGACCGCCACGGCCGCCACGATTTGCCTTGGCAACAGGGCATCACGCCGTATCGGGTGTGGGTCTCGGAAATCATGTTGCAGCAAACCCAGGTCAGCACCGTGTTGAATTACTTCGACCGCTTCATGGCTTCGTTGCCAACGGTCGAAGCCCTGGCCGCTGCGCCGGAAGACGAAGTGCTGCACCTGTGGACCGGCCTCGGTTATTACACCCGCGCACGCAATCTGCAGAAGACCGCAAAAATTGTCGTCGCTGAATACGGCGGCGAATTTCCTCGCGATGTTGAAAAACTGGTTGAACTGCCGGGCATCGGCCTGTCCACGGCCGGCGCCATCGCCAGCCTGAGCATGGGCCTGCGGGCACCGATCCTCGATGGCAACGTTAAACGCGTCCTGGCGCGCTTTACTGCGCAAGAGGGTTATCCGGGGGAGCCGAAGGTCGCCAAACAGCTGTGGGCGAACGCTGAGCGCTTTACGCCGCATGATCGGGTCAACGCCTACACCCAGGCGATGATGGATCTGGGCGCCACGCTGTGTACGCGCAGCAAGCCGAGTTGCCTGCTCTGCCCGCTGGAAAAGGGCTGCGAAGCGCACATGCTCGGCCTCGAAACCCGCTACCCCATCCCCAAACCGCGTAAAACCGTGCCACAGAAGCGCACGCTGATGCCGATGCTCGCCAACGGGGAAGGCGCGATTTTGCTTTACCGCCGGCCTTCCACGGGCCTGTGGGGCGGTCTGTGGAGTTTGCCGGAGCTCGATGACCTCGACGACCTGCAACATCTGGCCGCGCAGCACTCACTGGAACTGGGCAGCCAACAGGCACTGCCAAGCCTTGTGCATACGTTCAGCCATTTCCAATTGTCCATCGAACCCTGGCTGGTCCATGTCCAGGAGGCCGGCCATCACGTGGCCGAGGCCGACTGGCTCTGGTATAACCTCGCCACCCCGCCGCGCCTGGGCCTTGCCGCCCCGGTCAAAACCTTGCTCGAACGCGCGGCCGCCGTATTGAACGCAGGAGAGTCGTCATGACCCGCACCATCATGTGCCGCAAGTACAAAGAAGAATTGCCCGCCCTCGAACGCGCTCCCTTCCCGGGCGCCAAAGGCCAGGACATTTTTGACCACGTCTCGGCCAAGGCCTGGGCCGACTGGCAAAAGCACCAGACCCTGCTGATCAACGAAAAGCGCCTGAACATGATGAACGCCGAAGACCGCAAATATCTTCAGGGCGAGATGGACAAGTACTTCTCCGGCGAGGAATACGCCAAGGCTGACGGCTACGTGCCGCCGGCTGAATAATCCCGATTTCTCGGGGGTCGGATCGTAAGCGACGGTAATAATTAAATTTTTTTTGAAAACTTTCTTGACGACCCCCTGAAAAACCAGTTTAATGCGCCCCGTTGCCCAGATAGCTCAGTCGGTAGAGCAGGGGATTGAAAATCCCCGTGTCGGCGGTTCGATTCCGTCTCTGGGCACCAAATACCGAAAACCCTGAATCGCAAGATTCAGGGTTTTTTTATGCCTGCGATTTGATAACCGCCTCTGAAACCTGCAGTGCATCCCCCCTGAAAAACAAATCCACCTTTATTGCTCTGGCTCGATGATGGCTCCGTGCTATTATTTTTTCCGTTACATGGAAGACGACCTACATTGATCCCGATGCCCCCGCATCCGAATCAGTCGATACAGGATCGAGACAGCGCATGGAGTGCGTGCTTTTTCACCCCCTCCCCGCAAAACACTGCCCTCCCCTGCTGGACATATGTAGCCAGTCTTGCAAGCACGTCCTCCTCTCGAAATCCTGAACATGGAACAGTTATGTCTGACATCAATGAACTCAAAGACAAGATCAACACTAAAACCTTGAATATGGTTTTGCTGTCGGCCGCAACCGTTGGGCTGTACCTGTTGCTGTGGCTGGTCAGAACCAATCAGAAAATCAGCGAAACCACCAAAATCAAACTGGTCGACAACACCTACATCATCTGGCTGGCCGTCTGCCTTGGCTGGAGCGGCGCTTTGTCCAATTCGGGTGAGGTACTGTTCGATGCGCTGTCCGGCATTCTGATCATTGCCTCCAACGCGCTGTACATCGTCTGGGCGTTCAAAGCCAAGAATGCCTTGTCGGAATATGCCCTCAGCGAACACAAAATCGATCTGCGGATGAACGCGTTCTACACGTTCTTCCTGAACGTTTTCTACATCAACTACTGCATCAACGACCTGCCTGAAGAGCAACGCAAGCAACTGATCCTGCGTGGCTCGACGACACAAGCCTGATTCAGGGTAATGGACGGGCAGCCCCCAGTGGCCGCCCGTCTGATCTGTAGCCTTCCTTATTCACTACTGTTCCAGTGGAACACCAGATTCCTCGCGCCAGCACTGCCTATATCCGTCGTGTCACGTTTCGCTTCACCGTTGCGCGTTGCCACGACCGTGTACTTGCCGGCAGGTAATTGGATGTAAACCAGAGGACCCGCCTGACTCAGCGTCAGCACCGGCCCTTTAGCGTTCTGGACCAGCAACTGCACGTCCGGAATGTATTCGTCTTGCGGACCGACCGAGAAGGTCATGTGCAGGTTGTAGCCAGTCGTTTGCTGGATGGCTTTGGCCTCATCCTCGCCGATACCACCGGAGAGGTAAGAAATCCCGTTTTGTTCCTGCCGCTGAACTTGCACGCCAGTAGCATCGACCGGGTCGAGACTGGCGCCATTCAACATCGCTGGAAACGCCAGGACACCGACAGCAACAAGGGACAACATGAATGCATGGACGTGTTTCATGATGACGACTCCCGGGCTCCTCAGAACCCTCTCATCCCCTTGAGTTTTGATTTCCCAGACGCCGTTCCGGTTTTAGATTGATTTGATCTTGGGTTCACTGCGAAACGGACTACACCCTGTATTCCACAAATACGTCCTGTCATGGGCTGGGTCCTGCAAAACGTATCCGGCATTTCCTTCCGGATTAGCAGCGGCGTACTGCATCGCTACCCCATGCGCTCTGGGCATCCTCTTTCGCTTGCTTCTCCAGCCGCGGAAGACTTCATGACCCTCGTCCGAACCGATGACACGCAACACCGACAACTCACCTCATTGGTGGACAACCTTGGCGAACTGATCCGTCAGGCACGCCTTAAAGCGCTGCGAGCGGTCGATACGGCTCAAGTGCAAACCTGCTGGCAGATCGGGCGGCATATTGTCGAATTCGAGCAGGAGGGGGCTCGTAGGGCTGGTTATGGGAAGCAGTTGTTGGCGACGTTGGCCAAAGCCCTGACTGCCGAGTTTGGGAAAGGTTTTGACGCGTCCAACCTTCGCTATATGCGCCAGTTCTATCAAGCCTTCCCGATTTGTGACGCACTGCGTCACGAATTGAGCTGGACCCACTACCGAAGGCTTCTGCGCGTCGACAACGACCATGCTCGTCATTGGTACATGAACGAGTCAGCCCTTCAGAATTGGTCGAGTCGCGCTCTGGAGCGCCAGATAAACACGCTGTATTACGAACGTCTGCTGGCAAGTCGCGACCGGTCCGCTGTCAGGGAGGAAGCCGCCAACAATATTCAGGAAATGGTCTGTAACCCAAGAGACTTCATTCGGGATCAGGTTGTGCTGGAGTTTCTAGGCCTGCCCAATGCGGGCCTGATCCTGGAAACCGAACTCGAACAGGCATTGATCAACCACCTTCAGAGCTTCTTGCTCGAACTGGGTAAAGGCTTCGCCTTCATCGCCCGTCAGCAACGCATCAGTACCGACAGCAAAGACTTTTACATCGACCTGGTGTTTTACAACTACCTGCTCAAGTGCTTTGTGATCTTCGATCTGAAGCGCGGCGAACTGACCTATCAGGATATTGGCCAGATGGATATGTACGTACGCATGTACGACGAACTCCGGCGTGGACCGGAGGACGGGCCGACTGTCGGCATCATCCTCTGCGCAAAAAAAGATGAATCAGTGGTGCGCTTTTCGGTACTGGAGGGCCATGAGCAACTGTTCGCCAGCAAGTACAAACTGGTGTTACCGAGTGAAGAGGAACTTCGAGCAGAGCTGGACCGGGAACGGACCCTGCTTGAGGAGCGGCTGCTCAATCCGAAGCGCCGATAGACATGGGCGGATTGTCCACAAACACCATCAAGACTATCGTTGGCACCTACGCGCAAAGGTACGTCACCGATGAATTTCAAGGACACGCCTGCTCTGGCCCCGACTCAGATCGAGCTGCCATTGCCTGCCACCCCACCCGGCGCTCCCTTCAAGGAGACCGCCGCAGACGGCTTCATCCTCGGTGGCTTCACCTGGCGGCACACCTCGCCAGACCCGGCCCGCCCCGTCGTGATCATCAACGCCGCGACCTCGGTTCGCTGCCGCCACTACTCACGTTTCGCTGATTACCTGTTCGCCAACGGGTTCGATGTCATCACCTACGATTATCGGGGCATTGGCGAATCTCGTCCCGCCTCGCTCAAAAACCTCGACGCTTCATGGACCGACTGGGGCGCGCTGGACTTTGAGGCGATGCTCAAGCGCGCTGAGCGTGAATTCCCGGGGCAGCCCATCGATGTCGTTGCCCACAGCTTTGGCGGCTGTGCAGCGGGGCTGGGGGCGTCCGGACATGTCATTCGACGGATGGTGACGGTCGGCGCGCAATTCGCTTACTGGCGCGACTATGCCCCCGCCCATCGCTGGCGGATGTTCGGCAAGTGGCACGTGCTGATGCCGTTGATGACGATGCTCCACGGCTACTTCCCCGGCAAGCGCCTCGGCTGGCTGGAGGACACGCCCGCCGGCGTGGTTCGTGACTGGAGCACGCCTACCGACCGCTTTGAAACACGCCCCAGCGGTCGGCGCCTGCATCGCGGAACCGGTCAATTACCCTTCGAACGCGTCAGCGCAAACATCCTCGCGATCAGCGTCAGCGACGATCCTTACGGTACGATTTCGGCCATTGAACGCCTGCTCGGCTACTTCACTCACAGCACCCGCACCCACCTGCGAATCACCCCGCAAGACATCGGCGAAGAAGAAGTCGGACATTTCGCCTTTTTTCGCAGCGCATACCAAGCCACACTATGGCCCATTGCATTGTCCTGGCTGCAATACGCCGAACTGGCCCCCGACACACCCGGGCGGCGAGTCCCGCGCAGCTGAGCCCTCTCAACACATTACGGAACGACGTCCATGGCCTCCGCCAACAAGCAGAACAAACGCGCCACCCGCGCCAAAGCCAAGGCCAAGCAGAACCGCACCCAACGTGCCGCTGCGCCGGTCGAGCTGGACCCGAACGACGATCGCATCGACTTCGAATCGGTGGACCTGACCGAGTTGTTCAAGAAAATGATCGACGCCGAAAAGACCAGCCAGCAAGCGATGTGCGTGGCATTCCTGGAAGACCCGCTGCTGGAATTGGTCTATGAACAGGAAGGCGAAGAAGGCGCGATGGACTTCATCCTCGCCGCGCTGATCGAGTACCGCCAATGGTCAACCGAAGTCGGTGAGGCCGGCGCCCTGGCGTGGATCGAATCACCAGCCTTCCAGGCTGACTATGTCGCAGCGTCCGATATCATCGCCGCGCAAACCCAACAGAAAGCAAACTGAGCTCCCATGGCATCCCTGAACAAGCAACAGAAACGCGCCAAGCGCGCAAAGGCCAAAGCCAAGCAAATCAACATCCACGGCCGCAAACCCGCCGCGCTGGACGATGACCTGGACGAAATCGGCGAGCCGATCCCGGAATACACCCTGGCGATGTTCAGCAAGATGCACGACGCCGAAGCCATCAGCCGCAGCGACATGCTTCAGGTCCTGCTGTCGGATCTCGCCGGCATCATCAGCGACCATCCAGACTTGCTGGACATGGAAAACGCCGACAACGAAGCCATGGCCGCCACCCACCTGGCCGCCGACATGCTGCTCGACTACCGCATGTGGGCTGATGGCATGGACCGGGAAACGGCTCAGGCCTGGCTGACCGATCCGCAGTTCATCACCGACTTCGGTAATGCGCTGGACAGCTATCGTCAGACGCTGGATGCGCAGGAAGAAAAGAGCGAATAAACGCGTTTGGCAGAAACAAAAAACGGCCGCTCGTCATCACTGACAGCAGCCGTTTTTTACGCCTTCAAACCAACAATCAGGCAGCAACACCTTCCAGACGCGGGATATCAAAGCCGAGCTTGGCACTGGCATAGCCCAGTTCGCCTTTGGCGATGGACTGAGCCTTGTAACCGTCATTGATCAGGTCCTTCACGTACAGCTTGTTGTAGATGAACATGAACACGAGGTTGCTGAGGCTGAAGGTGAAGCAGGCCACAACGAACATGATCGCTGCCCACTTGAAGTCGCCACGGAACAAGGCCGGGAAAAAGCCAAAGAAAAATACGGTCCACGAGAAGCCGATTGGCGCTTCTTTCATGGCACCGGTATTCGGGTTTTTGAACACAACCGATGTAAACGCCATGCCTGTCTCCTTGATGCCCCAATGGGTTGGCTGAATGGCCGGGCTAGCTCCATGCAACGCTGATCTGATCTACCGCTTGAACGGCAGGCACACGCAAATGCATCTGTGAACACACCGCAGATGAAGGAGCAGGCAAGAAAGGGTCGGGGGGCTTTTAGCCGCAAAGGCTGAGGGCGTCGAACAATCCGTGTCCTGAAACTCCATCGCATCCCGTAACAGCGGGATACACATTCGACGCAAAGGCTACTATCTTGCCATCATCGTGTCTATCCGCTTACTACCCAATAAAGCACTTGAAGAAAGGCAAAAAAACGACCGCGATCATCTCTGATGGCGGTCGTTTCGGTGTTTCAACATCAATTGGCTCGAGTCAGATCTCTCAGCGCGCCAAGGCTGCGCTCAGCTTCTCATTGTGACGACGGCGAGCCACCAGCACGCCTGCCGCGACTACCAAAAGCGCCAGCAGGCCGGTCGCGAGAATCTCTACGCGATGGGCTTCCTGGAACAACATGATGGTCAGGGCCGCCACGATGAAGATGATCACCGCGTAGGTCAGGCCCGGGAACAGCCACATGCTGAAGGCGATTTTCTCACCGCGAGCCATGCGCTGTTTACGCATGCGCAGTTGCGAAATGGCGATCACCAGGTACACCAGCAGGGCGATGGCGCCGGAGCTGGCCAGCAGGAATTCGAACACCGCGGCCGGGGCCACGTAGTTGGCGAATACCGCGAGGAATGCAGCGCCGGTGGACAGCATGACGGCCCAGTACGGGGTGCCGCTCTTGTTGGTGCGCTGGGAAACGGCCGGTGCATCACCGCGCTTGCCCAGGGAGAACATCATGCGCGAGGCGGTGTACAGCGCCGAGTTCAGGCAGCTGGTCACAGCAACCAGAACCACGATGTCGACGATCAGCTTGGCATTCGGGATGCCCATGCGCTCAAGCACAGTCTGGTACGAACCAACGCTGGCCAGGATCGGGTCGTTCCATGGCACCAGGGCCACAACGATGAAAATCGATACGAGGTAGAACAAGCCGATCCGCCAGATCACCGAATTGGTGGCCTTGGAGATTTGCTGACCAGGGTTCTTCGATTCCGCGGCCGCGATGGTCACGATCTCGGTGCCCATGAAGGAGAACATGGTGGTCAGGATCGCGCCCAGTACCGCGCCCATGCCGTTTGGCAGGAAGCCTTGGGTGTCGAACAGGTGCGAAACGCCGCTGACCTGGCTGCTTGGCAAGAAGCCGAAGATAGCCATAACGCCGAGGGCGATGAAACCGATGATCGCCACAACCTTGATCAGGGCGAACCAGAATTCGAACTCACCGTAGTTTTTAACGCTGAACAGGTTAGTCACCGTCAGCAGCAGGGTGATGATCAGCGTGAAAGCCCAGATCGCCACGTTCGGGAACCAGGCGTGCAGGATGGTTGCGGCGGCGTTGGCTTCCAGCGGGATAACCAAGACCCAGAACCACCAGTACAACCAGCCGATGGTGAAACCGGCCCAGTGACCGATCGCGCGATCGGCATACGTCGAGAAGGAGCCGGTGTCCGGCGAGGCAACGGCCATTTCGCCGAGCATGCGCATCACCAATACGACCAGCATGCCGGCGGCGGCGTAAGCCAGCAGCACGGCCGGGCCTGCGGCGGCGATGGCGTGACCCGAGCCTACGAACAAGCCGGCGCCGATTACCCCGGCAATCGACAGCATGGTCACATGACGCGGTTTGAGCCCCTGTTCGAGGCCATTGGAGCTTGGGGTACTGCTCATTGAAACTACCTTTGTAAGGAAAAGCGAATGCGTGCATCCCGCCTCAATTTCTTTCTCGTAAAAAGAAACCAACGGGGCGTTCTGGATTCTGTACGCAATAATTGCGCCAAAATGTTTCAAAGCCGTCTACCACGGCGATCTCATCCAGACCGGACAGTCATCGCAACCCATTGAAAATAATGGCACTTTGCCAAAGCGTTACCCTGCGACCCACTTTCAAGAACGAATCTGCGCACCGGAAACACACCCGGAAAATGCTAGACGCACAATAAAAGTGCAGAACAGGAACGTTTGGCCGGTTAGCGCTTCCAACACCCCGCCAAAGCTGGCAACATCGCGCCTTTTTTTACGCGACACCCGCCGGGCAACTGGTTCAAACGGCTGTTCGGTTGATAGCAGCGCGACAGTCTGCTGTAGCGATGCGACAACCTGCCACGTCACGTCCGTTTACCGCCCGCCGCGCTGTTGGCTGCCATTCAAACGCTATGCTAGCTTGGCCGCCTCGCCAGGAAGGCTGCCAACAGCAGGAGCAAAACACTATGAGGAACGCACATGGCTGAGGCCGCGCCCGCGCTTGAAATCCGCAACTTGCACAAACGCTACGGACAGCTTGAGGTGCTCAAAGGCATCTCGCTGACCGCCCGCGACGGCGACGTGATCTCGATCCTGGGTTCTTCCGGTTCCGGCAAGTCCACGTTCCTGCGTTGCATCAATCTGCTGGAAAACCCGCACCAGGGTCAGATCCTGGTGGCTGGCGAAGAACTCAAACTCAAGGCCGCGAAGAATGGCGAACTGGTCGCTGCCGATGGCAAGCAGATCAACCGCCTGCGCAGCGAGATTGGTTTTGTGTTTCAAAACTTTAATCTCTGGCCGCACATGAGCGTGCTCGACAACATCATCGAAGCGCCGCGTCGCGTGCTCGGTCAAAGCAAAGCCGAAGCCATCGAAGTCGCCGAAGCCTTGCTGGCCAAGGTCGGCATCGCCGACAAGCGCCACGCCTACCCGGCGCAATTGTCCGGTGGCCAGCAACAACGCGCGGCCATCGCCCGCACGTTGGCGATGCAACCCAAGGTGATCCTGTTCGACGAGCCGACTTCCGCCCTTGACCCGGAAATGGTCCAGGAAGTACTTAATGTCATCCGCGCACTGGCTGAAGAAGGCCGCACCATGTTGCTCGTGACCCATGAAATGGGCTTTGCCCGTCAGGTCTCCAGCGAAGTGGTGTTCCTCCACCAGGGCCTGGTAGAAGAGCAAGGATCGCCACAGCAGGTGTTCGACAACCCGCTTTCGGCGCGCTGCAAACAATTCATGTCCAGCAACCGCTAACGGAGCTACCCGCATGCAGAACTTCAAAAAAGTCTTCCTGGCTGCCGCCGTCACCCTGGCGTTCAGCGCCGGTGCCATGGCCGAAACCCTGAAGATGGGCATCGAAGCGGCCTACCCGCCGTTCAACAACAAAGATGCCAGTGGCAATGTCGTCGGCTTCGACAAGGAAATCGGCGACGCCCTGTGCGCCAAGATGAAAGTCGAATGCACCGTGGTCACGTCCGACTGGGACGGCATCATTCCGGCCCTGAACGCCAAGAAGTTCGATTTCCTGATCTCCTCGATGTCGATCACCGACGAGCGCAAGCAAGCGGTCGACTTCACCGACCCGTACTACTCCAACAAGCTGCAGTTCATCGCGCCTAAAGACAAAGAATTCAAAACCGACAAGGCTTCCCTGCAAGGCAAAGTGATCGGCGCACAACGTGCGACCCTCGCCGGTACCTGGATGGAAGACAACATGGAAGGCGTCGAAGTCAAACTCTACGACACCCAGGAAAACGCTTACCTGGACCTGACCTCCGGTCGTCTGGACGGCATCCTCGCCGACAAATACGTCAACTACGAATGGCTGAAAAGCGACGCCGGCCGGTCTTACGAGTTCAAGGGCGACCCTGTGGAAGAAAGCGACAAAATCGGTATCGCTGTACGTAAAGGCGACCCGATCCGCGCGAAGCTGAACCTCGCCCTGAAGGAAATCGTCGAAGACGGCACCTACAAGAAAATCAACGACAAGTACTTCCCGTTCAGCATCTATTGATTCTGACCTGCCGGACCGGCGCCGTTCGCTAACGGTGCCAGTCCATGGCATTGCCTGCCGCGATTTGAAAAGAAACCCATGACTATCGATCTCTACGGATTCGGCCCGGCGCTCGCCGCTGGCGCGCTGATGACTGTAAAACTGGCACTCTCGGCCTTGTGTCTGGGGCTGGTGCTCGGTTTGCTCGGCGCCTTGGCCAAGACATCCCCGTACAAGCCGTTGCAATGGCTTGGCGGCACATATTCGACACTGGTTCGCGGCATCCCGGAATTGCTCTGGGTGCTGCTGATCTACTTCGGCACGGTCAACCTGATGCGTGCCCTGGGCGAGTTTTTCGGCAATCCCGATCTCGAACTCAATGCCTTCGCTGCCGGCGTGATCGCACTGGGGCTGTGCTTTGGCGCCTACGCCACTGAAGTGTTTCGCGGCGCGATCCTGGCGATTCCCAAAGGTCACCGTGAAGCCGGCGTGGCCTTGGGCCTGTCGAAATTCCGCATCTTTATCAAACTGATCATGCCGCAGATGTGGCGCATCGCCCTGCCGGGCCTTGGCAACCTGTTCATGATCCTGATGAAAGACACCGCGCTGGTGTCGGTCATCGGCCTGGAAGAAATCATGCGTCACGCGCAAATCGGCGTGACCGTGTCCAAGCAACCGTTCACCTTCTATATGGTGGCCGCGTTCATGTACCTGGGCCTGACCGTGCTCGCCATGAGCGGCATGCATTTGATGGAACGACGTGCCGCTCGCGGCTTCGCGAGGAGCACCCAATGAACTGGGAAGTCATCATCAAGTGGCTGCCGAAACTGGCCCAAGGCGCAACGCTGACCCTGGAACTGGTGGCCATCGCCGTGATCGCTGGTTTGCTGCTGGCTATTCCGTTGGGCATCGCGCGCTCGTCGCGGCTTTGGTACGTGCGGGCATTTCCCTACGGCTATATCTTCTTTTTCCGTGGCACGCCGTTGCTGGTTCAGCTGTTCCTCGTCTATTACGGCCTGGCGCAGTTCGATGCGATTCGTAACAGCTCGATGTGGCCGTACCTGCGCGATCCGTTCTGGTGCGCCACCGCGACCATGACCCTGCACACCGCAGCCTACATCGCCGAGATCCTGCGCGGTGCGATCCAGGCGATTCCGCCGGGTGAAATCGAAGCGGCGCGCGCGTTGGGCATGTCCCGCGCCAAAGCGCTGTTCTACATCATCCTGCCGCGTGCCGCGCGCATCGGCCTGCCGGCCTACAGCAACGAAGTGATCCTGATGCTCAAGGCCAGCGCCCTGGCCAGTACCGTGACCCTGCTGGAACTGACCGGCATGGCCCGCACCATCATTGCCCGGACCTACCTGCCGGTGGAGATCTTCTTCGCCGCAGGCATGTTCTATCTGTTGATGGCTTACGTGCTGGTTCGCGGCTTCAAGCTGCTGGAGCGCTGGTTGCGCGTCGATGCCTGCCAAGGGCGTTGATTCCTCCCGCGTGCTGACGGGCGAGGACCTGCTCGCCCGCTTCACCGCGCTGGATGCTTTCTTGATTAAGCATCAAGCGCTGTGGAAACCTCGTCCGTTTACTCATCTGCAACTGCCTTGGGAAACGTCCTACCCGGAGTTGGCACTTTGGCTACGGGGACGGTCGCTGGATGACGCAGAACTTGCTCACAACCAACCTTGTTTGCTGGATGCGCCGGAGCCGTTTGCTTCATTGGCGGCGTTGTCCCTTGAATTGAGTTCTGTGGGTGAGTTACCGACGCATTCGCTGCAAGCGGCCGGGCATCGGCTGAACGTCGATGTGCCGGGGCGCAAGTGGCAACAGATCGAGGCGTTTGCCAGTCGCCTGTCCTTTGCGGTGCCTCCGAAGCATTGGCTGGACTGGTGTTCGGGCAAGGGCCACTTGGGTCGGCGTTTGCTGCAAACCGGGCAACAACTGACCTGCCTGGAATACGACCCGGCCCTGGTGGCCAGCGGGCAGGCACTCAGCCAGCGTCATCAATTGCGGGCGCTGCACGTCGAACAGGATGTGCTCGCGCCTGGCGCCGCGAATTTATTGAATGTTGATCACACCCCGGTGGCGCTGCACGCCTGCGGTGATCTGCATGTGCGGCTGATCCAGCTCGCCAGCGCGGCGGGTTGCAAACAGTTGGCCATCGCGCCGTGTTGTTATAACCGGATTAATCATTCGGCCTATCAGCCGCTTTCCTCGGTCGGTTTGCGATCCGACCTACAACTGTCCCTCGACGATCTCGCCCTGCCCATGAGCGAAACCGTCACCGCTGGCGCTCGCGTGCGACGTCAACGCGACACCTCCATGGCCCGGCGCCTGGGGTTCGACTTGCTGCAACGGCAACTGCGCGGCGTCGATGAATACCTGCCTACCCCCTCACTGCCGAGTGCCTGGCTGGAAAAATCCTTTGCCGAGTACTGCCATCATCTGGCCGCACTGAAACAGTTATCCACAGTCGGCTCGCAAGACTGGTCCGCTCTCGAAGCCGCTGGATGGCAACGCTTGGCGCAAGTACGCAATCTGGAGCTGCTGCGCGGACTTTTCCGACGCCCGTTGGAGCTTTGGCTGGTCCTCGACCGAGCCGTTTTCCTTGCCGATCAGGGGTACAACATTCGCCTCGGGACCTTCTGCGAAACCCCGCTCACGCCACGTAATTTCCTGCTCTTGGCGGAACGCCCGTAAAAGCCACAGCCTGTGGATAACTCTGTTGATGAAATTATCGTGGATCCAATATCTACAGCTGTTTCAAGGGTGAAACGGAACTGTTCATTTTTCGTACACACACGAAAAAATCCTGAAAAACAGGGATTTGCGCACAAATGAGAACAGGTCCACAAAAACACTGGTGAGCGCAGAATGCCACCGCCGCCGTTGTGCATAAGCATTCAACGCAAAGGACATAAGCGCCTAAACCCGGACCTCAGGCGGGGAAAATTGCACCGCCTCCCGACTCTTGTTATACAAACACGCAAGGACGCCATCAGCGCGGCCACGAACAAGAAAATTCGACCGACAGGATGCGACAGTGACGTTCATTTCCTACGCACAGAACTTCGAAGACATACGCCTGTGGCGCGCCCTCAAAACCGTCGAGAACGGCTTCTATATCGACGTCGGCGCCAACGACCCCACCCATGACTCGGTCACCAAAGCGTTCTACGACCATGGCTGGACCGGCATCAACATAGAACCGATGCCCAACTACTACGAAGCCCTGTGCCAGCAACGTCCCAAAGACACCAATCTGCAATGCGTGGCCGGCGAAAGCGCCGACAGCCTGACCTTCTACGGCATCGCCGGCACCGGCCTCTCGACCGTCGACCCGGCCATGGCGCAAATGCACAAAGATGCCGGCATGGACGTGCGCAGCCAAACCGTCCAGTCCCGCACCCTGACCTCCATCTGCGAAGAACACGCACAGGGCCGCCCGATCCACTTCCTGAAAATCGACGTCGAAGGCCACGAAGAAACCGTGCTGCGCGGCATGGACTTCACCCAGTGGCGGCCGTGGGTCATCCTCATCGAAACCCCGTGGGACCGCGACCAGACCTGGGAAACCCTCGTCACCGACGCCGGCTATCAGTCCATCCTGTTCGACGGCATCAACACCTATTACCTCGCCGAAGAACATCTGAATCTGAAACCCGCCTTCGACATCCCGCCCTGCAACCTGGACGAATTCCAGTTCTGCAAAGGCCACAACTTCAGCCACCCCGTCGGCGACGCCGAACAGCAACTCGCCGCCGCCCTGCAACGCGCCGAACAGGCCGAAGCACAGCTGCGCGCGATGCAAAACAGCCGCACCTGGCAAGCCCTCCAGAAACTCAAGAAAACCCTGCTGCGCGCCTGACCTGACGCCTGCGCAAAAATAGTCTGAATTCAGGGGTTTACAGAACCAATCCAATCGCTATAATCGTCGCCCAACACGCCGGTATAGCTCAGTTGGTAGAGCAACTGACTTGTAATCAGTAGGTCCCGGGTTCGACTCCTGGTGCCGGCACCATACGCAACATCGAAAAAGGCTCACCGAAAGGTGGGCCTTTTTTGTTTGTGGGGCGCATCCAATTCTGATACCGCGCATCTACATACCTCCCCGAAACGATGAGCGGTTACGGTCGAAAAGCTGTGAAGCGGCATAATGACAGCAGTGCTTATGCACAACCCTCTCCGCCGTTGCGAGCCCCTTTGTAATGAACACCGAACGACGTTACTCGATCATCCTGGAGCACAGCGCCGAGGTGCTGCTGGAACATGCACCCATGGCGCAGATAGAGGCATTTTGGGACGCCAACGATACCCGCTACTTCGGGTTGCGCATGGAGGACGAGCACAGCGCGCACGCACGAGTGATTGTTACGGACGAAGTCCCCGACGACGAAGATTTGGAGCTTTTTTGTCTGTAGCAAATGTTGCGGGCAACATACAAAAAGCCCTCGTAGAAATACGAGGGCTTTGTTGTTTCTGGGGTTTGGAGACAATCCCCGGAACGCCAACACATTGGCTGCTACAGAAGCCAACAAAACCTTGCCTCCAGCGCCAAACCAAACATTGTCTGCGCACCTGCACGTTACAAATTCGCGCCAGTGCAACGTTGACGGGGTCTCACACCTACCTATAATGCACCCCAACACACCCGCCAAGCCTAGGTTGACCCAGTCAGCAAGCTCAAATCGTGCGGGTTTTTTTTGCCTGGAGAAAAGCTACATGAGGTCCTTCGACAAACCGGCCCTCAGCGTAGAACAGCAATTGGAACTGCTAAAGCAACGAGGCCTGCAAGTCGCTAACAACGACCGGGCCATGCGTTTCCTCGAAGTGGTCACGCTGTTTCGCCTGAGCCCCGATATGCGCCCCTTCCAAGAGCAAGGGCCAGAACATACCTTCAAACCCGGTAGCACTCTGAAAGCCGTAGTCGACATCTACCGATTTGATGGCTCGTTGCGACGCATAACCATGGACGCCATCGAGAGGGTCGAGGTCGCCATACGAGCAAGCATCAGCAGCCACATGTGCCCCAAGTATGGGGCTGACTGGATCGCCAATGCCTCGGTGTTCTCCTCGTCCTATTCGCACACCGAACTCTTACGCCCCCTTCGAGACAAGTTGAGCAAAGAGCGAAATAAATTCGAACGTGAAACAGACCGTATCAAGAAAGGGCGACAGGACGACGACCTTCAGCAGCAGAGAATCGAAAACCGCATGCGTGATAATTATTTTCGATACTACGACGCGACCTATGTCTTTCCCGAACTGCCGCCCGCATGGGCGATTCTTGAAGAACTCAGTCTCGGTACGGTATCCACCCTATTCAATGCCATAGGCAGAAGTGCCGACAAGAAAGCTATTGCCGCCAGATTCTGTCTGCCGTTCGATGTATTGGCTTCGTGGCTCCACACCTTGACCTTCATACGAAACTGTTGCGCCCACCACTCGCGGTTATGGAACAGAGAACTCTCAATTCGGCCCTCGCTACCCAAAGAGTGGAATATCCCAAACGCAGCTGCCAGCAGACCTCAGCCCAAACAGCGGCTTTATATCGTATTGACGATCCTCGCGTATCTAACCCATTTGATCAGTCCCGACAGCCAGTGGAAACCTCGTGTCGCAGAAATCATGGAGCATCTGGAATCAACGAATTTAAGCCTGATGGGCTTTCCTGGCGATTGGAAACGTCAACCGCAATGGCACTTGGAATAAGAACCCGAAGTAAAAAAAAGCCCTCGTAGAAATACGAGGGCTTTGTTGTTTCTGGGATTTGTGAGCCAAGCTTTTAGTGACCAGCGCTCTGCCCACCATCCACGTGCAGAATCTCACCAGTAACAAAGTTCGCGCTATCCAGATAAACAACCGCCTGAGCAATGTCGCTGATCTCGCCCATATGCCCAACCGGGTGCAGATTCCCCAGCGCTTCATGCGTTTCCTCGCCATGCATCGGCGTCTTGATGATGCCTGGCGAAACCGCATTCACCCGAATCCCGCGCTTGGCGTACTCAATCGCCAAGGACTTGGTCGCTGCATTCAAACCACCTTTAGTCAGCGAAGCCAGAACCGATGGCACACCATCAACGGCGTGGTCCGTCAGACTAGTGGTGATGTTAACCACATGGCCTTTGCCTTGCTTTTCCATCTCGGTGATCGCGAGTTGGGTGATGTAGAAGAAGCCATTCAAGTTCACCGACAACACATTGGCGTAGTCTTCAGCGGTGTACGCAGTGAACGGCTTGGCGATGAAGATCCCGGCGTTGTTGACCAAAGTGTCGATGCGGCCAAAACGTGCGATCGCTTCACGGATCACTTGCTGCGCAACAGCCGGGTCGCCGATGTCGCCCGCCACGGTAAGGATGTCCGGGTCGGTAGACGGCTTGATCGAACGCGAAGTGGCGACAACCTTGTAATCCAGATCACGGAACGCTTTGACCATGCCTGCGCCGAGGCCTTGGGATGCGCCGGTAATGACGATGACTTTTTTCGAATTGCTCATGATGAACCTCTGCTAATTAAAAGATGATTTAAAAAAGTAAGTAATCAGGCTTCGGCGGGGGCCTTGGCCATTTGTCTCAGCATTTGTTCGTAGTACTCGACCGACTGCGAACCGGACACCAGGTGACGACCGTTAAGGATCATGGCCGGGACGGAGTTGATGCCGTGCTGGCGGTAGAACTCCTCAAGCTCGCGCACTTCTGTCGCGAACGCACCGGATGCCAACACCTCTTGCGCAGTTGCCTCATCCAGTCCTGCTTCCCCGGCCAGACGAGCCAGGGTTTCGCGGTTGCTCGGGTTCTGGCCGTCGGTGAAGTAAGCGCGCAACAGGATCTTCTTCAACTCGATCTGCCGACCTTCCTGCAACGCCCACAACAGCAACCGGTGCGCATCAAACGTGTTGTAGAAGTGCGTGCGCTTCTCCAGATCGAAGGTGAAACCGATGGCCGCGCCACGTTCGATTTGCATGGCTTTGCCGGCGGCGACGTCTTCGGCGGTGCGTCCATACTTGCGCATTAAATGCTCAACAGCTTTTTCGCCGACTGCCGGCATGTCCGGGTTCAACTCGAAGGGCTTGAAGGTCAGCGCCACCGACACTTCACCGGCCACGTTCTCGATCGCTTGCTCCAGCGCCGTCGCGCCCAATGCGCACCACGGACACACCACGTCGGAGATGAAGTCGATGGAGACGGACGCGGTCATGACTTGCCCTCCGCCTCAGCCAGTTTTTTGCGGTACTGGGTGGTAGTGATGCCGGCGTAGCCCCAGTTATCGGTGTCGACTTCCTCGATCACGATGTGGGTCAGGTGCGGATCCTTTTTGAGGACGCGTTCCAGGGTTTCAGTGATTTCGGCGATCACCTGAGCTTTCTGCTCTGAGGTAACGCCATCGCGGGTGATGCGAACGCTGACAAAAGGCATGAGGGAATCTCCAGTGACCTGCCCTTCGGAATGAATGGGTAGGCGTTGGAGTTCAATGTAGGGAGTTAGCTGGAGGGGATAAAGGTGGGGGCGGGAACATCATTAGTTACTTGGTGTAATGATTTCCTCGCTGGGAGGCATTAAAACTGTTTGCATCAAAAACGATTGATCGGCCAACTTCCATTTACCGCGACGTTTAGATATCGCCCAAAAATGGAGAAGTGCTCATGACAATTCGATTTTTCGACAGCCCGTTCCATGTCACGCACGACGAGGAAATCGCCAATAAAATGGTGGGAGAAGTGGAGCTGTCGATAGTCGCCGATTGCCCCCAAAAACCTGGCGTCGAAGAAGATGAGGCCGGCGTCATGGACGTGGGTCATTCAGGGAGACAACTACCGTTTGAGTGCAAAAAAAGGCGTTGCTTGTGAGAATTTTGGGGCCGCTTCGCAGCCCAGCGGGAGCAAGCTCCCTCGCCACAGAGGTGAGCAATCAAGCGACGTCGACGGTTTCCACCGTGATCTGCTTAAGCGCATAAAACGGCGCTAGCGCAGCTTCATCTGCGGTGGAACCGGTGATCAACCGCCACTCCCGCTCAATCGGCGTCCAATGCTGTTGCCGCGCGCGGCCGAGTTTGTCGGTGTCGGCGAGGACAACAATCTGCGCCGCACGCTTGATGATGCATTCCTTGAGATACGCCTGCTGCGCACTCGCTTCACACAAACCAAACTCCGCGACCACACCGTCCGCACCCAGAAAGGCCTTGTCGACGCTCAGCCGGCTCAACGTCAGTTCCGCCAACGGCCCCAATGTGCTCATGCTCGAACTGCGCAGATCGCCGCCGATCAGGGTCAGGCGCACGCCCGGCGCGTTGGCCAGGGTCATCACCGCCAGCAGATTATTGGTCACCACATGCACGTCTTGCCGTGAACACAAATGGTGAGCCAGCGCGGCGCAGGTGGTGCCGCCATCGAGCAATACGGTATCGCCATCCTGAACGTGAGCCGCCGCCGCTTGGGCGATGGCGTCTTTCTGTTCCCACTGGCTGGTTTTGCGTTCTTCGAGGGAAGCTTCCGGCTCATGAACGCCAACCACCGAAGTCGCGCCGCCGTAGGTGCGCACCAGGTGCCGCTGTTTGGCGAGCATGGTCAGGTCACGTCGCACGGTCGCTTCCGAGACCCCGAGCGCCGCGCTCAATTGCTCGACGTTGGCATCGCCAATGCGTACGAGATCGAGGATGGCGCGGTGGCGTTCGGAGGCTTTCATGGCGGGTCTCGTTGTGTGGACGGTGGTCGATCTTACACGACAGCGCCCATGCGCCTCATCCCCGTCGCGTGGCAAGCTCCGCACCCTGGCGCAGCGCTTCGAGCAGGCTGCGTTCATCGGCGATGCCCTTGCCGGCGATATCGAAAGCAGTGCCGTGGTCGACCGAAGTGCGGATCACGTCCAGGCCCACGGTCACGTTCACACCGGCTTCAAGCCCCAGCACTTTGACCGGGCCGTGGCCCTGGTCGTGATACATCGCCACCACCAGGTCGAAGTCGCCGCGCCCGGCGCGGAAGAACAGCGTATCGGCGGGCAGCGGGCCGGTCACGTCGAGGCCGCGTTCCTGCAACAGCTTCACCGCAGGGATGATCTTTTCTTCCTCTTCGCCATAACCGAACAGACCGTTTTCACCGGCATGCGGGTTGATCCCGCACACGCCGATTCGTGGCTTGGCAATGCCGGCCTTGATCAGCGTCGCGTTGCCGCGCTCGATGGTGCGCTGGACCAGGCCCGGTTCGATCTTGCGGATCGCGTCGATGATCCCGATGTGGGTGGTGACGTGAATCACCCGCAGCTGCGGCGCCACCAGCATCATCGAGACTTCGTCGACGTTGGTCAGGTGCGCGAGCATTTCGGTGTGGCCCGGGTATTTGTGGCCGCCGGCGTGCAGCGCTTCCTTGTTCAATGGCGCGGTGCAAATGGCATCAATCTGGCTGGCCTCGGCGAGTTGCACAGCGCGGGCGATGTATTGATAAGCGGCGTCACCGGCGATGGGCGACAGTTCACCGAACGGCAGGTCGTCGGGGATCAGGTCGAGGTCGATGCAGTCAATGGTGCCGGCCTCGTACAACGCTTGGGAGGCGTCTTCGATGCGGCGCACTTTGGCGCTGCCGCCGACGATGACGTTGGCCTGCTCCAGGCGACGGGCATCGCCGATCACCAGTGGTCGGCATTGCTGGTAGACGATGTCATGAGTCAGGCTCTTGACGATGATTTCCGGGCCGACGCCCGTGGCGTCGCCCATGGTGATGCCGATGATGGGGAGGTAGTTGTTCATAGTGTTCATTGGAGTCCTTGGATTCGTGTGCGTTTGGACGGGGAGCGATTGGCGTTGTCGCTCAAGTGTTGCCATGCCGCATACAAGGCGTGATCGGTGCCGAACGCGCCTGCCTTGGTAACGATGCCGGGACGATGGCCCTGCCGGGAAACGGTCGGGCGGGCGAAGGCGACGCCGGCTTCGATTTCCGTCAGCAGTTGCAGGCTGTCGATGCCGACGGTGGTCAATATGGCCCGCGCCGTCTCGCCACCCGTGGCGATCAAGCCGCCGATTTTGGCAAAGTGTGGCTCTACCAACACGGCCAGCAGGGTCGAAAGTTGCGCGCCCTCCTGGGGATCGAACGCTTCATCGCGGCCGATGCGCAGCAGCAGGTCACTCCAGCCGTCCAGTTGCTCGCCGATGCGCGCTTGCCACGTCGCCCAATCGACATGCGTTGTGCCCTGGCGAAGGACCTCGGGCGGTACGACCAATTCGCTGACGCCGCCACGCTCCTTGAGCAGTGCGCATTGCCGGTCGCAGACACCGGAAAGGCTGCCGACGAGTATCAGGATAGGCGCCTGACTTTTTTCGACGGCATCCGGTTCGATGGTCGTGAAACCTGTTTCGCTGAAGTCAGGAAGACCGGCTATTTCCCGAGCGAGACCACCCGAACCGATCCAGAACAGCGGCTGTTCCATCGACGCGGTCAGGCGAGCGAGGGTCAGCAGGTCATCTTCGGTTTGTGCGTCGACGATCAACGCCTGCGTGCCGCTGCGGGCGACTTCGATAATGTGCTGTGCGAGCGCATTTTCGTTGCCGCGCAAGGTGTCGAGGTCCAGCTTCGCGGTGCTCAGGCCCGCGGCGATGAGCATCACTTCGACGTCAGCCGGGCGGTCGGCGTTTTCGAGTTTCCAGGTGTCGGTGGTTTCCAGTGGCTGGCCGTTCACGAACACCCGACCGCCACGCAACGTACGCCCGGTGGCGGGAAACGCCGGGGCGACGATGGCCAGGCCTGCCAACGGTTGCAGGGCAGCGACTTCGGCCGCCCAGTTGCCGCGCAAGGTCGAGTCAATCTTTTTATACAGTCGCTGCCCAGGTTGATGCAGCGCTTTAAATGCAGCGACGGTGCGCTCGGCGGCCCGCTCCGGAGAGAGGCGTCGAGTGTCCGTATCGGCCGCAATCACCTGAGCGTCAGCCTTGTCATTCAAAGGGTCGAGCGTGACCACCGTTTGTAGCCCCGCGCTCGCAAAACCGATGGCGCAATCTGCCGCGCCCGACAAATCGTCCGCGATGATCAGAATCCTCATCGCAAGGCCTCCTGCTTTTGAGGCTCGATCTCCGGTTCAGGGATAACGACGGGATTGCGTTGTTGCACGCGCTTTGCAACGGCGGCGGTGAGCAGCGGCGCGAGAATCGCGGTCACTACGACACAAGCAGCGACCAATATGGTCGCGCTCTTGGCCGCTTCTGCGTACACCGGATTGGCCGCCGCGATCAGTGCTGGCACGGCGGCGGCGTTCCCGGCGGTAGTGGCCGCTGCGACGCCGGCGACGCCAGTGCCACCGGTCAAACGGTCAGCGAAGAACAGCGGGATACCGGTCAACACGACAACCGCAACACCCATTCCCAGACCGAGCAAACCGGCCTGCCAGACGTTATGCAAATCCAGGCTGGCGCCGAGTGCCAGGGCGAAGAACGGGATCATCACCGGAACGGCTTTGGCCAGAAAATCGCGCATGTCACGGTCAAGATTGCCCAACAACATGCCCAGGGCCAGCGGCAGAATGCTGCCCACCAGCGTCGGCCACGGGAAGGCCGACAGGCCGGCGATACCCAAGGTGACCATCGTCAGAAAAGGCCCGGACTCCAGGGACATGACCGAGTAGGCACCGACGTCTTCGGATCGACCGTATTGCCCCATCAGCGCCATGTACAACCCGCCGTTGGTGTCGTTCATCGCAGCAACGATCGCCAGCGTGGAAATACCGGCGAACAGCCCTGACGAAACCGGCTGCTCACCCAGAAAGTGCCCAAGCACAATGCCGATCAGGACAGCGATGCCGACTTTGGTGATGAGCAGCGTGCCGCCCTTCTTCAGCAGGTAAGGCGTGGCCTTGATGTTGATGCTCGCGCCCATGCAAACGTAGAACACCGCGAGGATGGGTAATGCCCCGGTGAACAGCGCATTGGTGAAAGAGCCGAAAAACTTCGGTGTATCGGGAAGAAAGGTAGCCACCAGCGAACCGATCAGCAGCGGGACAATCATCATGCCGCCAGGGATGCGTTCTATGGTGCGCTTGATAGGAATTTGGGCCACGAGGGTCTCCTTTTATAATTGTTTGGCAAGACGTTTATCACCTCGAAACTGACTGAATCGATCACGCAGTGATTAATTCAGTCAAATTTATCTTAGGCTTTCGTCAAAAATTGCGCAAATCAATGATTCAAATGATCGTTTTGATCATTTGTGGTGGAGGAGCCTGCTGTGACAGGTGAATTTATGCCCTCGTTGAAAAGAGGTAACAAGGTGTAAACCTTAATCGGGACGAGCCACCGCGCGCTTAAAAGCCCCGAATTGCTCGAGGCTTTTAAGCTTGAGGACATCGTTAGTAATTTCGGCCCTCTGCATAAAAATGAGTTTTCGTGCATAAAAACGATCATAAAACTGCCTGTTTGCATAAAACCGTTTCGAAATCGTCAAATTTATCCGGATGGTCGACTCAATATCTTCAAGTTGACGCCGACGTCACAAGTGGCAGAGAGTCGGTCCAAGAGCGCGAAACCGACTGCCATCGGGTGGCGATAGTCGGCGTTAGGAACCCCGTTGATGACCTGGAGATCAGCGCTCGGGTGAGACCTCTTCTCCTCTGCTTGAGGGAGCACAATATCAAGCAACCTCTTCAAGAAAAGCAGCCTATCAGGCTGCTTTTTTTGTTTGTGGGGAAGACATCGTTGATAAACCAACATCCCATGCCGATGCTTGTTTAGTGCCTGGTCCAAGACGTGATTGAGATCGACTGCACTTGGTTGGTGCGGGCAAATGCCTTGATATCCAATGGGCTCAAATTCGGAGAAAAATCTCGAATTGATGAGTCGATATTTCAGCGAAACAAGTCAGGGATGGAAATCAGGCGGGTTCTCTTTTTGACTGGGAGACGTCCGGTAGCCGTGCAGGTAGCGGCGTTCTTATACGTACGAAATGGCGCGACCTTATGAAAACAAAACGCAAAAAAATGCCCAAACCTCCCGGTCCGAGCATTCTTTGACCCCGATTACCCACCCTCCCCAGAAAACCCTCGATCCTGCGCAACCCTCCAACCATCGGACGCCCGCATCATTTCGCTACTAAACTCGGGACAAGCGGGTTCAGGTGCAGGATTATAGCCAGCACGTATCGCCCAACCGACGGCCAGGTACTCAACAATAGCCAGCCCACTTTAGAGGGCATTACCCAATGGATAGCAGAACCCTACGCAACCTGATGCGCATTGTGCAGACCGGCTCATTGTCGGCGGCGGCAGAGCATTCCTGTTTAACGGTGCAGGCATTGGCTGCGCAGTTGAACAAGGTTGAAGAGCAGTTTGGTTTTCGGTTGTTTCGTCGCTCCAACAAGGGGTTGACCCTGACCACGCAGGGCACGGAGCTCACGCCTTTCATGGACAAGGTGTTAGTGGCCACGCGGCAACTCGAAGAAAAAGTCGCCGCGTTGAAAGAGCCTGGGCAGCGCACGCTCAGGGTGGCGCTGAACACGACGCTTTCGTCTGACTTCAATCGGCGAATGATCGGACGCCTGATTGAGGTGTTTCCCGACTATCAGCTGGAGTTCAGCTACGCCGAGTCGATGGAGAACCTCAGCAAGCTGAAGAACGAAGACTTCGACCTGGCGGTGTTGATCGGCCCGCAGCAGCCGGGATTACCGAGCATTATCCTGCCCGACGTCCAGGTGCAGGTGGTCGGTGCCCATTGCGGCCAGGAACATGATCCGCTGGTGATGCTTGGCAACAAGTTTCAGGTTCGGCCGGCTGACGATTGTCCGTACTCCCACAGCTTCTTGCGCTTTCTCGACGCCGGTCTTGGCAATTACGAGTCGAACAAGCGGATGGTCTACTCCTGCAGTGAAACGTTGACGCTGTCGCTGATCACGCAAATGGATGGCCTCGGCATGGTGTCCCGTGATGCGGCCCAACGTAACGGCTTGACCATTTTCCCTGGCTTCGAAGATGCCCTCGAAGTGCGGTTGGCGGTCAATAACCCTGAGTTGTCGGGCCAGGCGTTGCACGATGTGGTCGACCTGCCGCTACAGGAACGAACCGAGCGCAATGTACGCAGCCGTTCCCACCGCAACGGAGAGAAAGAGGTTTTTGCTGAAGTACGCACATAACAACGTCGGAATCGCGGCATAAAATTCCGGGCGATCGAGCTGCACGTGCTGATCCTTGATCAACAACGGCGTAACGCTGATGGCAGCGACGATCGCCACCGGCAAGTATTCCAGCGCACGGGCGACGAAGGGCGGCCAATGGTCGGTGTTGACTTGCAGCGGCAGCGCACGCGGCAGGAAGGTCACGGCCATCATCAGGACGACGACCAGAATCAGGAACGTTTGGTCAGGCATACACCCACCCCGCAGCCCACAAAGGTGGCGATGAATACGTTGAACGGCGAGCTGCCGACCAGGCTCAGTGCGCCCATGCAGGCGACAGCAGCCAGTGCAGCGATGAGTTTATTACGCGTATTGCACAGCGAAACCAGGACGTAGAGCATCATCGCCGTCAGCGCGTAGTCGAGCTGATACTTGATCAAGTGCGCCGCGTACTGCGCGCAAATCGCCCCGAGCAAACCGCCGAGCACCCACGACGTGTGGCAAAACAGATTGAAGCCAATCAGGTAGCGCACATTGACCGGCGCGCCTTTGCCCAGTTTGACGCTGTGGAAAGCGAACGATTCATCGGTCAACCCACCCGCGTAACACCAACGCTCAAGACGACTAAGTCCCATCGCCTGCAACGCCTTGGCCATGTAAACGGACATCAGCATGTGCCGCGCGTTGATCAGAAACGTGGTCAGGACGATGGTGGTCAGCGACGCGCCGCTGGTAATCAGCGCCAGCGCAGCGAACTGCGAAGCACCGGCATAGACAAACAGGCACATGGCGACCGGCAACCACACTGGCATCCCGGCATTGACCGCCATCAGGCCGAACACGAACGACACCGTGAAATAGCCCGCCACTACCGGGCTGGCTTCTGCAAAGGTGCGCGAACGTTGTTGCGGCCCGACCATCAGCGGACGGCTGCTGGACGTCTCATTCATAGATCCCTCTCAAATGTTCTTTCGCCGCGTGGCTCATAAAACCCTTGGGCACTCCAAAAGCGTTGGCCGGCGAGGTTGGCATCGTCGACAAACAGGAACATGCGCAGCACGCCCACGCGTTTCATGTCCGCCGAGGCCACTTCAACCAGCCGTTGACCGACGCCCTGGCTGCGATACAACGGGCTCACCGCCAAATGGTTGATCGTGCCGCGACTACCCAGCATGCCGCCGAGCACCGCGCCGACAATTTCGCCGCTGGTGTCGAGCGCGATGAAGGCGGTGGTGGTCTTTTGCACCAACACACCGCGCAGGCACTTGGCGTCCTGCCATTCGCAGAAGGACACCTCTTCGAATTGCCGGAAGAAGCGCTCCAGGCGCTGTGCGTCCTTGGCTGTCGTACGCCTCAACATCACCGGTGCAGGGCACTCGGCGAGGTTGATCGCGGCGTTGTACTGCTCAGCGAACAATGTCGAAAGCGGTCCCGGGCCGCGAGAAGGAAATCGCCAGAATTTGCCGATAGGCCATGGCGTGGGAATGGGTGTTGCGCGCCGGCGTGACGTAGTGGCGCATGTCCCGATCCAGGAAGTAAGTGGTATCGAGAATGTCCGTGTAAGTCGTCGACGCCAGATGCTCTTGTTCATGGGCGCTGTACAAGCGGCTTTCCGCCCCCTCCACGTTATTGCGTCCCCAGAAATGCACGCCACTGAACGGGTAACCGTCGCAGTGAATACCTTCCGGGGTGATCTCCAGTTGCTTGCCTGGTTTGATCTCGATACGGATCTGGTGAATCTGGCATTGCCAGATTTCATCGTGCAGTTCCGGCGGCAGAACGTTTTTGTACACCTCGAAATCCGTGTCGATCAGGCTGCGCATCACCGGCGAATGGATGATCTCATCGGAGAAGTCCTGAAAGTGCCGAACCATTCCGCCCACATAGGCATTGTTGGCCTTGGACTGGACGTAGGCGCGGTGCTCCAGCTGCGTCAGTTCACGAGTCTTCGGGTTGTATTCGAAATCGCTGTAGCGTCGGTACCGATTGCCCGCCTCAGCCTGACCGTAGTAACTGTCGGGCTCCATGTTTTCCCAACTTCTGGTCAATCTGATGAAGTCGGAGAAGTGACCGAACAGATTGAAGTCACTACTTTTGACGTTGACGTATTTGTCGCGCCGTAGCGATTCGCCCACTTCTTTGTTCAAAACGAGCATTTTCAAAATCTCCGTGCATTTAGCAACCTAATCTAGAGAGCACAGGATTTGCGTCCATGAGAAAGAATTTCAGGCATATCAAGCGTTGCTTGAAACGGCGTTTGAAGTAGCTGCAATTTGACCATTTACGACTGAAAACAGCGTTTTCTAGCGCTTTTTAACCCTCACCAGGCAAAAAAATCCCCCGAGCCGGTCGAGGGATTTTCGATTTTTTAACGCTTACTCGATCATCAGAAGACGTTGATCGGGTAATCCACGAACACACGCAGTTCGTTACCGCTGACGTTGTACTCGCTGGACTTCTGCGACACACGCAGCACCGAGCTGCGCAGCTTCACACTCAGGTCTTTGGCCGGGCCGCTTTGCACGACGTATTTGAACTGGTTGAAGATTTCGCGCTCGGTACCGCCTTCGCTGGTGGACGTGGTGATGTTGTCACCGCGCACATACGCCACGTTGTACGTCAGGCCCGGAACGCCAAACGCGCTGAAGTCCAGGCCGTAGCCCAACTGCCAGCTGCGTTCGTCTTCTGCGTTGAAGTCGGACCAGTAGGAGTTCGCCAGGTAGATGGTGTTGCCACCGTCGCCCACGCGCCCCTGGTCTTTCTGATAGCCGCCGTAGGCGTAGCCGAGGTTGCTGTCGCCCGTGCTGCGCTGGTGCGCGAGGGTGAACGAGTGCGGGCCGGTGGCGAAGGTCGCGGCCAGGCTCCAGATCTTGTTGTCATCGCCGGTGATACCGTTTTCGCGGACGTAGGAATCGTCCAGCTTGGTGCGGTAGCCGTTGAAATCCAGGGTCAGGGACTGATCCTTGTCGATCGGGAAGATGTAGTTGGCATTCACGTATTGCTTCTTCAACACGTCTTCGACGTCGGAAGCGTACAGCGCGCCTTTGAATTGCTCGGTGAACTGGTAGCTACCGCCCAAGACGTTGATCGACTTCAAGCCACCGCTGTCACGACCTTCAGCGCTTTTACGCGATTCGGCGGTGAAACGACCGGCGTCCAGTTGCAGGCCTTTGATCTCTTTGGAGGTGATCAAGGTACCGGTGTAGCTTTCTGGCAGCAGGCGCGAGTCGTCGTAGCTCAACACCGGCAGGGCCGGCATCTGGTCGCCGTAGGTCAGCGTGGTGCTGGACAGGCGGAACTTGATCGCAGCGCCGCCCTTGGACAGATCGTCAGCCGGCTGGCCGCTGTCGCCCTTTTTGAAAAAGTCGATGCCTTGCGCACCGCTACGGTCTTCGCTGCGCTCCAGATTGAGGGCGTACAGACCGAAAGCGTCGACACCCACACCAACGGTGCCTTGGGTGAAACCGGACGAGAACGTGCCGATGGCCGCTTGGCCCCACTCGGATTTATCCGGGTTGCCGTCTTTGTAATCACGGTTGATATAGGCGTTGCGCAGCAGCACTTTGAGGCTGCTGTCTTCAACGAAACCCTTGGACTCGGCCTGGTCGTTAGCCATGGCCTGTGTAGCACTCAACATCCCCAGAGCGATCAGGCTGATTCGCTTGTTCAACATTTTGTTTTCCTTATTTCGGGTTGAAACGCGCTGTGTCGAACGGCTGAAACGGCGCTATCGCACTCTTTTTTCACCCCAAAACAAAAAGGCCCGCGCACGAGAAAATCGTGGCGGACCTTTTATTATTTTGTGAGTCGTGGCGGTTAGCCACAGGCGTTGGGCGGGATCCTAGTCGCGCCCATAATGCTGTGTCAATTTGATGAATTGACTATGGATAGAAGAAAAACGTCTAAGCGAGTTGCGCCAGCCAAGTCGCAAACGCCTCGGGCTTGCCGAGCCAAGGGCTGACATCGACCAGCGTGAACTGGCCATTTCGCTCAAGTGCCAGTGTCGGAAAACCTTGTCCGCCGAACTTGGCCAACAGGGCGCGACTGTCTTTGATGTGCTGCTCGGTATTGGCGCTTTTTAATGCCGCTTCGAAGGCCAGGGGCTCCAGACCGATCTCTTTTGCCAATTCAAGCAGCACCGATTCATCAGCGATGCGTCGACCTTCAACGTAATGCGCCGTCTGCAAACGCCCCAGCAACTCAATCCCGCGCCCGGCGATTTGTTCGGCGGCCAGCACGGCCGCAATCGGTGGAGCGGAATCAAACACCGCCGTTTCATCGCGCAGCAGACCTTCAAAATACGCTTCGCCAAACGGCTGACCGCTGTACTCGGCAATGCGTCGATCGTGGGGCATCACGTAGTTGCGCAGTTGTGGTGAAACAGCCTTGCGGTTGGCGCCCGTCATCATGCCGCCACCGTGGACAATTACCGGCAACACGCCTTGGGCCGCCTGCACCAATGGTTTGGCGCCGTAGCACCAGCCGCACAACGGGTCATAAATGTAATGAAGGATCATCAGAAGGCTCCGGCATCGAAGTTAGGAAAATTCAATGCCGGCAGACTAATCCTCAGGTGGTTGCGGAAAAACGCTGGAATGGCTTTCAGTCTGTTTCGTCGATCGGTCGAATGGCGCCGGCCGATCGCTAAACCTGTAGGAGTCAGCCTGCTCGCGATGGCGGTGTATCAGTCGCCATGAGTGTTGACTGAAAAACCGCTATCGCGAGCAGGCTCACTCCTACAGTCCCTGAAAAAACCATCGCCCATAAAAAAGCGCCGCCATCCCGGCAGCGCTTTATCAATCCTTTGTTTATTTTTCTTATCCTTCCATCACATCCCACAACGCTTCCAGCTCCGCCTCGCTGAACAAGCCAGCGGGGTAGCGCTCGATCATCATCCGGCGCGGATCAGGTTCACTGATCTGACGCGTTCCATTGGATTTGAACCAGTGCGCAAGGACCTGGAGCGATTCGCTATTAATTGCCAGGGGATGCAACGCCCGCTCGCTCACTACGTTCACTTCGGCGTTCATTTCAGCGCTCTCTCCTGGTTTGTGAGCGGCTAACTTATCCAAGGTTTATGACAGAACATCGCAGTCCTCCCCCTCCCTGTTTCACGCGATGACAGATACAAGAGCTGTGCCAATGTTTCTGAACTGTCGACAAGCGGATACAAAAAAGCCCGCGGTCCATAAGGGCTGCGGGCTTTTCAGGGTGCGGGGAGGGTTCGCCTGAACCCGGTTGATTTTGCAATCGACTCAGGCTGTTACAACCCCACTCACTCCTTGTGCGGTGCGGGTTGCTGTTGGGTAAGGCAGTGAATGTTACCGCCTCCCAGTAACAGTTCCCGGCCTGGCACCATCACCACTTCGTGTTGCGGGAACAGCGTCTGCAAAATTTCCTTTGCCGGGCCGTCCAGCGGGTCATCGAAGCTTGGCGCGATGATGCCGCCGTTGACGATCAGGAAGTTCACGTAGGAACCGGCCAGACGAACGGTTGGATTCCGCTCTTGAGTGCCGTCCACCGGGTCGACACCCGCGCACTCTTCTTCGGTCGCGTACAGCGGCCCCGGAATCGGCATCTTGTGCACCGTGAAGGGGCGACCCTTCGCGTCGGTGCTGCTTTGCAGGACTTTCATCGCCGCCTGGCAGCGCGGGTAGTTCGGGTCTTGCGGATCATCGGTCCAGGCCAGCAATACTTCGCCCGGGCGCACGTAGCAGCAGAAGTTATCCACATGGCCGTCGGTTTCGTCGTTGAACAAACCGTCCGGCAGCCAGATGATTTTATCCACAGCCAGATTGGCGCTGAGCACTGCTTCGATTTCTGCACGATCAAGGTGCGGATTGCGATTGCGGTTAAGCAGGCATTCTTCGGTGGTGATCAGGGTGCCTTCGCCATCGACGTGAATCGAACCGCCTTCGAGCACGAAGCCCTCGGTGCGGTAACGCTGGCTGCGCTCGATCTCGAGGATCTTGCCGCCCACCTGCGAGTCACGGTTCCACGGCGAATACAGGCCGCCGTCGAAACCGCCCCACGAGTTGAAGTCCCAGTTCACGCCACGGACTTCGCCACGGTTATTGATGACGAACGTCGGGCCGGTGTCGCGCACCCACGCGTCATCGCTGGACATTTCCACCACACGAATATTCGGCACGTCGAGACGGGCGCGAGCGTTTTCGTACTGGCCTGCGGAAACCGCGACGGTCACCGGCTCGAAACGCGCGATGGCTTTTGCCACCGCCACGTGTGCGGCTTGCGCCGGTTTGCCACCCAGGCGCCAGTTGTCCGGGCGCTCGGGCCAAATCATCCAGGTCTGGGTTTGTGGCGCCCATTCGGCCGGCATGTAGAAGCCGTCGGCGCGAGGCGTGGTGTGCAAAGTGGTCATGAGAATCAGGACTCCAGGGAACCGTCGAGAGTTTTCAGTGCGCCGTACAGGTTCGGGCGACGATCACGGAACGAACCCCACGCGCTGCGAATGTGTTCCAGCTCGTCGAGGTCGAAAGTGTGCACAAGAATACCTTCTTCGGTTTTGTTGAGCTCCTGAACTTTTTCGCCGAACTGGTTGGCGATGAAAGAAGAGCCGTAGAAGGTAATGTCGTAGCCGTCCTGCTCTTCGTTGCCGATGCGGTTGCTGGCGATCAGCGGCATCAGGTTGGCGCCGGCATGGCCCTGTTGCACACGCTGCCAGTGATCACGGGACGAGATGGTCTTGTCGTGCGGTTCGCTGCCGATGGCGGTCGGGTAGAACAGGATTTCCGCGCCTTGCAACGCCATGCTGCGGGCGCACTCCGGGAACCACTGGTCCCAGCAGATGCCCACGCCGATTTTCGCGTAACGGGTGTTCCACACTTTGAAACCGGTATCGCCCGGGTTGAAGTAGTACTTCTCGTGGTAGCCAGGGCCGTCCGGGATGTGGCTTTTACGATAAATCCCGAGGTTGGAACCGTCGGCATCGATGATCGCGATGCTGTTGAAACGCGCGCGGCCGGCCAATTCGTAGAAGCTGATCGGCAGCACCACTTGCAGTTCTTTGGCGACTTTCTGGAAGTGCTTGATCGCGACGTTGTCTTCAACGGTCGTGGCCAGTTGCAGGTAATCCGCGTTGGGCTTCTGGCAGAAGTACGGGGCTTCGAACAATTCCTGGACCAGGATGATCTGCGCGCCTTTGGCTGCCGCCTCACGGACCAGCTTCTCAGCGGTTTCGATATTGGCTTCAAGATCCCAGGAACAGGCCATCTGGGTAGCGGCGACGGTAACGATACGGCTCATGAATCGGCTCCTGAGCAAAGGCTTGGGGTCGAGTGTGGCATCGACCCGTGACAGAAATGGGAAGCGCTGGGCGTGGATCGTCCACACCGAGGCAGCGGTGACTTTATAGCCGATAAATATCGGCTTTAAAAGCCACCCACAAGCCTTCTGTCATTTTTTTTTGCTTAAAAGCAGATATCTATCGAATTAACTCGCTCCTACAGGGTTATGGGTTTACAGGCCCTCCGCGAGCACCTTCGAAAGCATGTCGACAAAGAAATCCACGCTCTGACGCGAGGTCACCATCGGTGGCTTGATCTTCAGCACGTTGAGGAAATCGCCAGTCGGCTGCATGAAAATCCCCAGCTCGCGCAGGCGATCACACAGCGCCGTGGTTTCTTCGGTTGCTGGTTCCAGCGTGTCGCGATTGCGGATCAGCTCGACGCCCAAATAAAACCCGGAACCGTGAACCGCGCCCACCAGCGGATGAATATCGATCAGCGCTTCCAGGCGCTCCTTGAAATAGCCGCCCACCTCCTGAGCGTTTTCCCAGAGCTTTTCTTCTTCCATCACATCCAGCACCGCTAAGCCGATCTGGCAACTGACCGGACTGCCTCCCGCCGACGAGAAGAAATAACCTTCGGCCTCCAGTGCTTCGGCGATTTCCCGGCGGGTGATCACCGCGCCCAACGGCTGGCCGTTACCCATGCCTTTGGCCATGGTGATGATGTCCGGGACCACGCCCTGCTCTTCAAAACCCCAAAAGAAATGACCCATGCGCCCATAGCCGACCTGCACTTCATCGGCGATGCACACACCGCCCTGGGCGCGAACCATGGCGTAGACCTGCTGCAAATAGCCCGGTGGCAACGAGATTCCGCCGGCATTGCCGTACACCGGTTCGCAAATGAAACCGGCCAGCTTGCGTCCTTGTGCAGCGACTTTCGCAAGATTGTGTTCGACGCTGCGCACGTAGTCCGGCGCGCTGTCCGGGCCACGGAATTCCCCGCGATACGTGTTCGGCGCGACGACTGGATGCACCCAGTCCGGACGACTGCTCAAGGCCTTGGGGTTGTCGGCAATCGACGTCGACACCGCATCGGCGCCCACCGTCCAGCCGTGATAGGCCTCCAGCACGCTCAGCATGTCGCGCCCGCCGCTGTAGGCCCACGCCAGGCGAATCGCCAGGTCGTTGGCCTCGCTGCCGCTGTTGACCAAAAACACCCGGTCCATGGAGTCCGGCGCCAGCTTCAGCAAGCGCTCGGAGAACTCGGCGACCGCCGCATAGTTGAAACGCGAGTTGGTGTTGAGCAGCGACCACTGGCGACCGGCGACCGCCGCCATGCGCGGATGACCATGGCCGAGCACCGCGACGTTGTTGAGCATGTCGAGGTAGGAGCGGCCCTGCATGTCGATCAGGTGGTTGCGCCAGCCGCGTTCAATGCGCGGCGGGTCGATGTAATAGTGCTTTTGGGTCCGGGCGAAACTGGCACTGCGGCGCGCCAGCAGCGTCTGCGAATCCAGTTCCTCTTCAGCGTCACAAGCCAGCCCCAGCAATGTCGCGGGCGACGGGCACAAGGCTTGCCAAGCCAGGGCACGCGAAGGTGTGCAGAACAGCGGCGCATTGAACGCAGTGCCTCGGCACAACTGCACGATCAGCGGACCGCTGACCGAGCCCAGCACCTGGCCTTTGACCAGCGCGGCGCCCACGTGCAGCGACGGGGTCACGCCCCACAGCCGTACGCTCAGTTGCGGACCGTCGAGTTGCAGCACGCCCGCCGAGGGTTGATGAACCACCCCGGCAAACGGCGATTCGACCGCCGTGCCGTGGGGCACTCGCAACTCGACGTGCAACGGGCAAGTGTCCGGCTCGTCCGCAGTGTCTGGCCGGGTTCGCGACAACCGGTATTGCCCATAGCGACTGGCGGCCAACCCGTGGGTGGCGGCGGCTTCCGTCAACAGTCGCTGGTCGATCCCTTCCTGCTCCCAATTGCCCGCCTCGAAATGCGGGCTGAGGACGCCCAGATCGATCAGCGCAAACTCGCGCCCCACCAGGCTTGGCAGCAATGGCGCGAACCCTTCGCTGCCGATGCTCGGCAGGCTCTGGCCAACACACGCCAGAATCGCCGCTTCCATCAGTTCCAGCGGCACCGAGGTGGCCACGCGGAAAATTTCCCACTCATGGGTCAGGTTGTCGCGGCTGTATTGGTTGCCCGGATCAATGCTGACTTGCTGCTCGCCGCTGAGCACCAGCACCGCCGCACGCGCGACGATCAGCGGCCAGAGCGCCAGCAGTTCTGCGGGCTGCAAACGGTTGACCGCGTGATACGCCTCGATGGCCGGCAAAATGTAGAACGGGTCGCTGTTGGCGTGGTGCAGCAGCGCCGCGCACGTCACCGAAAGATCGGTGATGCGCCAGGTGCGGACCAGGTCGCCGAAATCGATCACGCCCTGCAACTGCCACTGGCGTTGCGCATCGCGCTGCCAGACCACGTTGTCGTCAGTGATGTCCATGTGAATGGCCTGCACCGGCAACTTGTCCACCAGCGGTTGCAGATGACGTTCGGCGCGCTCGGCAGCCTCGGCGATCAACCGGCGCTGCGCGTCATCCTTGATCACCGGCAGCAAATGGCCGATCAATGCGTTGGCGTGACGGGCGTCCCACTGCAATGTGCGCTCAAGGCCCGGATGGTCGAACGCGGCCAGGGCCAGGTCCATTTCGCCGCACAACTGACCGAAACCCGCCACCACGGCACCCGGCAGGTGATCCAGATGGGTGAGCGACTGACCTTCGATGTAGTCGAGCAGGCGCACGTGTACCGATTGACCCGCGACATCCAGCGTGAGCAGATCAGCACCATTTTTCGCCAGGATCACTCGCGGCACCTTCACGCCGGACTGCTCACGCAAATGCTTGAGCCCCGCGTGCTGGGCGTGCAGTTCCAGCGCCGAGTAATCGCCGCGGCAGATTTTCAGGACGAAACGCCCCTTGTCGCTGTCCACACGAAAGTTGAGATCCTGCTGGCTGCCCAGGGCCTGCAACGTTCCGCTCAGCCCGTAATGTCCCTCCAGCAGCTCTAGCGCTTGCTGCGCAGACACTTGCGGGCTGGGCAAACTGGCGCGATGAATCAACGTGGCGAGCGGCATACAGCGACCTCTTAAATGTTATTAGCCGCTTATATCGCCACTGCCAGAGGCGATACGCAACCCCCTTTCGATTGCCTGAACTGCCCTTACACTCAACACAACCAGCGATCGGATTAGAAAAAATCAAGTCGTACTCGCCTCCCTCGGCACTTTGCGCAAGAATGTCCGCCATCAACGCCTATTACCGGAGAAGCACCATGAATGTTGTCACCACCGACCTACCCGGTGTTCTGATCATCGAACCCAAGGTTTTTGGTGACGAACGCGGCTTCTTCTATGAGAGTTTCAATGCCAAGGCCTTCGAAGAAGCGACGGGGCTGGACACACAGTTTGTCCAGGACAACCATTCCCGTTCGCAAAAAGGTGTACTGCGCGGCCTGCATTACCAGTTGGAAAACACCCAAGGCAAACTGGTCCGCGTGACGGCCGGTGAAGTGCTGGATGTGGCGGTGGATATTCGTCGTAGCTCACCCCATTTCGGCAAATGGGTAGCGGTGCGTCTGTCGGCCGACAACCATCGCCAACTCTGGGTCCCGGAAGGTTTCGCCCACGGTTTCGTGGTGCTGAGCGAGTTCGCCGAATTCCTCTACAAAACCACCGACTACTACACCCCCTCCGCCGAGCGCAGCATTCGCTGGGACGACCCGGACCTGGCCATCGATTGGCAACTGGAAGACGCACCGCAACTGTCCGGAAAAGACCAGGCAGCCGCATTCTTCAAGGACGCTGAAGTCTTTTCCTGAAACCCTGCCTGCATCTTCGTCGCCACCACGACTTGGCCAAGGTGCGCAGACTGCGCCATCAAGCCTAGGCATAATGCGCCTGTACCCTCAGGCGCTCGATGCTCATGACTCCGACCCTCCCTCGCAGACCCCGCTGGCGCAGCCTCGCCCTGCTGGCGCTGTGCCTGGCGCCGCTGCTGTGGCCGCTGGAGCATTTGGCCGAGCGCTACTACCGCAGCGAACTGGCCGGACAGAACCGTCAGACCCTCGACCTGTACGTCGCCAACCTGCTGGGCACGTTGCACCGTTATGAAGTCTTGCCGCAGATCCTCGGCGACCTGCCGGCCCTGCGCGCCGTACTCGGTGCGCCAGACGATAGCGTCACCCAAGGCAACGCCAACCGCTTGCTGAAAAACATCAGCACCCAAACGGGTGCCGAAGTCATGTACCTGATGGACACCCGTGGCAAGACACTGGCGGCGTCCAATTGGGACAAACATGACAGCTTCGTCGGGCGTAATTTTTCCTTCCGGCCTTATTTCAGTGAAGCTATGGCCGGGCGGCTCGGACGGTTTTTCGGCCTGGGCACGACCTCGGCCAAACGCGGCTACTTCTTCGCCGCCGCGGTACGCGATGGCGAAAAAGTCATCGGCGTGCTGGTGGTCAAGGTCGACCTGGACCACACCGAAAGCCTCTGGGGCAAAACCCCGGAACAACTTCTTCTGACTGACCACAACGGCGTGGTCATTCTCACCTCGCGACCGGAGTGGCGCTTTCGCTCGACCCGCCCGTTGAGCGATGAAGAAAACCAGGCCATTTCTGCGATCCAGCCGTATCCGACCCGCGATCCGAAGCCGCTGAAACTCAATCCCAATGCCTGGCTGACGCAGACCCGGCAAATCGCCGAAACCGGCTGGAACGTCAGCATCCTTGCCCCACGCACCCTGATCGATCGCCCGGTGCGCACGGTGGTCGCCATTGGTGGCGCAACGCTGTTGGTGGTAATGCTGTTGCTCGGGCTGATGATGCAGCGCCGACGCCATTACCTCGAACGGATCGCCTTCGAAGCCAAGGCCCGGCGTGAACTCGAAGGTCGGGTCGCCGAGCGCACCAGCGACCTTGAAGGCCTCAACCGCCGATTGAAACAGGAAGTGCTGGAGCGCGAGCATGCCCAGCAAGAGCTGGTTCGCGCCCAGGATGATCTGGTCCAGGCCGGCAAATTGTCGGCACTCGGCACGATGTCGGCGAGCATCAGCCACGAACTCAATCAACCGCTGGCGGCGATTCGCAGCTATGCGGAAAATGCCGAGGTGCTGCTCGATCATCAACGCACCGACGATGCGCGTGGCAACCTCAAATTGATCAGCGAATTGACCGGGCGCATGGCCTCGATCATCGCTCACCTGCGCGCCTTCGCCCGCCGTGATCGTCACGCGCCGGAAAGCGTGGCCCTGCAACCGGCGCTGGATGACGCGTTGGCGTTGCTGGCCAAGCGTCGACGCAGCATGGAAGTCGAATTGATCCGCGATTTGCCCGCCGCCACGCTGTGGGTCGAGGCCGGGGAAACCCGTCTGCGTCAGGTGCTCGGCAACCTGTTGGCCAACGCCCTCGATGCGCTGACCGAAAAAGGTCCGCCGCGTAAACTCTGGTTGAGTGCCCAATCCACCGCAGACGGCGTCACTTTGTACATTCGCGATAACGGCCCCGGCTTTTGCATGGAAGCCTTGGGGCGTGCGAGCGAGCCCTTCTACACCACCAAGACCCGCACACAAGGGCTTGGACTGGGGCTGGCGATTTGCGAAACCCTGATGCGTGCCTTCGGAGGTGAACTGTCGTTCGCCAACCACAAGGAAGGTGGCGCCCTGATTACCCTGAAGCTGCGCGCTGGCGCACCGGGCGTGAGCCTGCAACCGTCCGAGGACCGAAGTGCATGACCATCGACAATCGCATTCAGGTCGTGTTGATCGACGACGATCCCCATTTGCGTCAGGCCTTGAGTCAGACCCTGGACCTGGCCGGCCTGAAAATCCTGCCGCTGGCCGAAGCCAAAGGCCTGGCCGCGCAACTGGAGCGCGACTGGCCGGGCGTGGTGGTCAGCGACATTCGGATGCCGGGCATGGACGGTCTCGAATTGCTGACCGAACTGCATGCCCAGGACCCGGAGCTGCCGGTGCTGTTGATCACCGGCCACGGCGATGTGCCGCTGGCGGTACAAGCCATGCGCGCCGGGGCTTATGACTTCCTCGAAAAACCCTTCGCCAGCGATGCCCTGCTCGACAGCGTGCGCCGTGCGCTGGCCTTGCGCCGGTTGGTGCTGGATAACCGCAGCCTGCGTCTGGCCTTGAGTGATCGCAACGAACTGAGCACCCGCCTGGTTGGGCAATCGGCGCCGATGCTGCGCCTGCGCGAGCAGATTGGCGCACTGGCCGCGACCAAGG
This sequence comes from Pseudomonas oplopanacis, assembly GCF_057128725.1. NCBI lineage: Bacteria > Pseudomonadati > Pseudomonadota > Gammaproteobacteria > Pseudomonadales > Pseudomonadaceae > Pseudomonas > Pseudomonas oplopanacis. The sequence continues at coordinate 101,551 of NZ_JBSKHV010000003.1, read as the reverse complement.
CTGACGTGTTGATCCTCGGTGAAACCGGCGCGGGCAAAGAAGTCGTGGCCCGTGCGCTGCACGATTTGTCGAACCGTCGGAATGGCCCGTTCGTGGCGATCAACGCCGGCGCACTGGCCGAGTCGGTGGTGGAAAGCGAGCTGTTCGGCCACGAGCCCGGCGCGTTCACCGGCGCGCAAAAACGTCGCATCGGCAAGTTCGAGTTCGCCAATGGCGGCACGCTGTTTCTCGATGAAATCGAAAGCATGAGCCTGGATGTGCAGGTGAAATTGCTGCGCTTGCTGCAAGAACGCGTCGTCGAGCGCTTGGGCGGCAATCAGTTGATCCCGCTGGACATCCGCATCATCGCCGCGACCAAGGAAGACCTGCGCCAGTCCGCCGATCAAGGGCGCTTCCGCGCTGACTTGTATTACCGCCTGAACGTCGCGCCCTTGCGCATTCCGCCGCTGCGCGAACGCGGCGAAGACGCGTTGATGTTGTTCCAGCACTTCGCCGACGAAGCCAGCGCCCGCCACGGTTTACCGCCCCACGAATTGCAACCGGGGCAACGCGCCCTGTTGCTGCGCCACACCTGGCCGGGCAACGTGCGTGAACTGCAAAACGCCGCCGAACGCTTTGCCTTGGGCCTGGAGCTGGCGCTGGACAACAACACGTCGGATGGCGCAAGCAGCGTGCCAGTTGAAGGGGTCAGCGGCGGCTTGAGCGAGCAAGTGGAAAACTTTGAAAAGAGCCTGATCGCCGCCGAACTGGCGCGCTCTCACAGCTCCGTGCGCAGCCTCGCCGAAGCGCTGGGCATCCCGCGCAAAACCTTGCACGACAAGCTGCGCAAACATGGGCTGAACTTCGCGGGTAGCGCCAGCGGTACGAGCGACGATCTCGATTGAGCGTCCGTTAATTCATCACTTTCAAACAAGAGGTCCGTGCATGAGCCGCGACAGTCGTCACCTGGAATCCATTCTCCATCACGACATCCCACTGACGCAGGCGATGGGCGTCAAAGTGCTCGACTGGCACGACCAGCAACTGCGCCTGTACTTGCCGCTGGAAGCCAACGTCAACCACAAAAGCACCATGTTTGGCGGCAGCCTGTATTGCGGCGCGGTGCTGGCGGGCTGGGGCTGGCTGCATTTGCGCTTGCGTGAAGAAGGGATTGAAGACGGGCACATCGTGATTCACGAAGGGCAGATCAGCTATCCACTGCCGGTGACCATGGACGCGACGGCGATTTGCCGGGCACCGAGTGCGGCGGTTTGGAAGAAGTTTCTGGCGATGTATCAGCGTTATGGGCGGGCGCGGTTGACGCTGCATTCCAGGATTGTGAATGTCGACAGTGATGAGGATGCGGTGCGGTTTACCGGGCAGTACGTCCTCCACCGCTGAGTAGAGGCCAGCACAAAAACATGTGGGAGCGAGCCTGCTCGCGAAGAGGGCGTGTCAGCCGACATTAGTGTTGTCTGATACACCGCCTTCGCGAGCAGGCTCGCTCCCACAGGGGTTTTGCATAGTTGGCAGATTGCTGGGCAGAGCCCTCTACCCGCGGTCAGGAACGGGCCAGTTCCAGCAATTTTTCGCGCCACGCAGCCTTCGCCGGCAGCGCCAAAAAGAATTCATTCAACAACGACTCCCGCGCCGGATAGCAAAACGGCGCACCGCTCAAATCCAGCACTTCGCCGCCCGCGCCTTCCAGCACGCCTTGCGCCGCGGCCGTGTCCCACTGCGAAGTCGGTGCCAGACGCGGATAACAATCCGCCGCCCCTTCCGCCAACAGACAGAACTTCAACGAACTGCCGATGTTGGCCAACTGCAACTCACCCAGGCTATCGCTCAACCCGGCCAGCAAGCGCTCCTGCTCCGGGCTCGAATGTCGACGACTGGCAACCACCGTAAACGCTTCCCCCGCCGCAGGCACTTCGCGGACCTGGATCGGCAATGGCGAGCTGCCCTTGTCGCCACGCCAGGCGCCCAAACCGGCACCACCGACGTAGAAACGCCCGTTGGTCGGCATCGACACCACGCCAAATACCACCCGTCCCTGCTCAATCAGCGCGATGTTGACGGTGAATTCTTCACTGCCGGAAATGAATTCCTTGGTCCCGTCCAACGGGTCCACAAGCCACCAGCGCTGCCACCCGGCGCGCACGCTTTGCGGAATGTTGGCGTCCTCTTCGGACAGCACCGGGATGCTGGGGTCCAGCGCGGTCAACCCGGCCAGAATCAAATGGTGAGCCGCCAGATCGGCAGCGGTCACCGGCGAATCGTCAGCCTTGGCCGTCACCGCCGTGCCGGTGCGCCAGAACGGCAAAATCGCATCGCCAGCCTTCAACGCCAGTTCAACCACCGGCGCCATCAATGGATGTGGAAAATTCATGGCAGATACACCCCGCGCTGGGTCAGCAGATCACGGGCCAGGTACAGCGCCGCCAAGGCACGGCCTTCGGTGAAACGCGGGTTCTGTGCCAGCGCAGACAGCTCACGCAAGTTGATCCTTTCCACGCCCATCGGCTCGGGCTCGTCGCCCTCAAGGCTTTCTTCATACAGATCGGTGGCCAGCACCACCTGGATTTTCTGGCTCATGTAACCGGGCGACAACGACAACTCGGTCAGATGCTCCAATTGCCGCGCGCCATACCCGGCTTCTTCCTTGAGCTCACGCTCGGCCGCCGCCAGCACGTCTTCACCCGGCTCGATCAGGCCTTTAGGCAAGGACAGTTCATATTCATCGGTGCCGCCGCAGTATTCCTCGACCAACACCGCGTGATCGGCATCGAGCATGGCCACGATCATCACCGCGCCGTAGCCTGCGCCTTTGCCGACCAGACGCTCGTAGGTGCGCTCCACGCCATTGGAAAAGCGTAGTTTCAGCTCCTCGACACAGAACAGACGGCTGGTGGCGACGATCTCGCGGGCGAGTACGGTGGGTTTCTGGCGCATGAAAAGCTCCTGGGCGTGAACGCGTTACTATACCCGGCCTATCCTGATTGTTGACCTCGGATATCTCTTTTACCGCTGGAGAAGTTTTTTATGTCCCTGCTGCCCTGGCGCGACATCGACACCGTTCTGCTGGACATGGACGGCACGCTGCTGGACCTGCATTACGACAACCATTTCTGGATGGAGCACTTGCCACAGCGTTACGCCGAGTTGCACGGGGTGAGCCGGGCCATGGCCGAGATGGAGTTGCAGCCGCTGTTCGAACGCAATGCCGGCCAGTTGCAGTGGTACTGCCTGGATTTCTGGAGCGCCGAATTGAAACTGCCGGTGCGCGAACTGAAGCTGGAAACCGCGCACTTGATCGCCTTGCGCCCGGATGCGGATACGTTTCTGGCGGCGATCAAACAGGCCGGCAAGCGGGTGGTGATGATCACCAATGCGCACCGCGATTCGCTGTCATTGAAGCTGGAAAGGATTGAACTGGCGCCGTATTTCGAGCGTTTGATCAGCTCGCATGATTACGGTTTTCCCAAGGAGAATCCGCAATTCTGGGACGCGTTGCAGGCCGATATCGGCTTTGATCCGGCGCGCAGTCTGTTTATCGACGATACGTTGCCGATCCTGCGCAGTGCGCGCGCTTTTGGCGTAGCGCATCTGTTGGCGGTGAGTGAGCCGGACAGTCGCAAAGGGCCCAAGGACACGGCGGAGTTTGCGGCGGTGGGGGATTATCGGGAGCTGATTGCCGGGCTTTGATTCAAGATGCGGTCATTGTGGCGAGGGTGCTTGCTCCCGCTCGGCTGCGGAGCAGTCGCAAAGACTTTGGGGGCGCTTCGCGCCCCAGCGGGAGCAAGCTCCCTCGCCACAGGGATTACTCAGGAATCCGCAAGGTTTGTCCCGGATAGATCTTGTTCACATCCTTGAGCATTGGCTTGTTGGCCTCAAAGATTTTTTGATACTTGTTGGCGTCATGGTAAACGCGTAACGAAATCGCACTTAAAGTATCGCCCTTCTCAACAACGACGAATCTCGCGGCCACCGCCACCGGCCCGGTCACTGTGATCTGATCATCCACACTGCCCACGCCGGCAATATTGCCCACCGCCAACAGAATCTTTTCCTTCTCCTCCTGGCTGCCGACTTCCCCGGTCACGGTCACTTTGTCGCCATCCACCGTGGCCTGCACATTCGGGTTACCCAGGCCGACCTTGCTGATGTGTTCCTTCAACTGTTCGCTGGCATTGGCATTGCCGGGGGTCAGCAAATCGAGCAGTTTTTCGCCTGCTTCTTTCACAAAGCTCAAAAGACTCATGGTGCACTCTCCTTGGGTTTTGGGTTCCAGACGCAAAAGCCTAGACCAAGCTTGTAATCCCCGGTTCCAACCCGACCAATGACGTTGATCCGGCGCAAGCGCTAGAATCCCCTCCCTCACCGCGCCCTGGAGCGAAGATGGACATCAAGCAGCTGAAATTCCTCATCGCCCTCGACGAAACCCGGCACTTCGGTCAAGCCGCTGCGCGCTGCCACATCACCCAGCCGACCCTGTCCATGCGCCTGCGCAGCCTCGAAGAAGAACTTGATTTGCCACTGGTCAATCGCGGCCAGCGCTTTGAAGGTTTCACGGCACCGGGTGAACGGGTGCTGGCGTGGGCGCGCACGGTGCTGGCTGCTTACGACGGTTTGCAGGCTGAAGCCGCGGCGTGTCGCGGCAATCTGGTCGGTACGCTGCGGTTGGGCGTGGTGCCGCTGTCGAGTTTCGACCCACTGCCCTTGATGCAACGCCTGCATGCCGAACACCCGAACCTGCGTTTCGAACTCTCGGCCCTAAGCTCCGAGCAAATCCTCGAACAACTGGCGAACAACCGCCTCGACCTCGGCGTGTCCTACCTGGAACGCCTGGACGGCGAGCGTTTCGACTCGCTGGCCTTCAGCGAAACCCGCATGGGCCTGCTCTACGATCATCGTTTCTTCAGTTTCGGCGAAGCGCCGCTGACATGGGAATCGCTGATCGAGTTGCCCTTGGGCATGCTCACCAGCGGCATGCACTTTCGTCAGTCCATTGACCACAACTTCCACAGCCGCGGCCTGACGCCCCAACCCCTGTTGCAAACCGACGCCGTCCATCAATTGTTACAAGCGGTGCACGGCGGCCTCTGCTGCGCGGTGATGCCGTTGGACGGAGGCCTGGAAAACCTCACCGATCATTTGCGTCTGCAACCCATCGAAAAAGCCCAGACCCTCGCCCGGCTGGGGCTGATCATGCGTCGAAGCGCACCGCGTTCGGCCTTGGCGGAGGCCTGTTTCGCGATCTATCAGAAATCACCGACAGACTCTTGATCGACGTCATCTATCGGCAGATCAGTAATAGCGATTAGACGCGACCTATTGACGCGCCTAGGCTTAAGCCTGACCAATCCGTCGGTGATGCCATGAACGCCAAGCGCCCTTCCTGCGCGGCGCCAGCCCTTGAAACGCCCGCGCCAGACGCAAGCCAGACCTACAGCTATAGCGACCTCCAATACACCGAATCGGCCAGCACCGCGCTCGCCGAGGAAGTGGCGTTGGCGATCGCCTACAACGGCATCAGCCAGGCGGTGATGCTGGTGACGCCGACTGACCTTGAAGACTTCATCGTCGGTTTCAGCCTGGGCAGCGGCATCATCGAAGACGCCACCGACATCTATGACCTGCAACTCAGCGGCTCGGGGTCGGCGCAATACGCGCAAGTGACCATCGCCAATCGCGCCTTCTGGAACCTCAAGCAGCAACGTCGGCAACTGGCCGGCACCAGCGGTTGCGGGCTGTGTGGCGTGGAAGCGGTTGAACAGGCATTGCCCGACCTCAAGGTATTGCCGGGCGCGCCACTGCCGCCCGCCGAATGGCTCGATGGCCTGCGCCAGCGCATCGGCGCATTCCAGCCGCTCGGTCAGCACTGCGGTGCGGTGCATGCGGCGGTGTTCATGAACGGTCAGGGCGAGTTGCTGCTGGGCCGCGAAGACATCGGCCGCCATAACGCCCTCGACAAGCTGATTGGCGGGCTGATCCGCCAGAAGATCCCGACCACCGGCGGCCTGGCGATTGTCACCAGCCGTTGCAGCCTCGAATTGATCCAGAAAGTGTTGCGTGCAGGCATCCAGACCCTCGTCAGCCTGTCGTCGCCCACGGGCCTTGCCGTGCAATGGGCCCGACGTCACAACCTCAACCTCATCCATCTGCCCCAGAAGAATGCGCCGCGGGTCTACAGCCCGGCTTTGGAGAATCAAGCGTGAGTCAACACCGTCAAGCCGACCAGACACCTGTTCCTCGTTACAAGCCTTACAAAGGTCCGGCCGGTGGTTGGGGCGCGCTGGCCAGCGTTGCCCGGGCCTGGTTGACCAGCGACAACGCGCTGAAAAACCTGCGCATGATGCTCAAGACCAACAAGAACGGTGGGTTCGACTGCCCGGGTTGCGCCTGGGGCGACTCCAAGGAAGCCGGCATGGTGGCGTTCTGCGAGAACGGCGCCAAAGCGGTGAACTGGGAAGCGACCAAGCGCCGTGTCGATGGTGCGTTTTTCGCCCGGCACAGCGTCAGCTCGTTGCTGGAGCAAAGTGATTACTGGCTCGAGTACCAGGGCCGTTTGACCGAGCCGATGTGCTACGACGCCGAAACCGATCGCTACAAGCCGATCAGCTGGGAAGCCGCGTTCGCCTTGATCGCCAAACATTTGCAAGGCCTGTCGAGCCCCAACCAGGCCGAGTTCTACACCTCGGGCCGCGCCAGCAACGAAGCGGCGTACCTCTATCAATTGTTCGTGCGCACTTACGGCACCAACAACTTCCCCGACTGCTCGAACATGTGCCACGAGGCCAGCGGTGTGGCATTGGCACAGAGCGTTGGCGTTGGCAAAGGCACCGTGACCTTTGACGACTTCGAACATGCGGACGCGATTTTCGTCTGGGGCCAGAACCCCGGCACCAACCACCCGCGGATGCTCGAACCACTGCGCGAGGCGGTGAAACGCGGCGCGCAGGTGGTGTGTATCAACCCGCTGAAAGAGCGTGGCCTGGAACGCTTCCAGCACCCGCAACACCCGATCGAAATGCTCACCAACGGCGACAAGCCGACCAACACCGCGTACTTCCGTCCGGCATTGGGCGGCGACATGGCGATCATGCGTGGCATGGCGAAGTTCCTGCTGCAATGGGAACGCGATGCGCAGAAGGCCGATGAGCCTGCGGTGTTCGACCACGACTTCCTCAACGAACACAGCGCCAACGTGCTGGATTACCTGGCCGCCGTCGACGATACGCCGTGGGAACAGATCGTCGAGCAGTCCGGCCTGACCCTGGTGGAGATCGAGCAAGCGGCACGCATGTACGTCAAGGCCAAGAACGTCATCATGTGCTGGGCGATGGGGATTACCCAGCACCGCCATTCGGTGGCGACCATCCAGGAAATCGCCAACCTGATGCTGCTGCGCGGCAACATCGGCCGACCGGGTGCCGGTCTGTGCCCGGTGCGTGGCCACAGTAACGTGCAGGGCGACCGGACCATGGGCATCAACGAGCGTCCGCCGGTGGCGTTCCTCGATTCGCTGGAGCGCCGTTTCCAGTTCAAGGTGCCGCGTGACAATGGCCACAACGTGGTCGAAGCGATCCATGCCATGGCCGACGGTCGCTCCAAAGTGTTCATCGGCCTGGGTGGCAACTTCGCCCAAGCCACGCCGGACAGCTCGCGCACTTTCCAGGCGTTGAGCAATTGCGACCTGACCGTGCAGATCAGCACCAAGCTCAACCGCAGCCATTTGGCTCACGGTAAAGACGCGTTGATCCTGCCGTGCCTGGGCCGTACCGACATCGATATCCAGACCGAAGGCCCGCAAGCGGTGACCGTGGAAGACTCGTTCAGCATGGTCCACGCCTCCAACGGCCAGCTGCAGGCGCTGTCGAACCAGATGCGCTCGGAGCCGTCGATCATTGCCGGCATCGCCGCCGCCACGCTGGGCAGCAAACCAGTGGACTGGAACTGGCTGGTGGCCGATTACGACCGCATCCGCGATCTGATTGCCGACACGATCCCGGGCTTCCGGGACTTCAACGAAAAGGTCAAGAATCCGGGCGGTTTCTACCTCGGCAACAGCGCCGGTTCGCGTAAGTGGAATACTGCGTCGGGCCGTGCGAATTTCCGTGCGAACGTCTTGCCCAAAGACCTGGTGCACGAACGCACCCGCGCGACGGGCGTGCTGCCCGATCTGATCATGCAGTCGATGCGTTCCCATGATCAGTACAACACCACGATTTATGGTCTTGATGACCGTTACCGCGGGGTGAAAGGCCAGCGCGATGTGTTGTTTGTGAACGAAGCCGACATCATTCGCCTGGGTTTCAAACCGGGGCAGAAGGCCGACATTGTTTCGATCTGGGATGACGGGCGTGAGCGCCGCGTGAAGGGCTTCACGCTGTTGGCGTTTGATATTCCGGCGGGGCAAGCGGCGGCTTACTATCCGGAAGTGAATCCGCTGGTGCCGCTGGAAAGCATCGGGGATGGCAGCCATACGCCGACGTCGAAGTTTGTGGCGATCCGGTTGGAAATGGCGAGTGAGACTGGGTTGATATTGGCCAAATCGGCTTAACGCAGCGTCTGATCTGGCCCCATCGCGAGCAGGCTCGCTCCCACAATGGATCTGTGTTGAATACAAGATCCCTGTAGGAGCGAGCCTGCTCGCGATGGCGATAGGTCATTTGGCGAATTTCTCGGATCAACCACTTTCCCATCGCCCACAAAAAAGGCCGTTTCTATAAAGAAACGGCCTATCCGAAGTAACTAAAGACCGGCGAAAAACAGTTAAGTTCCGTCTAAAAAACAGTAACTTATAGAAATGTGCTGAAGTCGTGTTACTCGTCGGATTTCGATTGTCACCACCCTGACACAGCCTCAGGATCGCGCCGTCATCCCCTTGAGGTTCCTCCATGAAGTTCTCCTCGATTCTCTTGTTGTCCCTTGGCTTGTTCAGTGGCCTTGCTTCTGCTGGCGGCACCACCGAAGCAGGTGTGGGCGGCGCATTGGGCGGGGTTCTTGGCTCGGTCGTCGGTCAATCGCTGGGCGGCAATACAGGTTCCACCATCGGCGCGGCCCTGGGCGGCGCGGGTGGTAGCGCAGTTGGCGCAAACAAACACAGCCGCGGCGAAGCCGCCATCGGTGGTGCTCTGGGCGCAGCAGGCGGTAACGTGGTCGGCCGCAGCATGGGCGGCACCACCGGCAGCCTGATCGGCTCCGCAGCAGGCGGCGGCGCCGGTGGCGCGCTGGGTAACTACATGGGCAACAAGAGCAATGATGACGACGATGATCATCGCTCCTATCGTGGCCATGGCGATGATCGTCGCTACTACCGTGACCGCCACCCTGGCCGCGGTCATGCCTACGGGCATCGCAAGCATCACAAGTATTACCGCGACTAAGGCTTCAATCGCCTCGTTGACCGGTACATAAAAAAATCGCAGCCCTTGGGCTGCGATTTTTTTTGCCTGGTTTATACCACCAGGCGTTCCAGCGCCCCACGCAACCCGGCAGGAATCGGTACCGGCTGATTCGAAGCACGATCGACAAACACATGCACAAAGCGCCCGGCCGCGCAGGCATCGTCGTCCCCGTGCTTGAACACCGCCAATTCGTATTGCACTGAACTGTTGCCGAGCTTGCCGACCCGTAGGCCGATCTCGATCCGGTCCGGAAAGGCGATGGACGCAAAGTAATCGCACGCCGAACTCACGACAAAACCCACCACTTCGCCGTCATGGATATCCAGGCCACCCACTTCGATCAAGTAAGTGTTCACCGCCGTGTCGAAGAAGCTGTAGTAGGTGACGTTGTTGACGTGACCGTAAGCATCGTTGTCGTGCCAACGCGTGGTGATGGGCTGGAAGTGTGGGTAGTCGGTGCGTTGGTTCATGCGCAGCTCTCGTCTGGAAGTGGCTGAAGTCTACCGGTCTGCAAAGCCTTTACCCATCGCAGCCAACTCGCCGATCAGGCGTGCCGGTTTCCAGTGGTCGCCCTGCCGGGTTTCCAGGGTCATCAAGCGCTGGTGGATGTCTGCCAGGCCTTGCTGATCCGCCCAGGCCATTGGCCCGCCCTTGGCCGCCGGGAAGCCGTAGCCGTTGAGGTACACCAGATCGATATCGTGAGCGGACTGCGCAATGCCTTCCTGAAGGATCTTCGCCCCTTCGTTGACCAGTGCCAGCAAGCAACGCTCAAGAACCTCCTCAACGCTGATCTCACGACGCTGGAAGCCCAATCCTTCGCTGACCTGCAGCACCAGCGCATCGACGTCCACATCGTGCTCCGCCTGACGGCTGCCGGGCTCGTAGTGGTAATAACCGTTGCCACTCTTCTGACCGAAACGCCCGAGCTCGCAGAGCCGGTTATCCACTTGAACCTCCGGTGCATCCTGCCCTGTGCCCGACAGTTCCCGAGCGCGCCACCCGAGGTCGACGCCCACCACGTCGTACATACGGAACGGCCCCATGGCGAAACCGAAACCTTGCAGCGCGGCATCCACCTGATAGGGATAAGCGCCCTCCAGCAGCATCTTGCGCGCTTCGAGCACGTAGGTATTGAGCATGCGGTTGCCGATAAAACCGTCGCAGTTGCCCGCCACCACGCTCACCTTGCCCATGCGCTTGCCCAGTGCCAGCGCTGCATCAAGCACCGCCGGCGCAGTCTGGGCGCCACGGACCACCTCCAGCAGTTTCATGATGTGGGCCGGACTGAAGAAGTGCAGGCCCAGCACTTGCTGCGGACGGCGAGTGGCGGCGGCGATGGCGTCGATATCCAGCGCCGACGTGTTACTGGCCAGAATCGCTTCGGGTTTGAGCAGGCCGTCCAGCTCGCGGAAGATTTTCTGTTTCAGTTCGAGGTTTTCGTATACCGCTTCGATCACCAGATCGACCTCGCGGATCGCTGCGTAATCCGCCGCTGCGGTCACTCGCGCAGTACGCGCATCGGCCTCAGCCTGATCGATACGCCCTTGTCGCACATTATGTGCGTTGGTTTCGGCCACCGTGGCCAGCGCCTGTTCAAGCATCTGCGGATTGTTATCCACCCACTGCACCGGCACCCCGGCGTTGGCCAGGCACATGACAATGCCACGGCCCATGGTGCCCGCCCCGATGACGGCGGCGCGCTGAATATTGAATGGCGTCTGGCTCATGATTTGCTCTCTTGTTGGCGATCCAAAGACAGCCCCCACCATAGTCAGCCATCGTAGTTTTTTGAAATTTATTCCTGTGATGAGCAACATTCAGCGGATGGATGTGGCCGCAAGATCACCGCAAATTCCTGTGGGAGCGGTTCAGCCCGAGAGATGTTGTTCTGCCCATTCCCGCACTTGGGCATACGGATAGTTTTCCAGCGCCGCGAACCCTGAAACAGCCCGCGCCTTCATCTTGGTAAACAGCGGCACGCTGATCCCGCACAGGAAACGCGTCACCCGTTCAGCAGATGGAACGTTGCCAGTGTGTTGCTCATGCCTGTGGATAAAGTCAGCGCACAGCGCTTCAAAATTTTTATCCACAAGCGTCGGCAATTCAGGCGGCGCAGGCAACCGCGCCACATGCCCGTGACACACCGAGCAATGCCCACATTGCCGAGGCGCATTTTCGTCGCCGAAATACTCGGCCAGGCGGTAGCCCAGGCAGCGGTCAGTGGCGAACAGATCCAACATGGCGTGAATCCGCGCGATCTCGGTACGCTCATGTTGTGTGAAATAAGCGTGCAGTTCGGCACTCAAGGCCTGACTGTCAAAACTCGTTTGCAGCAAGCTGTACACCTCGGTCATCTGCTTGCTCTCAAGCTCGACCCAACCCTTCTCCTGGAAATAATCCAGCGCCTTGACCACCCGATTGCGCTCGGCCTGATGCTGCTCGTACAGCGCATCGAAATTCACCGTGGCCCAGGTTCGTGCGCGGCTGGAGGTCTGGATGATCGCGGCGACGAATTCCTTGCGCTCACCCTCGAACCGCGCAAGCAAGGCCTCCGGCTCTTGCAAATACTTGAACCGGTATTCGGCGTAGTAGGCGTAACGCGGGGCGATCAAGCCGCGAAGCTCCAGTTGAACCAGCAAGGTCTTGAGTGGCAACTGGCGAATGTTGCTTTGATCGGCTAACGGCCCCAACAAGAACTCCCACTGCCCCTCAGGCGCGGCGGCGAGCATTTCATCGAGCACACAGCGGATCCCGTCCTGCTCAGGTGTGTCGCCGTAGACAAAGTTTTCCAACACGTTGAGGCTGTCGCGGTTGGCCAATACCAGGCAGTCGGATGGCTGCCCGTCACGCCCGGCGCGGCCGATTTCCTGGCTGTAGTTTTCAATGGATTTGGGCAGGTCGAAATGCACCACGTTGCGGATGTCGCTTTTATCGATGCCCATGCCAAACGCGATGGTGGCGACAATGCAATTGGACTGTCCGGCCATGAACCGCTTCTGTATGCCTTCACGTTGATCGTGAGGTAAACCGGCGTGATAGGCCTCCGCTTGAATACCGTTGCGCCCTAAGTGTTCGGCGATGTGTTCAGCGGTTTTTTGCAGGGTGACGTAGACGATGCTTGGCTGATTGGGGCGTTCGCTCATCCATTCGACCAGACGTCGGCGTTTGTCCTGACCGCGAACGGGCTCGACCAACAAATTGAGGTTTGGCCGGTAGAAACCCGTGGTCACCACGTCTTCCGGGGCGATGGCGAATTTGGCCTGCATGTCGGCGATCACCTTGGGCGTCGCAGTCGCGGTCAGCAGCAGTGCCTGCGGGATATTGAACTGACGCTGGTAGTCGGGCAGCTTGAGGTAATCGGGGCGAAAGTTGTGGCCCCACTCCGAGATGCAGTGCGCCTCGTCCACCACCAGCAGCGAGATGGGGACTTGCTGCAGGAAGTTGCGGAAGCGCTCGTTCTTCAGACGCTCCACGGAAATCATCAAGATCTTCAACTCACCGGACTTGGCCCGAGCCATCACATCGCTGGCATCATCGCGACTCTGCGCCGAATCGATACTGCCCGCCGCAATGCCATGGCGTTGCAGGAACGCCAGTTGATCCTGCATCAACGCCAGCAACGGAGAAACCACCAGCGTGAGGTGCGGCAGCAACAGGGCCGGCAGCTGATAGCAAAGAGACTTGCCTGAACCGGTGGGAAAAATCGCCGCTGCCGAGCGCCCGGCCAACACCGCGCTGACTGCCGCCTCCTGGCCGGGTCGAAACTGTGGATAACCGAAAACCTGTTCCAGGGTGTTGTGCATAAGCTGTCACTCCGTTGACCGCTGCGAAGCCCAAAGCCTAGCCGGCAAACGCAGCGAGTCGAGAAAAGGTCGGGACCAAAACGATACGGGATGATACAGCGTCGCCCTATGGGGCTTGGCCACAGAATGAAACAAACGAAACACTTTGTTCCTCGCAGTGCCGTTCAGTCTGACGGTAAGGTCTTTCTCGCAAAACAACCGTCCGCGCACTTCACATCACGGCAGGACGCCTGATGGGCGCGGCATTTGAACAAGGAATGACCATGCTCCAAAAATCGATTGTTGCCGTTGCGCTGATCCTGACGTCCCTGCTGCTGAGTGCCTGCGATGGACCACTGACGGAGCCACCGTTACTCGCTACGTGCGACACCCTGGAGTGTTCGACCCAACAGGCTTGGCGAACTTCCTGACAACTGCGGGTCAAGTGTCCCGGCTCTTGCTCGCCCACACAGCTTAAGCCGGGCTGATTCCCCGTAAGCGCACAGTCGTTTTCGAAACGTCCTACAGATTCTGAAGCAACCTCTTCCGAGGTTTGAAGCGCTGTGCCTGACGATCCCGTAGGAAATTCGCCTCCCAAGGGTATTGCTGAAAAAAACCTCGGGCCGCACGTAGGCAAAAGGCGACAACAGCAGTAAATCCCCTACAAACCCTGTCCATTTGCGCGGTATTGCGAGGCTTCGATGCAGGCCCCTATAGTTTGCCGCGCCGCTGAAAACAGGACGGACCTCATGCAAGATCGCTATCGCCCACTCAAAACCAGTTACAGCGAAACTCCCGTGTTGGTCATTGATACCGCTGCCAGTACCGGCGCGATCCTTGACGCCGCGCAACAACGCTTGCGCGCGGCCAGTGACTTGCTCGAAACGCTTTATTGCCTGTGCTTCAAACAGGCGGATGTAAAAGATATCCCCAACATAGTAAATGCGCTGTATTTATTAACGCAGGACGGCTGTGAACTTCTCGATATTGCCAGACAAAGAACACCACCCTCACAAACATAGAAACAATCCATCACTTTCAATATTTAAACTACCGACACTAATCTGCCCGCTCTTTAATCAAACAAGAGCACAACAATGACCACTTTAACTATTTTCTTTTGCGGAACCGGCTCGACTAAATTTGACAGTAAAAATCCAACTTACTGGAACGGCGAACTGGTTTCGACCCTGGCTTCCCTGCACGGTGGGCGAGAGTTTGCCGAATGGATCGTGATCGATGGCCCCGGCACCAGTAACCTGCAAGCGGATGAACTGTTCACCCAGTCCAAAGACTACGGCCTCAGCGGCACCTTGTTCGGAAAAGGCTGGGAGGAGAACGTCAAACACGCCGTCAATGTCATCAAAGGCAAATGTGACTGGCAGCGGGAACAATTGACCGAGACCGAATACAACCGCCTCAAAGCTGCCGGTATTCCGATTGAAGATGTGAAAGTCGAAGGTTCCTGGCTATGGCGTAAATATAATTATGGCGAACGCAGCGTGACCCAACAAAAATTACAGGAACAAATCATCAAGACCTTCCGCAAAGACGGCATTATCCCCACCAAAGTTAATTTGGTCGGTTGGAGCCGTGGAGGCATAAGTTGCCATATGCTGGCCAACGCCATGTTTAAAGATGCGGCATTAAAAAACATTCCCGTCAGTATCTTTGCGATTGATCCCGTACCCGGCATCAGTAACTTTCAGGAAGACAGAGTAAAACTCAATGCCAATGTAAAGGAGTATGTCGGCTTCTACGCCCGCGACGAGCGCTCCAAAGGCTTCAGCTGTGTCATCCCGCAAACGGCCACCGGCACCCGAACCCACATTTACCCCCTGCCCGGCCGCCATGGCACGCTGGTCGGCAATGCCTCAGCCGATGGTGTCAGCGGCCCCAAAACCCTGGCCGAGCCTGGCCTGATCGTCCGCCACTTTGCCGAAGTGTGCTTGAAGCGCTGGGGCGTACCGCTGAACAAAACCCTCAACCTGACCCCGGCCGACCTGCAAAACCATCACAACACCATGACCCGCGACGCCGCAAAATACAAAGCCATGGAAAAGTACTCGTACACCTACTTCACCGAACTGGACCAGGGCGAGCGGTATGTTTCGCTGGGCAGTAACGGGGTGAAGTTCTCGGCGGTGCGGGGCACGATCTACGCGCCGGCGACCGGGTTGAACACTGGCTTGGCGGATGTGGACTCGTATCGGCATATTCGTTGAAGTGAGGGGCGCCGGATCGAGAAAACGAGAGAAATTGTGTCGCGGAAAATTCCTATAGAAAGGGACTAGCCGAGGTTCGGCCGGTTCCTACAGGTCTGGACTCTTTGTCGTCTATCGCTGGTTGGTGGCTCGACCTATAGTCGTGACCGTCGCTGCAAAATCAGCGACTCGGGCTTGGTCACCCGACAAAGAGAGCTCACATTACCCATTACATATAGGTGTTCATCAGTGACAACGTTAAATCCTCTTTTTGATCGCTACCGCCCCCTGCAAACCAACCTCACCGATACCCCGCCCCTGATCATCGACACAGAGGCCAACCCCCAGGACATCCTCGAAGCTGCCATGCAGCGCATCCGCGCATCCAGCGACCTGCTTAAAACCCTGCACTGCATTTGCTTCAAACACGGTGACGTCGAAGACATCCCCCACATTACCCACGCACTTTACCTGCTGACCCAGGACGGCTTCGACCTGATGCAAGTCGCCCAGCAACGCATGATGGGCTGGAAAGCACCAGCCTGATGCCTGCGTGAGTATCGTTCCCACGCGGAGCGTGGGAACGATCAAATACAGGAAAACCATGAGCACATTGTTCGATGATTTACTGGAAAGCGTGCAGCAGATGGATGACATCTTAAGAGGTGCGCGTCGGCCCTCCCGCGAATTTCATATTGGTGCGCTACAAGGGCAAGCAAAAGAAAACCGGGATCATTCCAATGTCTTAGTCGAAGGGAAGAGCAGATCCACCCTTCCCCCAAAGCCAGCCCCCCAATAAGATCCGCGTAAGCCCAACCAGACACCTGAGCAATGAACCTCGCCCCCAACTTCCCCGACGACCACACCATGCACCTGCTCATGCAGCTGCTGCATGAAGAACTCGGTCTGCCCGAACGCAAAACCATCAGCCTGACCACCTCGATCAATTTCGACCTGGGTTGCGACGGTGCCGATGCGCAGCATTTGATGGAAGCGCTGGAAGAGCAGTTCGGGGTCGATTTGGTGGACTACGACGCCTATCGCTATTTTCAGCCGGACGGCTTTGACGTTTCCCTCAAGCGTCGCGCGAAGGGTCGTGGCGACAAGCTCCCACTGACCATTGGCATGCTCTACCAAACTATCAAGACACAACGGTGGGGCACGGAGAAACTGGAAGGCATCTAGCCAACCCTATAAGTGCCATTCTTCTGGTCGTTTGACGCGCTTTCAGCTGGAATATTGGCAGTTGTAGGGTCATTGCTGAAAACCGAACGCCCACAAAAAAGCCGCCCTCAAAGGGCGGCTTTTTCATTACATCAAACCAACACTTACAACTTAGGACCGGCAGCCTTGATCGCGTCGCTCACTTCAAACTTCTTGAAGTTCTCGACAAACAATCCAGCCAGTGCTTTAGCGGCTTCATCGTAAGCAGCCTTGTCAGCCCAGGTGTTACGTGGGTTCAACAGGCCAGTCTCAACGCCCGGTACAACCAATGGCACGTCGAGGTTGATGGTGTCGAGGTGTTCGGTTTCAGCACCGATCAACGCACCGCTCTGGATCGCTGCGATCACGCCACGGGTAGTCGGGATGTTGAAGCGCTTGCCAACGCCGTAGCCGCCGCCGGTCCAGCCAGTGTTAACCAGGTAAACCTTGGAGCCGAAGCCACGGATGCGCTTGATCAGCAGCTCTGCGTATTCGCCAGCCGGACGCGGGAAGAACGGTGCGCCGAAGCAGGTGGAGAAGGTCGACTTGATGCCGCTGCCGGAACCCATTTCGGTCGAGCCCACCAGTGCGGTGTAGCCGGACAGGAAGTGGTAGGCCGCTTGTTCTTCGCTGAGGATCGACACTGGCGGCAGCACGCCGGTCAGGTCGCAGGTCAGGAAGATCACAGCGTTTGGCTCGCCACCGAGGTTCTGCTCGGAACGCTTGGCAACGTGCTCCAGCGGATAGGCTGCGCGGCTGTTCTGGGTCAGGCTGACGTCAGCGTAGTCGGCGTGCTTTGCATCGTCGATAACGACGTTTTCCAGGACTGCGCCGTGCTTGATGGCTTTCCAGATGACCGGCTCGTTCTTCTCGGACAAGTCGATGCACTTGGCGTAGCAGCCGCCTTCGATGTTGAAGACAACGCCTTCGCCCCAGCCGTGTTCGTCGTCACCGATCAGGTAACGGCTTTCGTCAGCCGACAGAGTGGTTTTACCGGTGCCGGACAGACCGAAGAACAGGGTCACGTCGCCTGCTTCGCCGATGTTGGCCGCGCAGTGCATCGGCAGCACGTCGGAAGCCGGCAGCAGGAAGTTCTGCACGGAGAACATGGCTTTCTTCATTTCACCGGCGTAACGCATACCAGCGATCAGCACTTTCTTCTGTGCGAAGTTGATGATAACGCAACCGTCGGAGTTGGTGCCGTCACGCTCAGGAACGCATTCGAAGTTGGCGACGTTGAGCACCTGCCACTCATCACGGCCAGCCGGGTTGTACTCGGCCGGGTTGATGAACAGGCAACGACCGAACAGGTTCTGCCAGGCAGTCTGGGTGGTCATTTTCACGGCCAGGTAGTGATCGGCAGCCGCGCCTACATGCACGTGGGAAACGAAATGCTCTTGCGCGTTGTTGAACGCCTCGACGCGGTCCCACAGGGCATCGAACTTGTCGGCCGGGAACTTGCGGTTGATCGGGCCCCAGGCAATAGCAGCCTGAGTGGTCGGCTCGTCAACGATGAAACGGTCGACTGGCGAGCGGCCGGTACGGTGACCGGTGCGAACAACCAGCGCGCCGGTATCGGCAAGCTCGCCTTCACCGCGATTCAGGGCTTCTTTAACCAGATCATCAACACTCAGATCGGTGTACACGGCGTTATTGGCTTGCGTCATGAGGTTCCCCATCGGCCAGTGGCCGAGTGCTCCAAACGTTTTGTAGTAGAAAGTCGTGCACTACTACCGCGAGAAAAAGTGGGCCGGATTATGCCAGAAAAGCCCAAAAAGAGTAGGGCCCTCCCGTCGTAACGGCGTAATACCGGCGCTAACCAGTGAATTTACCTGCGCTGAACCGTTTTAGTGACGGGTATCTGACGGCGTGTCGACGCCCGCCCCGGCGAATAATTGAGCGATATCGGCGGCATCGAACAGGTAGCGCTGATTGCAAAACTGGCAATCGATCTCGATGTTGCCACCGTGTTCGACGACCAGGTTTTGCGCATCTTCCACACCCAGACTGACCAAGGCATTGGCCGAACGTTCGCGCGAGCAGCTGCAACGGAAGCGCAGTTTCTGTACGTCGAACAGGCGCACCTGCTCTTCGTGGTAGAGGCGATGGAGCACGGTTTCGTTGTCCAGGCTCAGCAGCTCATCGGCGGTCAGGGTGCTGGCCAGCGCGGTGAGGTGCTGCCAGTTGGCGGCGCGTTCTTCTTCGTCTTTCAAGCGGTCGGCGGGCAGTTGCTGCAGCAGCAGGCCACGGGCACGACGGCCATCGGCGTACAGCCAGAAGCGCGTACCGACCTGCTGGGACATGACGAAATAGTTGGTGAAGCATTCGGACAGGGTTTCACCGTCGAGGTCGACGATGCCCTGGTAGCGCTGACCCTGGGTCGGGTCGACCGTCAGCGCCAGGACGCCGTTGGGCATCAAGTCGGCCAGTGTCGCGTCAGGGGCGATCTGGTCGGCCTCGTATCGGGCCAGGCCGCGGATATCGCGCTCACTGGAACACTCGATCATCAGCAGCGGGATCGGGCCGTCGGAACGGGCCTGAAGAATCAGCAAGCCATCGAACTTCAGCGCACCGACCAGCAGCGAGGCGGCCGCCATCAGTTCGCCGAGCAGTTGCTGGACCGGTTCCGGATAGGCGTGCTTGGCCAGGACTTCGGCGTAGCTGAGCTCCAACGAGACCAGCTCGCCACGGGTGTCGCTGTCATCGAAGATGAAGCGTTGGGTGAAGTCGTTATCCGGTAGGTCGGTCATAGGTCTGGGTATCTGAATGGGTGACAATGGGGTTCAACGGTCAAAAATCGCGTGTGTTCGGCATGGCCGGTATTTTATGAACAATCCGGGGGTTGTTCCAAGCAAGGTGGAACGTCCGCCGGTTAGGGCTCTCGCGATTTTGCGTGTCTGGCACTGCTGGCCTTCTGGTTATGGCCTACAGGTCAGAGGCTGTGTGTGATTTTCGACGAGTGGCTGTTTGTCCGCTCGATGCGCCGCTGGCGAATCACCCGATATGGTTACTCAATCGGGTAATTACAAGTCTTCCCCAAGATCCGGTGGCGACTGGCGAGTGCTGCGCACTCGATCGCGGGCAAGTCGAATCGTCGCACCGCACGCTCCCACAGTAGACCGTATATCGCTGTGGGAGCGGGCTTGCCCGCGATGGCTGCAACTCACTCGTCGTTGCTGCTGCCACGGAACTTGAACAAATCCCGGCGCTGTTTCTTGCTCGGCTTGCCATCGGTGGTCATCCCCAACGCGCCTGCCTTGCGCTGGGCGGCGGCGTTTTCGCGCTTGGCGATGCTGGCCTCGGTTTCGGCATACAGCGTCTGAGCCTCCGGCGCGCCACGGCGAACGATCGACAAGGCCTGAACCACCACCGTGCGCTCTTCGAAACCTGCGCGAATCACAAATTCATCGCCTACTCTTGGCTCCTTGCCTGGTTTGCAGCGCTCGCCACGGCAATGCACCTTGCCGCTTTCAATCGCGGCCTTGGCCAAGGCTCGGGTTTTGTAAAAACGTGCAGCCCACAACCATTTATCGAGACGGACTTTGTCGTCCTCTTCGTTTTTTTGTGCCATGGGATTTCCTCATTCTGAAATATTGGTGAACTGTACTACCGTTTCAGTCGTACCAAGAATTCCACCGGCGCGGATTACAATGCATGCATTCCAGAACCTCCTCGGAGGGCTGGAAATCCGGGCCGTAGATATCTGTCGCCTTTTAACCATTATTCTGCGTGAATACCGCGAATTCGGCCGCTTGCGGACCGTGCGGTTTCTACCGGTTGAGCAACTTTGAAGACATTTGATCATTTGACCGTTGTCGGTCTGCGCGAGTGGGTGGCGCTCCCGGATTTGGGAGTCGCGGGCCTGCGGGCAAAAATCGACACCGGTGCCAGTACCTCCAGCCTGCATGCCACCGACATCGAGCCGTTCGAGCGCGATGGCGAGCAGTGGGTTCGCTTCACCGCGCACTTGGGCACGGTGGTGCAACTGCGTCATCGACGCTGCGAAGCGCCGCTGGTGACGATGAAAACCATTAAAAGCTCCAACGGCCACGCGCAGAAGCGCTACGTGGTCAGCACCACCCTGGCCCTCGGTGATCGGGTCTGGCGGGTCGAGTTCACGCTCGCCTGCCGCAAATCCATGCGTTATCGCCTGTTACTCGGCTCCAAAGCCCTGATTCACGGCCAACTGGTGGTCAATCCGGGCATCAAGTACGTACAAGACAAGCCGGTGTTCCCGGTATCTACCTCCTCCACAGGTGTTGCATGAAGATCGCTGTGCTGTCGCGGAACCCGCGTCTGTATTCCACTCGTCGTCTGGTTGAAGCCGGTACCGAGCGTGGCCACGAAATGGTGGTGATCGACACCCTGCGCGCCTACATGAACATTGCCAGCCACAAGCCGCAGATCCACTACCGCGGCAAGCCGCTGGAAGGGTTCGATGCGGTGATCCCGAGGATCGGTGCGTCGGTAACGTTTTATGGCTGCGCGGTGTTGCGTCAGTTTGAAATGATGGGCGTGTTTCCGCTCAATGAATCGGTGGCCATTGCCCGCTCGCGGGACAAACTGCGCTCGCTGCAATTGCTGTCACGTCGCGGGATCGGTTTGCCGGTGACCGGGTTCGCGCATTCCCCGGATGACATTCCCGACCTGATCGACATGGTCAACGGCGCCCCGCTGGTGATCAAGGTGCTGGAAGGCACCCAAGGCATTGGCGTGGTGTTGTGTGAAACCGCGACGGCGGCGGAGTCGGTGATCGAAGCGTTCATGGGCCTGAAGCAGAACATCATGGTTCAGGAATACATCAAGGAAGCCGGCGGTGCGGACATTCGTTGCTTCGTGGTCGGCGACAAGGTGATCGCAGCGATGAAGCGTCAGGCCAAGCCAGGGGAATTCCGTTCCAACCTGCATCGGGGTGGCAGCGCCAGCCTGATCAAGATCACCCCCGAAGAACGCATGACCGCATTGCGTGCGGCGAAGGTGATGGGCCTGGCGGTGGCGGGTGTGGATATCCTGCGCTCCAATCACGGGCCGCTGGTGATGGAAGTGAACTCGTCACCGGGCCTGGAAGGGATCGAGACCACCACCGGGAAGAATGTGGCGGGGATCATCATTGAGCATCTGGAGAAGAATGGTGGGCCGAACATGACGCGCACCAAAGGGAAGGGTTAATCCAGATTGTTATGGCGGCCGCGAGGCCGCCTTCGCGAGCAGGCTCGCTCCCACAGTTGACCGCGTACTTAGTGTGGGAGCGAGCCTGCTCGCGAAGGGGCCATCCGCCCCAGCCAGGATGTCAGCTGTTAAACCGCATCCCGAGGCAACATCAGCCCCAGCGGCAACCGCACTCGCGCTTCCAGTCCGCCACCGGACCGATTGCGCAGCTCGACATTCCCGCCATGCATCGAAGCAATCCGCTTCACGATCGCCAGCCCTAAACCAGTCCCCTTGCCACCCCGGGCACGATCCCCGCGGGTGAATGGATTGAAGATCGCTTCCAGCTCGGAAGGATCAATCCCCGCCCCACGGTCCATGACACTCAGCACCACATACGGTGCGCTGGTATCGCCGGAGACATAAGCCGCCACCTCAACGCCACTGCCCGCGTGATGCAAGGCATTGCCGATCAGGTTGTTCAACAGGCGTTTCATCGACACCCGACGCAACGGAAACGGCTGGATCGGCTCCAGGCGCAGACGTACCTTTTCTTCGTTCTGGTTATACGGCGCAGCAACTTCGCGAACCAGGTCGCTGAGGTCAACCTCTTCCACCGATTCGTCACGGCCATCGCGAATGAACGCCAGGAACTGGTCGAGAATCGCGTCCATATCCTCGATGTCGCGCACCATGTCGTCGGTGAGGTCGGTTCGATCCCCCATCAACTCGAGGGACAGGCGCAATCGGGTCAAAGGCGTACGCAAGTCGTGGGACACCCCCGCCAGCATCAGCTCGCGCTCTCGTCCGGCCTGCTCGACGTCCTCGGCCATCTGGTTGAAAGCGCGATACACCTCGGTCATTTCGCTGGGCGTGTCACTGATCGGCAGACGCACGCTGCGTCCCTGGCCAAGTTGCCTTGCGGCATACACCAGACGCTTCAACGGCTGATTGAGCTGGCTGACGAAAATCCACGCCGACGCAGTCGACAGCAAGCCAATGGCGAGGAACCAGCCGAGCACGTTCCAGATTTTCTGGCCACGCAACGGATGCGGATACAGCGGTACTTTCAGCCAGCCATCGCCCAGGCTCGGTGCCCGGACCCACAGCGCTGGCGGTGAGTGCATGCGTAATCGAACTTCAGTATCGGCACCCAGCTCGGCCTGCATCTGCCGCTGGTAAATCTCGCTGTACGGCCAATGCTGTTCACCCTCCGGCACACCCGCCCCCACAACCCGGATCAGGGTGGCGGCATCGGCAATTTTTGCGCGATTTTCTTCATCGGCGGCCCAGTAGGCGCGCAGCGTCAGGGCGACGCCGTGGCTGTATTGACGGTCCACCAGCACGTCTTCGTTCATCAACAGATAAACCAGGGTCAGCGCCTTGGAAAACAGGACGACGATCAGCACCAGCCAAAGGGTGCGGGAGAAGAAGCTTTGGGGGAACCAAACGGGGGTTTTCATGGATAACCGCTACACACTTGCAGGAGCGAGCGATGCTCGCATATTGCGGATCGCGAGTCTGCGGACAAAGTCATCTGACTACTGCCCGCAAGACCCGCTCCTACAAATCGCCGATCACTTGGTAGCGGCGCCATCCGGAACGAACACGTAGCCCACGCCCCAGACAGTCTGGATGTAACGCGGCTTGGACGGATCAGGTTCGATCATCCGGCGCAGACGGGAAATCTGCACGTCGATGGAGCGCTCCAGGGCATCCCACTCGCGGCCACGGGCCAGGTTCATCAGTTTGTCGCGGGTCAATGGCTGACGCGCGTTCATGACCAAGGCCTTGAGGACCGCAAACTCACCGGTGGTGAGCATGTGCACTTCATTACCGCGCTTGAGCTCGCGGGTCGCCAGCGACAGTTCGTAATCACCAAAGGTGACACTTTCATCTTCGCTACCCGGTGCACCTGGCACAGGCGTCGACTGACGACGCAGGACCGCTTTGACGCGGGCCATCAGCTCATCCGGGTTGAACGGCTTGGCCAGGTAATCGTCGGCGCCCAGTTCCAGGCCCTTGATACGGCTCAGCTCATCGCCCTTGGCGGTCAGCATGATGATCGGGATCTGATTGTTCGCCGTGCGCAGGCGGCGGCAGGCGGTCAAGCCGTCTTCGCCAGGCAGCATCAGGTCGAGGACGACCAGGTTGAACACTTCGCGCGCCAGCAGGCGGTCCATTTGCTCGGTGTTCGGTACGGCGCGGGCACGGTAGCCCTTGCTGACGAAAAAGCGTTCCAGCAGGCTGCTCAGCCCTGGATCGTCGTCAACAATAAGAATTTTTTCGCCTTCAGCAATGTTTGCAGTGCTGCTCATTAGATGCTCCTTTTAGCTCGGCGCGCATTATGGCGTAGCTGCCGTTATACGCACCGTGTGCATTGTTAGCAGATTTTTCCTCTACCGCCAGCAAGCCGGCCATTGTCCCTCCAGTCTGCGATGCCCCCGAACGGTCGAACGCTGGTTATAATGCGCGGCCTTTTGTGTCAGGCAACATCAGACAGGTACTACAGAACGGCGCCATTTATTTCCCGGGCGCGCGCAGTAATTGTTCGATTTCACGGGTCAATGGGGTGCCCTTTGATCCAGGCAGCGGCGCAGGCCAGGCCGCTCAACCAGACTCGCAGAGCCTCTATCTCTGCGCCTGCGAGCCTGCTTTCACAATTTGTCAGGTGGTTTTATGGACAGCATCAACAGCCGCATCGCCGAGGAACTCGGTGTACGCCCACAACAGGTCGAAGCGGCCGTCGCGCTACTCGATGAAGGCTCTACCGTTCCCTTCATCGCCCGTTACCGAAAAGAAGTGACCGGCAGCCTCGATGACATCCAGTTGCGGCATCTGGAAGAGCGTCTGCGCTACCTGCGAGAACTCGACGAACGGCGCATCAGCATCCTCGCCAGCATCGAAGAGCAAGGCAAGCTGACCCCGCAACTTGAGCGTGACATCAAACTCGCCGACACCAAGACCCGCCTCGAAGACTTGTACCTGCCGTACAAGCAGAAGCGCCGCACCAAGGGCCAGATCGCCCTGGAAGCCGGCCTCGGCGAACTGGCCGACGGCCTGTTCAACGACCCGTCCGTGACCCCGGACACCGAAGCCGCACGCTTCATCAACGCCGAAAAAGGCGTGGCCGATGTCAAGGCAGCCCTCGAAGGCGCCAAGTACATCCTCATGGAACGCTTCGCCGAAGACGCCGGTTTGCTGGACAAACTGCGCAGCTACCTGAAGCAGGAAGCCACCCTCAGTGCCCGCGTCATTGCCGGCAAGGAAGAGGAAGGCGCCAAGTTCCGCGACTATTTCGAACACGACGAACCGCTGAAAAGCATGCCATCGCACCGCGCGCTCGCCATTTTCCGTGGCCGCAACGAAGGCATTCTGAGTTCGGCGCTGAAAGTCGGCGACGAACTGCCGGGCACCATGCACCCATGCGAAGGCATGATCGGCCAGCAATTCGGCATCCAGAACCAGAACCGCGCCGCCGACAAATGGCTGGGCGAAGTGGTGCGCTGGACCTGGAAGGTCAAGCTCTACACCCACCTCGAAACCGATTTGCTGGGCGAACTGCGCGATGGCGCGGAAACCGAAGCGATCAATGTGTTCGCGCACAACCTGCACGACTTGCTGCTGTCGGCCCCGGCCGGCCCGCGCGCCACACTGGGTCTCGACCCGGGCCTGCGCACCGGTTGCAAGGTCGCCGTGGTCGACGCCACCGGCAAGCTGCTGGATCACGCCACGGTTTACCCGCACGTGCCGCACAACAAGTGGGATCAGACCCTCGCCGTTCTTGCCGCCCTGTGCGCCAAACATTCGGTCGACCTGATCGCCATCGGCAACGGCACCGCCAGCCGCGAAACCGACAAGCTGGCCGCTGAACTGATCAAAAAATACCCAGCGATGAAAATGACCAAGGTCATGGTCTCCGAGGCCGGCGCATCGGTTTACTCGGCGTCGGAACTGGCTTCCAAGGAATTCCCGGATCTGGACGTATCGATCCGTGGCGCGGTGTCGATTGCCCGTCGCTTGCAGGATCCACTGGCTGAGCTGGTGAAGATCGATCCGAAATCCATCGGCGTCGGCCAGTACCAGCACGATGTGTCGCAACTGAAACTGGCCCGTGGCCTGGACGCGGTGGTCGAAGACTGCGTGAACGCCGTGGGCGTCGACGTCAATACCGCCTCCGTGGCGCTGCTGGCCCGCATCTCCGGCCTCAACGCGACCCTGGCGCAGAACATCGTCAGCCACCGTGACGAACACGGCGCCTTCAAAACCCGCGCCGCGTTGAAGAAAGTCGCGCGCCTGGGCGAAAAAACCTTCGAGCAGGCCGCAGGCTTCCTGCGCGTGATGAACGGCGACAACCCACTGGATTCGTCGGCCGTTCACCCGGAAGCCTATCCGCTGGTGCAGCGCATTGCCGCCGAAACCGACCGTGACATCCGCTCGCTGATCGGCGACGCCAGCTTCCTCAAGCGTCTCGATCCGAAGAAGTACACCGACGAAACTTTCGGTCTGCCAACGGTCACCGACATCCTGCAAGAGCTGGAAAAACCGGGTCGTGACCCGCGTCCAGAGTTCAAGACCGCCGAGTTCCAGGAAGGCGTCGAAGACCTCAAGGACCTCGAACTGGGCATGATCCTCGAAGGCGTCGTGACCAACGTGACCAACTTTGGCGCGTTCGTCGACATCGGCGTGCATCAGGACGGTTTGGTGCACATCTCTGCGCTTTCGGAGAAGTTCATCAAGGACCCACGTGAAGCGGTGAAGGCCGGTGATGTGGTGAAGGTGAAGGTCATGGAAGTCGACATCCCGCGCAAACGCGTAGGCCTGTCGATGCGCATGAGCGACACCCCGGGCGAGAAAATCGACGGCGCTCGCGGCGCACGTCCGGGATCGGCACCACGCCAGTCCCAGAACACTGCACCGCGCAAGGAAACCACGGCAGCGGCCCCGGCCAACAACGCTATGGCTTCGCTGTTCGCCAACGCCAAGCAGTTGAAAAAACGCTGATGGACATCCCTGCCGGGTACACCGAAAGCGCCTTTTTCAAGCTACTGGGGTGTCGTTTGCACAGCCTGGAAACCGGGGTGGCGCACGTCGCCCTGGTGCTTGAGCCAGAGCTGCGCAATCGCGCTGGCAAGCTGCACGGCGGGGCCTTGTTCAGTCTGGTGGACATTGCCATGGGGCTGGCCTGTTCCAGCACTCATGGCTTTGACCAGCAGAGCGCGACCATCGAATGCAAGATCAACTACATTCGCGCCGTCTCGGACGGTGAAGTGATGTGCACGGCGCGAGTGATCCACCCGGGCCGCCGCACGCTGGTGGTCGAGGCCGATGTGATGCAGGGCGACAAACTGGTCGCAAAAGCGCAAGGCACGTTCGCTGTCCTGTAGCTACTCGTCATCAATTTGAGTTAATTTCAGCGCTGTGACCGCAGCGCCGAAGTTTCCTGTGGGAGCGAGCCTGCTCGCGAAGGCGGTGTATCAGACAAATTCAATGTTGACTGACACTCCCTCTTCGCGAGCAGGCTCGCTCCCACAGGGATTGCGCCGATCCAAAACCAGGCGAAAACGCCAGTTTTAACTTCACCCTTGTAGACCGTCTTGCCCACCCCCATATTGGGGCGACTGACGCGTGAAGGAATCCAACTTGAGCGAACTTCTCAACCGCCGCCTGGCCCTGCTTGGCGAGCGCGCTAACCTCTCTCTGCTCGAACAGTGCCTTCACGGCATCGAACGTGAATGCCTGCGCGTGACCGGCGAAGGTCGCCTGGCGCAAACGCCGCACCCGGAAGAATTGGGTTCCGCGCTGACCAACGAACAAATCACCACCGACTATTCCGAGTCGCTGCTGGAGTTCATCACGCCCGCCCTGCCCGACCCGGCGGATACGCTGGCGAGCCTGGACAAGATCCATCGCTTTGCCTACAGCAAGCTCGGCAACGAGTTTCTGTGGAGCCCCTCGATGCCGTGCCCGTTGCCGGCCGAGGAAGACATCCCGATCGCCTATTACGGCACGTCCAACATCGGTCAGCTCAAGTACGTCTATCGCAAGGGCCTGGCCCTGCGGTACGGCAAGACCATGCAGTGCATCGCCGGGATTCACTACAACTTTTCCCTGCCGGAAAAGCTCTGGCCGCTGCTCAAGGAATCGGAAGGCTTTGTCGGCACCGACCGCGACTATCAGTCCTCGGCCTACATCGCGCTGATCCGTAACTTCCGCCGCTACAGCTGGCTGCTGATGTACCTGTTTGGCGCCTCGCCTGCGCTGGACGCCGGCTTCCTGCGCGGTCGTTCGCACCAGTTGGAACAACTGGACCCGGACACCTTGTACCTGCCGTACGCCACCAGCCTGCGCATGAGCGACCTGGGTTACCAGAGCAATGCCCAGGCCGGTCTGACGCCGTGCTACAACGACCTGTCGAGCTACACCGACAGCCTGCGCAAAGCGGTCGCCACGCCGTATGCGCCGTACGTTGAAGTCGGCACGCACAAGGACGGTGAGTGGGTTCAGCTCAACACCAACATCCTGCAGATCGAAAACGAGTACTACTCCAACATCCGTCCGAAACGCGTGACCTACACCGGCGAACGGCCGATTCAGGCACTGGTGGCCCGTGGCATTCAGTACGTTGAAGTGCGTTGCCTGGACATCAATCCGTTCCTGCCGATGGGCATCGACCTCACCGAGTCGCGCTTCCTCGACGCGTTCCTGCTGTATTGCGCGTTGAACGACAGCCCGCTGTTGACCAATACATCCTGCAGCAACGCCACCTCGAACTTCCTCAGCGTGGTCAAGGAAGGTCGCCGTCCGGGCCTGCAATTGCACCGCGACGGGCAGCCGGTGGACCTGAAAGAGTGGGCCAGCGAGTTGCTGGAGCAGATTGCTCCGTTGGCCGCGATGCTCGATCAGAGCCACGGTGGCGATGCTCATAGCAAGGCGCTGGATGTTCAGTTGGCCAAGGTCAGGGATCCGTCCCTGACGCCTTCTGCCCAGGTGCTGGCGGCGATGGCCGAGCACAAGGAAAGCTTTGCTCAGTTCTCTCTACGTCAGAGCCAGGTGCATGCGGAGTATTTCCGCAGTGAGCCGTTGAGTGTCGAAGACCAGGCGAAATTTGAAACCCTGGCGCGTTCGTCGCTGGCGGCTCAGGTTGAGCTGGAGCAGAACGAAGTCGGCGATTTCGATGTGTTTGTCGGGTCGTATCAGGCGAGTATTCTGGCGATCAGTAACTGACCCCGGAAGGTCCTGCGGACCTTATCGCGAGCAGGCTCGCTCCCACAGGGGTGATGGTTGTCCACAAAATTTGTGGCCACCACCCATCCACTGTGGGAGCGAGCCTGCTCGCGATGACCGCGAAGCGGTCGCTTTTTAGTATTTTCCACACATAAGCTAATTCGAAAAAGTTATTTATTTTCGGATTCTTAGATCATTTAGTCTCCTTTCACGCCGACTCTCGGTCGCCTGACAAGGAGCTTCCCAATGAAACTGCATTTCCCTCTTCGCCTCTTGGCGGCCGCCTCTCTGGCTGCAGCGAGCTTCTTTGCCCAGGCGGCTGACGTTACCGTCGCTTACCAGACCACCGTGGACCCGGCGAAAGTTGCCCAGGCCGACGGCGCCTACGAAAAAGCCACCAACGCCAAAATCGACTGGCGCAAATTCGACAACGGCGCCGACATCATTGCCGCCATTGCCTCCGGCGACGTGCAGATCGGCTACCTCGGTTCCAGCCCCCTGACCGCCGCGATCACCCGCAAAGTCCCGGTCGAAACCTTCCTCATCGCCACCCAGATCGGTGCCGCCGAAGCCCTCGTCGCTCGCGACGGTTCCGGGATCAAGACGCCACAAGACCTGATCGGCAAGAAAATCGCCGTGCCCTTCGTGTCCACCGGTCACTACAGTCTGCTGGCCGCGCTGAAACACTGGAACATCGATCCATCGAAAGTCACCGTACTCAACCTCGCGCCGCCCGCGATCATTGCCGCGTGGAAACGTGGTGACATCGACGCCACCTACGTCTGGGACCCAGCCCTGGGCGTGGCCAAGGAAAACGGCAAAGTGCTGATCACCTCGGGTGAACTGGCCAAGTTCGGCGCGCCGACGTTTGATGCCTGGATCGTGCGCAAAGACTTCGCCGAGAAGCACCCGGAAATCGTCACCGCGTTCGCCAAAGTGACCCTGGACGCCTACGCCGACTACCGCAAAGACCCGAAAGCCTGGCTCGCCAATCAATCCAACGTCGACAAACTGGTGAAACTCTCCGGTGCCAAGGCCAGCGATATTCCGTTGCTGCTGCAAGGCAACGTCTACCCGCTGGCGGCTGATCAAGTGATCACCCTCGGCGCGCCGACCACCAAGGCCATCACCGACACCGCCACGTTCCTCAAGGAACAAGGCAAGGTCGAAGCCGTGCTGCCGGACTACGCCCCGTACGTCAGCGCCAAGTTCATCACCAACTGATCGGGAGTTCACTGCGATGGCCTTGCTACAGCTGGAGCGCATCAGCGCACAGTACCCCGGCAGTCCGGAACCGGTACTGACGGATATTTCCCTGAGTCTTGGGCCCCAGCAATTGCTGGTCGCCCTCGGCCCGTCCGGCAGTGGCAAGACTTCGCTGTTGAACCTGATTGCCGGTTTTGTCGAACCGAGCGCCGGGCGTATCACCCTCGACGGCGTGCCGGTCAAGGGCCCGAGCGCCGAGCGTGGCGTGGTGTTTCAAGACGATGCATTACTGCCTTGGCAGGACGTGCTGGCCAACGCCGGATTCGGACTTGAACTGGCCGGTGTCTCCCGGGAAAAACGTGAAATCCGCGCCCGGGAAATGCTCGCGCTGGTCGACCTGACCGGTTTCGAAAACCGTCGTATCTGGCAGCTCTCGGGCGGCCAGAAGCAACGTGTCGGCCTCGCCCGCGCCTTGGCTGCCGATCCTCGTGTCTTGCTCATGGACGAGCCCTTCGGCGCCCTCGACGCCTTCACCCGCGAGCAGATGCAAGAGTTGCTGCTGCAAGTCTGGCAACGCACCGCCAAACCCATATTCCTGATTACCCATGACATTGAAGAGGCCGTGTTCCTCGCCACCGACCTGATTCTGCTGGCGCCGAACCCGGGGCAAATCGTTGAGCGTCTGAGTCTGGATTTCGGTCAGCGTTATGCCGCCGGTGAATCCGCCCGAGCCATCAAGTCCGACCCTCGTTTTATCGAAACCCGCGAACACGTACTCGCCAAAGTGTTCTCCCAACGCAGCGCCGCCACGCGGCAGGAGCGCGCATGAGCAGCTATCAAATTCCGGCCATCGCGGTGAAACCCGGTTCGACCGTGATTCCGGTTCGCCGCAGTTTGAGCACTCGCTGGATCAGCGTACTGACGCTGGTTGCCCTCGTTGCTCTCTGGTGGGCCGTCACCGCCACGGGAATGATCGAGCCGCTGTTCCTGCCGCCGCCGTCCGCCGTGCTGCAAAAGGGCTGGCTGCTGGTGACCAGCGGCTATATGGATTCGACGTTGTGGCAACACTTGGGCGCGAGCCTCAGCCGAATCGGCCTGGGCCTGGGCTTTGCCGTGTTGACGGCGGTGCCGGTCGGCATCGCCATCGGCCATAACCGCATCGCGCGCGGCATTCTTGACCCGCTGATCGAGTTCTACCGCCCGATTCCACCGCTGGCCTATTTGCCGCTGATCGTGATCTGGTGCGGCATTGGTGAGCTGTCGAAGGTGTTGCTGATCTACCTGGCGATTTTCGCCCCGATTGCCATCGCCACCGCCACCGGTGTGCGCACCGTTGACCCGGCCAAATTACGGGCGGCGCAATCGTTGGGCGCTACTAGGGCGCAGTTGATTCGTCATGTGATTCTGCCGAGTGCCTTGCCGGACATTTTGACTGGCGTGCGCATTGGCCTGGGGGTGGGCTGGTCGACCCTGGTCGCCGCCGAATTGATCGCCGCCACCAGCGGGTTGGGCTTCATGGTGCAGTCGGCCGCGCAGTTCCTGGTCACCGATGTGGTGGTGCTGGGGATTCTGGTGATTGCGCTGATTGCCTTCGCCATGGAAATGGGCCTGCGCGCCCTGCAACGCAAACTGGTGCCGTGGCACGGCCAGGCTCACTGAACCATTGCGTGGTGAAAAACCCTGTGGGAGCGAGCCTGCTCGCGAATGCTGAGTGTCAGCCAAAGCTGCTGCAACTGATCCACCGCTTTCGCGAGCAGGCTCGCTCCCACACAAAGCATGACCCCCGAATTCGAAGAGAACCACCATGAGCCAGTTGACCATCGTTCCTTTAAGCTACGCCCTCGGCGCACAGATCAGCGGCGTCGACATCAGCCAGCCGCTGACCCCGGAGCAACGCAACGCCATCGAACAGGCGCTGCTCAAACATCAAGTGCTGTTCTTCCGTGAGCAGCCGATCACCCCACAACAGCAGGCACGATTCGCCGCCAATTTCGGTGACCTGCACATCCACCCGATCTACCCGAATGTGCCGGAACAACCGGAGGTATTGATCCTCGATACCGCCGTCACCGACGTGCGTGACAACGCGATCTGGCACACCGACGTGACCTTCCTGCCGACCCCGGCCATGGGCGCGGTGCTCAGCGCCAAGCTGCTGCCGGAGTTTGGTGGCGACACGTTGTGGGCCAGCGGGATTGCCGCGTATGAAGCGTTGTCGGCACCGATGAAAAGCTTGCTCGAAGGGCTGACGGCGACCCACGACTTCACGCGTTCGTTTCCATTGGAGCGTTATGGCAACACACCAGAAGCGCTGGCTCAGTGGGAAGAAGCGCGGCGCAAGAATCCGCCGCTGTCGCACCCGGTGATTCGCACACACCCGGTGAGCGGACGCCGCTCGTTGTTCGTCAACGAAGGCTTCACGTCGAGGATCAATGAGCTGTCGGAAACCGAGAGTGAAGCGATTTTGAAGTTGTTGTTCGCCCACGCAACGCGGCCGGAATTTACCATTCGCTGGCGCTGGCAGAAGGATGACGTGGCGTTTTGGGATAACCGCGTGACCCAGCATTACGCGGTGGACGATTACCGGCCGGCGCGGCGGGTGATGCAGCGAGCGACGGTGTTGGGAGATGTGCCGTTTTTCCGGTGATCCCTGAACTCTGCGGTGATTGATATGGCCCCTTCGCGAGCAAGCCCGCTCCCACATTTGACCGTGTCCTTACTTGGCAACTCGGTCAAATGTG
The DNA here is from genome assembly GCF_057128725.1 of Pseudomonas oplopanacis. Taxonomy (NCBI): domain Bacteria; kingdom Pseudomonadati; phylum Pseudomonadota; class Gammaproteobacteria; order Pseudomonadales; family Pseudomonadaceae; genus Pseudomonas; species Pseudomonas oplopanacis. Next base: position 68,651 of record NZ_JBSKHV010000003.1, on the reverse strand, counting down.
GGAGCGGGCTTGCTCGCGAAAGCTATCTAACAGGCACCGAATAGTCCGGCGCCAATCGCTTACTCAGCCGTCGAAGGCTTCTCCCAAAGATTGATCCCGCCTTCCTGGGCAAACCGGTCAATCTCCGCCAATTCTTCTGCGCTAAAGCTCAAATTCTTCAACGCCCCGACGTTCTCGATAATCTGCTCCGGCCGGCTCGCGCCGATCAGCGCCGAGGTCACCCGCGGATCGCGCAGCGTCCAGGCCAATGCCAGTTGCGCCAGACTCTGCCTACGGCGCTTGGCTATCTCATTGAGCCCTCGCACATGCGCAATGTTGGCCTCAGACAGGTGCGAGGACTGCAACGAACCACCGCCCGGACGATTGACCCGCGCATCCTTCGGAATGCCATTAAGGTATTTATCGGTCAGCAGCCCCTGCGCCAACGGCGTGAAAGCAATCACGCCAGTGCCGAGTTCGTCGGTGACGTCCAGCAGGTCCTTTTCAACCCAGCGATTGAGCAGGTTGTAGGCCGGCTGGTGAATCAGCAACGGTACTTTCCACTCTTTCAACAGTGCCGCCATTTCACGGGTCTTCACCCCGGAATACGACGAAATCCCGATGTACAACGCCTTGCCTTGTTGCACAGCGGTGGCCAGTGCGCTGGCGGTTTCTTCCAGCGGAGTGTCCGGGTCGAAACGGTGCGAATAGAAAATGTCCACGTAATCCAGGCCCAGGCGCTGCAGGCTTTGATCCAGGCTGGCGAGCACGTATTTACGCGAACCGCCGCCCTGCCCGTAAGGGCCAGGCCACATGTCCCAACCGGCTTTGCTGGAGATGATCAACTCATCGCGATACTGCTTGAAGTCTTCACGCAGCAAACGACCGAAGTTGATCTCGGCACTGCCGTACGGCGGGCCATAGTTGTTGGCCAGGTCGAAGTGGTTGATGCCCAGGTCGAACGCGGTGCGCAACAACGCGCGCTGGGTATCGATCGGCGTGCTGTCACCGAAGTTGTGCCACAGGCCCAGGGACAGTGCCGGCAGCACCAGACCGCTGCGACCCACGCGGCGGTAAGGGATGGAATCGTAGCGGTTTTCGGCAGCGGTGTAGGTCATCGAATCCTCTCTTGTCGGTCTTGAATGTGGTATCGACTGCTTCGCAAGTTGCCCAGCATACGCCCAGACAAACGCCGATAAACCTCGGACTCGAGAAAATGCTGAAACGTTTCACAGATTTTTAATCTGACCCACTTTATGCCGACAACTCACGCAACGCGGCAGCTGCTAAAAACCCGGATCTTGAGCTGTATCGCTGATCTCGCCTGACCGTCTGGTCGATACGCTCAAGCAACTGCTCTGGAAGCGTGGCATTAAAGCGCACTGACTTGCCGAAGTACGGCGTGATATCGAACTCGACCACCCCCCACACTCCGCCCGCGTAATCGGGGTTATCCAGATGAGCATCAATCTCTCGCACCAGAGGCAATGGGTCACCATCGGCGACCAGGCCTTCATAGTGCAACGCCAACGCCTCCTTCACGTTTTCAAATGCCTGCGCCACCGTAGCGCCAGCGGAGAAACAACCCGGCACGTCCGGGATAATCACTCCGTATTCTGAGTCGGCATCCTTGTGCAGAACGACCGGGAATTTCATTTCGGTGAGTCCTTCCTGTGATGTGGCCTCTTTGAGGCTCTCGTTTCCGATGTCGGGCCTCATTTCAGACCCGCCTGTTTCAATATGCTGTTGATCGTCCCTTTTGGAAGATCCGAATCAGGGTGCTTGATCGTTACCCTGCCTGGCTTATACAAATGCTTGTACTGATGGTGGCTGCCTTTGACGACCACCAGATACCAACCATCCTCCTCGATCATCCTGATCATTTCCCGACTTCGCATCACCTTCGTCCTTGTGGGCAGCATCTGCCGAGCACATTACGCGATGACCACAGGATTTATACACACGATACACACTCTGATAAATATTAACAGAATGCAAGCCGGTAAGAGTGGCCGTAGACCACCGGCTACCTCGCCCCCGCAAACACCTCCCCCAACCAATCCACAAACACCCGAACCCGTGGCGACATGTGGCGGTTATGCGGATACAGCACCGATACCGGCATCGGCGGGGGTGGTGTGTCGGTGAGGACTTCCTGCACCAGCCCTTGGGCAATCTGGGTTTCCATCCGGTAATGCGGGCACTGGATCAGCCCGAGCCCGGCAATGGCGGAGGCGGCGTAGATTTGCGCGCCGAACACTGACAGCGCGCCGTCGATGGCGACTTCCTTGAGTTCGCCATTCACCATGAATTCGAACGGAAACAACTTGGCGCTGGTGCGCGAGACGTAGTTCACCGCGCGGTGATGCTTGAGGTCGTCGAGGGTTTTTGGTTCGCCGAATTTGCGCAAATACGCGGGGCTGGCGCAGGTGATCTGGCGCAGGTTGGCGATGCGTTTTCCGATCAGTGCCGAATCACTCAACGTGCCCGCGCGCAGTACACAGTCGACGCCTTCGGCGATCAAGTCGACAAAGCGGTCGGACTCGCTGATGGACAGTTCGATCTGCGGATAGCGTTCCATGAACTGCGGCAATGCGGGGATCACAAAACTTTTCGCCAGCGTGCCGTGCAGGTCGACGCGCAACCGGCCTTTCGGTGCACAGCCACGAAACGCCAGTTCAGCCTCTTCCAGTTCCGCCAGCAGTTGCACGCAACGCAGGTAATACGCCTCGCCGTCCAGCGTCGGGCGCACCTTGCGCGTACTACGCTCCAGCAACCGCGTGCCGAGCCAGGCCTCGAACTGGTTCAGGGTGTGCGTCAACGTGGCACGCGGCAGGTTCAGGTCTTCGGCCGCCAGGGTGAAGCTGCTGCGCTCGTAAATGCGCACGAACACCTTCATCGCTTTGACTTGATCCACGCAGCCTCCGATTGTTGGCGATTATTGAACAGTCAAGGCAACTCTCGTGTATTTATCGGCCTGAGTAAACATGTGAATCTGGCTTCACACCGAGCCCCCTCATCAGGAATCAACACCATGACTGCTACTCAGAAAGTTGCCATCGTCACCGGCGCCTCGCGCGGCATCGGCGCTGTAATCGCCAGACAATTGGCCAGCGACGGTTTCGCCGTCGCGATCAATTACGCCAGCAGCGCCACTGAAGCGTCGGCCCTGGTGGTGGAGTTGCGTCAGGCCGGCCATCAAGCCATAGCGATCAAGGCTGACGTGGCCAACGCCGACGACGTGCGCCGGATGTTCGACGAGACCGAAACACAACTGGGGAAAGTCGATGTGCTGGTCAACAACGCCGGCATCCTCAAGGTGCTGCCGCTGGCGCAGCACACCGATGAATTGTTCGAACAGACGTTCAACATTCACGCACGCGGCACGTTCAACACCTTGCGTGAAGCGGCGACGCGATTGAACAGCGGCGGTCGGATCGTCAATTTTTCCAGCAGCACGGTCGGCCTTAACTTGCCGGGTTACGCGGTGTACATCGCCAGCAAAGCGGCGGTGGAATCGCTGACCCAGGTGTTTGCCAAGGAAATGCGCGGACGCAACATCACCGTGAATGCCGTGGCGCCGGGGCCGGTGGCCACCGAGCTGTTTTTGCATGGCAAGAGTGAGGAGCAGATTCAAAGTTTCGCGAAGATGCCTCCACTGGAACGCCTGGGCCAGCCGGAGGATATTGCTCGGGTGGTGTCGTTTCTGGTGGGGCCGGATTCGGCTTGGGTCAATGGACAGATTTTGCGCGCTAATGGTGGGTTGGTTTAACTATGCTCAATCCGAGACCATAGTGACCCTTTCGCGAGCAGGCTCGCTCCCACATGAGATCGAGGTCTAATGTGGGAGCGAGCCTGCTCGCGAAGGCGGCCGATCAGGCAACAAAAATCTGAAGGATGGACCTCACCATGCACACAGCCATCATCATCACCTTCGGCCTGGCCCTCCTCGCCATGATGCTGTTCATCGGCGAGAAAGTCGGCTTCAGCCGCCAGACCCTGACCTACTGCTTCGTGGTCCTGTGGCTGGCGCTGACGGTGATCAACGGCGCCATCGGCGTGGTCACTGCCGGCCAGTCCTTGAGCTCGGAGCTGGGGATTGGCACGGTGGTGTTCAGTGTGCCGGTGGCGGCGCTGGTGCTGTTCATGGTGTTGAGCGCAGAGGCCTGAAGACAGACCCCGCGTTACTAACGCACCAAATGCAAAAACTGCAGATGCCGTTCGTACTGGTCAAGGATGTCGTTGATGATCTGATCCTTGGTGTAACCCACCAGATCGTAATCCTGACTGCCCTCGCTCAAATGCACCTCTGCCCGGTAGTAACGACGGTTGTTGAGCTGCTTGGAGCCCATGCCGCCACGGGCAAAGGATGGCGTGAAGTAACCGCGCATCTGCACCTGATAAATGAACGGATGCTCTTCACCGTGACCGATTTCCAGGCTGACGCTGTCGTTGACCGGGTCCGGTTGGGTGATCACGTTCAAACCCTTCTCGACGAACACCGCCGACACTTCCTCGATCGCCGGGCGCACCGTCGTATCGAGAAAACGGTACACCTCATCCCGGGACGGGAAGTGCACCGCCTGACTCAGGCGCTGACGCCAGCCGCCGCGCCGTGAGCCGGCCACCGGGGCAAGGGAATGCAGTTGCGCGATCTGCTTCTGCGACTCCAGGTAGAACGCCTTGTGCAGCCCCCACATCATCAATAGCAGAATCAGCGAGAACGGTAGCGAGGTCAGCACCACCGCCGACTTCAACGCATCGATGCTGCCGGAGAACAACAGCGCACTGGTCACCAGCGCGGTCATCGCGCCCCAGAACACCCGCAGCCATTTCGGCCCGTCTTCATCCGGGTTGCCGCCCTTGGCGGACAACGTCGACAGCACCACCGTGCCGGAGTCGGCCGAGGTGACGAAGAACACGAAGCTGATGAACACCGTCACGGCGATCACCGTTTTGCTCCACGGATAGGTTTCCAGCAGCAAGTAGAGGGTCATCGACGGGTTGTCGATGGCCGACATGCCGAGCGCGCTCATGCCATGGTTGAGCACTTGATCGATGGCGCTGTTGCCGAAGATCGACATCCACGCCAGGGTGAAACCGAGCGGGATCAGCAACACGCCGAAGACGAATTCGCGGATCGTGCGGCCACGGGAAATCCGCGCGATAAACAGGCCCACGAACGGTGACCATGCGATCCACCAGGCCCAGTAAAACACCGTCCAGCCGCCCAGCCAGTCGCTGGGTTTGTCGTAGGCGTACAGGTCGAAACTCTTCATCGGCAAGGCGCCGAGGTAGTCGCCGATGTTCTGGATCAGCGTGTTCAGCAGGTGCTGCGTGGGGCCGGCAAACAACACGAACAGCAGCAGCGCGCAGGCCAGCAGCATGTTGATGTCGGACATCACCCGCACGCCTTTATCGACACCGGACACCGCGACGATGATCGCCGCGCCCATCATCAGCGTGATCAGGCCGACCTGTATCCACTGGGTGTGAGCGATGCCAAACAGGTAGTCCAGCCCGGAGTTGAGGTGCAGCACACCGAAGCCCATGTCGGCACCGAGGCCGAACACCGTGGCGATGATGCCGAAGCCGTCCACCGCATAACCGATGGGACCGTTGATGCGCTTGCCGATCAGCGGATACAGCGCCGAACGCAAGGCCAGTGGCAGGTTGTGCCGGTAGGCGAAGTAGGCCAGCGCCATGCCGACAAAAGCGAACACGCCCCAGCCGTGCAGGCCCCAGTGCAGAAACAGAATCTGCATCGCCTGACGCGCAGCCTCCGGTGTACCGGCCGTGCCTTGAGGCGGTTGCGCCAAATGCGTTAGCGGCTCGGACACGCAAAAGAAAAACAGCGTGATGCTGATCCCGGCGGCGAACAACATGCCGGCCCAGGACAGGTAACTGAATTCGGGTTCGTCGTGGTCGGCACCGAGCTTGATCTTGCCGTAGCCGGACAAGGCGGTGACCACCACGAAGACCAGATACAGGGTCATCGCGAGCATGTAGTACCAGCCAACCGTATTGGCCGCCCAGTTTTGCGCTGCCAGCAACCAGGCACCGGCTTGCTCGGGCATGGCGATGACGACAATGCCGAAGAGCAAAATGAAGCTCGCCGAGAAGTAGAACACCGGCGGATTCATGCGGACCAGGCCGCTGGGTGGGATAGACGATGCACTCATGAAACGTGCACCTCGACGGGGTAAAACGTGGCTGTAGAAATCAGACTCAGCAAAGGCAAGCCTCCTGTTGTGAGCGGGCAGCGAACTGCCGATTTAACTTGAATGAACGTTCAAGTTAAACATGAATAGGGGGCTAAGGACTAATCCCTGGGCTCGGCGGTACGGTTTGTACGCTAGCTCAAGGGAGGAAATAAGCAGGATTTAAAAGCTTCGCGAGCAGGCTCGCACAGGGTTCCTGGTCGGTCACAACGTTGTGTGCACCAGAGATCCATTGTGGGAGCGAGCCTGCTCGCGAAGAGGCCAGTGCAGTCAACGGAGATTCAAAGGCCTACTTCTGCGTCCCGTCATCATGCTGCAAATTCGCCTGCGTCAGGTTGCAACCCGCCGGCACGCTGCGGGTCAGCCACACGTTGCCGCCAATGGTCGACCCCTTGCCGATGGTGATCCGCCCCAGAATCGTCGCCCCGGCATAAATCACCACATCATCCTCGACAATCGGATGCCGCGGATGGCCCTTCTGCAACTGACCGTCTTCATCAGACGGGAAGCGCTTGGCGCCCAGTGTGACCGCCTGATAAATCCGCACGCGCTCGCCGATAATCGCGGTCTCGCCGATCACCACGCCTGTCCCGTGATCGATGAAGAAGCTGCGACCGATCTGCGCGCCAGGGTGAATGTCGATACCGGTAGCCGAGTGGGCGATTTCCGAGCTGATCCGCGCCAGCAACGGCAACCCGGCGCGGTACAAATGGTGCGCCAGTCGATGGTGAATCACCGCCAGGATGCCCGGATAGCAAAGCAACACTTCATCGACACTGCGCGCCGCCGGGTCGCCGTGATAGGCGGCCAGCACATCGCTGTCCAGCAAACTGCGCAGCCCCGGCAGGGCGAGTGCAAAGTCCTGAATGATCTGAATGGTTTTCGCCTCGATGTCCGCCTCCGCCTGCTGACTGTGGCGCGCGGCATAGTGCAATTCGAGTCGTGCCTGGGCCAACAGCGCGTTCAACGCCACATCGAGGGTGTGGCCGACGTAGAAGTCTTCACTCTCTTCGCGCAAATCCACCGGCCCCAGGCGCATCGGGAACAATGCCCCGCAGAGCGCTTCAAGAATCTCCGCCATGGCCGCTCGGGAAGGCAATTCGCGCCCGCCCTGCTCGGTGCTGGCACGGCCATTTTGTGCGCGCCACTGCGAACGCGCCGTGCGCAGTTGGCTGACGATGGTCTGCAGTTGCCAATGACTGGAACGCTCGCTCACGGTAAAAACTCCTCACGGGCGGCCGGACTGTCTGGCCGCGCTGACGGCGTTTACTTTACGGCAAGGTCTTGAGGCCGAATTAAGAACCAATTGTGCAGAGCTAAGAATCTTTGGCTATAAGCGATTGGCGGTTGCCCAGGCAAATGGGCGTGCCTATAGTCCTTTCATCTTTCTCCGCCAGTACGGACCCATGATCAAACAACAGCTCGCTCGTTTTAACCGTCTCGATTTACTTGGCCACCCCACCGCCCTGGAAAAACTTGAACGCTTGTCGACCTGGCTGGGCCGCGATGTGTACGTCAAACGCGATGACCTGACGCCACTGGCCATGGGCGGCAACAAACTGCGCAAGCTCGAATACCTCGCCGTCGATGCACTGGCACAAGGCGCCGACACGCTCATCACCGCAGGAGCGCTCCAGTCCAACCACGTGCGCCAGACCGCGGCCATTGCCGCCAAACTGGGCCTGGCTTGCGTCGCGCTGCTGGAAAACCCTTTGGGAACCGACGACGCCAATTATCTCGGCAATGGCAATCGCCTGTTGCTGGACCTGTTCGATACCAAGGTCGAGCTGGTGGAAAACCTCGACAACGCCGACGAGCAATTGCAAGCCCTGGCCGATCGCCTGCGCAACAACGGCAAGAAGCCGTACCTGGTGCCGATTGGTGGCTCGAATGCGCTGGGCGCGTTGGGTTATGTGCGCGCCGGGCTGGAGTTGGCCGAGCAGATCAAGGACACCGGTTTGAATTTCGCCGCCGTGGTCCTGGCCTCGGGCAGCGCCGGAACCCACAGCGGTCTGGCGTTGGCGCTGAGTGAAGCACTGCCGGATTTGCCAGTGATTGGCGTCACGGTTTCCCGTAGTGATGAAGACCAGCGACCGAAAGTCCAGGGGCTCGCCGAACGTACGGCCGAACTGCTCGGCGTGCAGCTGCCAGCGAGTTTCAAAATTGAACTGTGGGACGAATATTTCGGGCCGCGCTATGGCGAGCCGAATGCCGGAACACTGGCAGCCGTGAAGCTGCTGGCGAGTCAGGAAGGCTTGCTGCTGGACCCGGTGTATACCGGCAAGGCCATGGCCGGGTTGCTGGACGGGATCGGACGCGGACGCTTCGATGAGGGGCCGATTATCTTCCTGCACACCGGTGGGGCACCGGCGTTGTTTGCCTACAAAGACTCACTGACTGGATGACGCGTTTTGTGGCGAGGGAGCTTGCTCCCGCTGGGTGCGAAGCGCCCCAAATCTTGCACCGCGGTGTTTTAGTTCAATCGCGGTGACTGGATTTACGACCGCTGCGCAGCCGAGCGGGAGCAAGCTCCCTCGCCACAGGGGTTGCGTCCACCGCATATTCTATTAAAGTATAAATAGATCAATATTTAGTATTTTCCAATCTATAGGCATCATCATATAGTCGCGCCGCAGGCGAATTTGCAGCGAGACGCATATGCTGCTTTAGGGCAGGATATCGCAGTCGTCCAAATCCCGGATTTGCCAACATTCCTAAAGCGTCTTCCATAAGAAAACACAGGGGCTTGTCATGAATTTTTCCGCACTACGTCGAAACCTGCTGGTTGGTTCGCTGGGCCTGGCGCTGAGCGCTGGTTTGCTCGGCCAGGCCGTTGCCGGTGAGCAACTGCAAAAAATCAAGGATGCTGGCGTGATCAACGTCGGCCTGGAAGGCACTTATCCACCGTTCAGTTTCGTTGACGCCGACGGCAAACTGGCCGGCTTCGAAGTCGAGCTCTCCGAAGCACTGGCTAAAAAGCTGGGCGTCAAAGCCAAGATTCAGCCAACCAAGTGGGACGGTATTCTTGCTGCTCTGGAATCCAAGCGCCTGGACGTAGTGGTCAATCAGGTCACCATCTCCGACGAGCGCAAGAAGAAGTATGACTTCTCCGAACCGTACACCGTCTCCGGGATTCAGGCGCTGGTGCTGAAGGACAAGGAAGCCGCGCTGAACATCAAGACTGCCGCTGACCTGTCCGGCAAGAAAGTCGGCGTAGGCCTGGGCACCAACTACGAACAGTGGGTCCGCGCCAACGTGCCGGGTGCTGACGTGCGCACCTACGACGATGATCCGACCAAGTTCGCCGACCTGAACAATGGCCGTACCGACGCCATCCTGATCGACCGTCTGGCTGCGCTTGAATACGCCAAGAAAGCACCGAAAACCGTCGCTGCCGGTCAAGCGTTCTCCCGCCAGGAAGCCGGTATTGCCCTGCGCAAAGGTGAGCCGGAACTGCTGGCAGCCGTGAACAAGGCCCTCGATGAGCTGCGTGCCGACGGCACCCTGAAAAAGCTTTCGGAAAAATACTTCAGCGCTGACGTCACTCAATAATGGAAGAAGCTTTCCAACTCGCACTGGATTCCGCGCCCTTTCTGCTCAAGGGCGCGTACTACACAGTGATCCTCAGCCTGGGCGGAATGTTCTTCGGCCTGGTGATGGGTTTCGGCCTGGCACTGATGCGCCTGTCGCGCTTCAAGCTGGTGAGCTGGATCGCCCGCATCTACGTGTCGTTCTTTCGCGGCACGCCGTTGCTGGTGCAACTGTTCGTGATCTATTACGGCTTGCCGCAACTGGGTGTCGAACTTGATCCGCTGCCGGCCGCCCTGATCGGCTTCTCGCTGAACATGGCGGCCTACGCCTGCGAAATCCTGCGTGCCGCGATCAGCTCCATCGAGCGCGGTCAGTGGGAAGCCGCCGCGAGTATCGGCATGACCCGCGCGCAAACCCTGCGCCGGGCGATCATCCCGCAAGCGATGCGCACGGCCTTGCCGCCGCTGGGCAACAGCTTCATTTCGCTGGTCAAGGACACGGCACTGGCCGCCACCATTCAGGTGCCGGAACTGTTCCGTCAGGCGCAGCTGATTACCGCCCGGACTTTCGAAGTCTTCACCATGTATCTTGCCGCCGCGCTGATCTACTGGATTCTGGCCACGGTGCTGTCGCACCTGCAGAACACCTTGGAAGCGCGGGTCAATCGGCACGACCAGGAGTCCTGACCCATGATTGTCGTGGAAAAACTGACAAAGCAGTTCAAGGGTCAAGTCGTGCTCAACGGCATCGATCTTGAAGTGAAGGAAGGCGAGGTCGTGGCGATCATCGGGCCCAGCGGCTCGGGCAAGACCACGTTCCTGCGGTGCCTGAATTTTCTGGAAGAACCCACCAGCGGCCGGATCAAGGTCGGCGACATCGAGATCGATGGCAGCCGCCCGCTGAACCAGCAGCAAGGTCTGGTACGACGCCTGCGCCAACACGTCGGCTTCGTGTTCCAGAACTTCAACCTGTTCCCGCACCGCACTGCTCTGGAAAACGTCATCGAAGGCCCGATCATCGTGAAGAAGATCCCGCACGCCGAAGCCGTTGTCCTGGGCAAAAAGCTCTTGGCCAGGGTTGGCCTGGCGGGCAAGGAAGATGCTTACCCGCGACGCCTTTCCGGTGGTCAGCAACAGCGCGTGGCGATTGCCCGGGCGCTGGCGATGGAGCCGGAAGTGATCCTGTTCGATGAGCCGACCTCGGCGCTCGATCCGGAACTGGTCGGTGAAGTGCTGGCGACCATCCGCAGCCTCGCCGAGGAGAAGCGCACCATGGTCATCGTCACGCATGAAATGGGTTTTGCCCGGGATGTGGCCAATCGTGTGGTGTTTTTCGACAAGGGTGTGATCGTTGAACAAGGCGAAGCAAAAGCGCTGTTTGCCAACCCGAAAGAAGAACGAACAAAACAGTTCCTCAGCAAGTTTCTGAACAACACTCACTGAAACATCGCTTCACTACTTGTTAACTTCCATGGATGGAAGTGACAACTACCCTGCCAACAAACGCCCTTCCCACCGACTCTTTTCACTTACATCTTAGATAATTTATCGGATGCCTTGTGCGGTACATATATATGTCCTGCAACAGGTCTTTCTCACCTAAGATTTGCTAAACCCTGCGCCCGATGCCGCGCAAGTCTCAGCCATCAGCATCATGAGTGCGCGGTTAAAATCGTGGCCATGTTCGACAGCGTGCTGCGGCATATTAACTTCAGCACGTAGGATTATTCTGAATAACAGGTGATCCAACACTTAACCAGCCAACTCTATTGACACCTATTCAAGCGCACTCTTATCTAGTCGCCAACAGGCGCCAACCTTTGCACTTCAGCTTACTTCCAACTTCCAAGTAACAAGCCGATTTGTTGCCGGGTAATGCGCGCCTTTGAACTTTCAGAAACGGAACTTCGCTGCAAGGCTTCAAGGAGAAAAACCATGACAAGCACTTCGAACACACCCGAACTTGCGGCCCCGACCCTGGCGCAATCGCACAAGGCCGGGGTCAACATGATTGCCGCGACTCATCTCATGATCGACGTGGCGCCCTACCCCGGCATGGACGCTGGCGACCTGATCGAACTGTTCTGGGACAACTGCTACGTCGCTTCCCGCGTACTGGACGCCGACGACGTCGGTGAAGTGATTGGCCTGCGCGTGCCGGAAAGCTTCATTGCCAACGGCAGCGTACGCATTCATTACAAGGTCATGCAGGTGGGGCAAGGGCCTGCGTTGTCACCGGCGACGCGGGTCCAGATCAAGCTGGATTGCCCTGGTGGCCCGCTACCAGCCCTGTGCGGCGATGAAAACCAAAGCCTGGCACCGGTGGGGCTCCCCGAAACCATCCGCCGCCAAGGGGTCAATCCGAACCAGATCAAGCGTGGCGTACCGCTGACCATCGAACCTTATCTGAACATGGCCGTCGACGATGAAATCACCCTGCGCTGGGGCGATGTGCGCATGGACCTGCCCCGGCTCAAGGCAGACGAGGTGGGCCAGCCGATTCAGGTCTGGGTACCGCCGGCAATCATTCTCGAAGCCGGCGAAGACCTGCGGCTGGAAGTGACCTATTGCATCCTCGACCGCGTGGGCAACAACTCGCGTTGGGCACCCCCGCGCTGGCTGAAGATTGGCTGCGCCAATCCCTATCTGAAGGCCCGGCCGAAGGAGATGTTGATGGCGGCCGAGCCCCGCAAAAAATGACACCAAACCTGTGGCGAGGGAGCTTGCTCCCGCTGGGTGCGAAGCACCCCAAAATCTGAAATCGCATTTTTCCCAGTTGAAATGCGTTAGCCAGTTTGCGACTGCTGCGCAGTCGAGCGGGAGCAAGCTCCCTCGCCACAGGGATTGCGGTGACCTCTCTAGAACACCCTTCTATGTATATTCCTAAAAGTTAGTTTATTAATTTTTTATACGCGCTTAGGGTATATACACCGGACCACCGGACATTCTTGATTTTATTCGTCGCCACCCCGCGACGATCCCATGAGATGTGAGGTAGGTATGGTCCGGAACACAATCACCCCAGTGCAGATCGCCAGGGCATTGCGTGCAGCCAAGGAGAGGCACTGATGTCCAGTCTGGCAGATGCAATCGTTCAGAGTGATCTGGACATCGCCCCCTTGTTGTTGCCCGCGCAAGTCTTGCGCAACGACGCACAAGCCATCGAAGCCGCCCATGATCTGGCGCAAGTAGCTCGTCTTCACGCAGCCAAACGTGACCGGCAGCGCAAGTTGCCATGGTCGGAAATCGAACAGTTCACCCGCAGCGGTTTAGGCAGCATTGCCATCCCCCGTGAGTACGGTGGCCCACAGGTTTCTTTCGTCACCGTCGCCGAGGTGTTCGCGATCATTTCCGCGGCAGACCCGGCCTTGGGGCAGATCCCGCAGAACCAGTTCGGCATTCTCAACCTGGTGCTGGGCAGTGCCACTGAAGCGCAGAAAAAACAGCTGTTCAAAAGCGTGCTCGACGGTTGGCGCATCGGCAATGCCGGGCCTGAGCGCGGCACAAAAAACACTCTGGAACTCAAGGCGCGCATTACCGTCGACGGCGACGGTTTTGTCCTCAATGGCCAGAAGTTTTACTCCACCGGCGCACTGTTCGCCCACTGGGTCGCGGTCAAGGCGCTGAACGACGACGGCAAGCAAGTGCTGGCCTTCGTCCGTCGCGGCACGCCGGGGCTGCGCATCGTCGATGACTGGTCGGGCTTCGGTCAGCGCACCACCGCCAGCGGCACCATTTTGCTCAACAACGTGCGGGTCGACGCCGAGTTGGTGGTGGACAACTGGAAGATCAACGACAAGCCGAACCTGCAGGGCGCCGTGTCGCAACTGATTCAAGCCGCCATCGACGCGGGGATCGCCCGGGGCGCCATCGACGACGCCATCGAATTCGTGAAAACCCGCGCGCGTCCATGGATCGACGCCAAGGTTGAACGAGCCAGCGACGACCTCTATGTGATTGCGGATATCGGCAAGTTGAAAATCGAATTGCACGCCGCCGAAGCGCTGCTGCGCAAGGCCGGGCAAGTACTGGATCAGGTCAACGCCGCCCCCGTCACCGCCGAGTCGGCCGCCCGCGCCTCGATTGCCGTGGCCGAAGCCAAAGTGCTGACCACCGAGATCTCGCTGCTGGCCAGCGAAAAACTTTTCGAACTGGCCGGCAGCCGCGCCACCCTCGCCGAATTCAATCTCGACCGCCATTGGCGCAACGCCCGCGTGCACACGCTGCACGACCCGGTGCGCTGGAAGTATTACGCCGTCGGCACCTATCACCTCAACGGCACCTTGCCGGCGCGGCATTCCTGGATCTGACGACCCGTACCCTTTTGACCAGATCTCTGGAGAAACACATGACTTATTCCCACCACGTCGCGGTCATAACCAGCGATGAGCACGCCCTGGTCGTCGCCAGTGACTTGGCTGACGATTTCAAACGCGACAGCGCGCTACGCGACCGCGAACGCCGTTTACCGTACCCGGAACTCGAAGTGTTTTCCCGCTCGGGCCTGTGGGGCATCAGCGTACCCAAGGAGTACGGCGGCGCCGGTGTGTCCAACGTGACGCTGGCCAAGGTAATCGCCTTGATTGCCCAGGCTGACGGTTCGCTTGGGCAAATCCCCCAGAACCATTTCTACGCCCTCGAAGTGCTGCGCGTGAACGGCAGCCCTGCGCAGAAACAACGCCTGTACGCCGAAGTATTGGCCGGCCAGCGCTTCGGCAATGCACTCGCCGAACTCGGCACCAAAACCGCACACGACCGCGTCACCAGCCTCAAGCGCGACGGTGACGGCTATCGCATCAACGGTCGCAAGTTCTACGCAACCGGCGCGATTTACGCGCAACGCATCCCGACCTCGGTGGTGGATGAACACGGCGTGCAGCAACTGGCCTTCGTGCCGCGCGACAGCAAAGGCCTGACGGTCATCGACGACTGGAGCGGCTTTGGCCAGCGCACCACCGGCAGCGGTTCGGTGGTGTTCGAAGACGTGTACGTGGCGGCCGAGGACGTGATCCCGTTCCAGAGTGCGTTCGAACGCCCGACCACCGTCGGCCCGCTCGCGCAAATCCTTCACGCCGCCATCGACACCGGCATCGCCCGCGCCGCCTATGAAGATGCGCTGCATTTTGTGCGCACCAAAACCCGACCATGGATCGACGCCACCCATGAAAAAGCCACTGACGACCCGCTGACCATCAAGAGTTTCGGGCACTTGAGCATTCGCCTGCATGCCACCGAAGCCCTGCTGGAACGCTCCGGCGAATTCCTCGACAAGGCCCAGGCCGACACCAACGCCGAGACTGTCGCCGCCGCCTCGATTGCCGTCGCCGAAGCCCGGGCCATCAGCACCGAAATTTCCCTCGCCGCCGGCAGCACGCTGTTCGAACTGGCCGGCAGCCAGGCGACCCTGATCGAACACGGCCTGGACCGGCACTGGCGCAACGCCCGCGTGCATACCCTGCACGACCCGGTGCGCTGGAAGTATCACGCGGTGGGCAACTACTACCTCAACGATGAAAACCCTCCGCTACGAGGGACCATCTGATGGCCGACGCGAAAAAGAAAATCCTGCTCAACGCGTTCAACATGAACTGCATCGGGCACATCAACCATGGCCTGTGGACGCACCCACGGGACAATTCCACGCAGTACAAGACCATCGAATATTGGACCGAACTGGCGCAGCTGCTGGAGCGCGGGCTGTTCGACGGACTCTTCATCGCCGACATCGTCGGCGTGTACGACGTCTATCAGAACTCGGTGGACGTGCCGCTGAAAGAATCGATCCAGCTGCCGGTCAACGACCCGCTGCTGCTGGTGTCGGCCATGGCCGCCGTGACCAAAAACCTCGGCTTCGGCCTGACCGCCAACCTCACTTACGAACCGCCGTACCTGTTCGCCCGACGCATGTCGACGCTCGATCACCTGAGCCGTGGCCGGGTCGGCTGGAACATTGTCACCGGCTACCTCGACAGCGCCGCCAAGGCCATGGGCCTGAGCGAACAGGTCGAGCACGACCGTCGTTACGACCAGGCCGAGGAGTACCTGGAAGTGCTCTACAAACTCTGGGAAGGCAGCTGGGAAAACGGCGCGGTGCTCAACGACCGCGAGCAACGGATCTACGCGCAACCGGAGAAAGTGCACAAGGTCGAGCACAAGGGCGAGTTCTATCAGGTCGAGGGTTGTCACCTGTGCGAGCCGTCACCGCAGCGCACACCGGTGCTGTTCCAGGCCGGCAGTTCGGATCGCGGTTTGCTGTTCGCCGGGCGCCATGCCGAGTGCGTGTTCATCAGTGGCCAGAACAAACCGTCGACCAAGGTTCAAGTGGACAAAGTCCGCGCCAGCGCCGTTGAGGCCGGACGTAATCCCGAGGACATCAAGGTGTTCATGGGCCTGAACGTGATTGTCGGCGCCACTGAAGAACTGGCCTGGGCCAAGCACGCCGAGTACCTGAGCTATGCCAGTGCCGAGGCTGGCGTGGCGCATTTTTCAGCATCGACCGGGATCGATTTTTCCGAATACACCATCGACGAACCGATCCAGTACGTGAAGAGCAACGCGATCCAGTCGGCGACCAAAAACCTGCAAAACAACGACTGGACCCGCCGCAAATTGCTCGAACAACACGCCCTCGGTGGCCGCTACATCACGGTGGTCGGCTCACCCGAACAAGTGGCGGATGAACTGGAATCGTGGATCGCCGAAACCGGCCTGGACGGCTTCAACCTGACACGGATCGTCACCCCGGAAAGCTATGTGGATTTCATTGAGCTGGTGATTCCGGAGTTGCAAAAGCGTGGGTCGTACAAGACCGCTTATGACGATGGCAGCTTGCGGGAGAAGCTGTTTCACGCAGAGGCGCATTTGCCTGAGCAACACACCGGCTCGGCTTACCGCCGCTAAAAGCTTCGCGAGCAGGCTCGCTCCTACAGGGATTGTGTGAACACCAAAAAACCACTGTGGGAGCGAGTCTGCTCGCGAAGAGGCCCGCCCAATCACCCCAAATTTATGCACTGACTGGAAAACCATCATGACCAAGACCTACTTCTCTCACCCAGTCAAAGCACTGGCCCTGGCCCTCGGTCTGTTCAGCTCGGCAGTATTCGCCGCCGACGCACCATTGAAAATCGGCACCACCGCCGCCTTCGCCATCCCCCTCGAAGCCGCCGTCGAAGAGGCCTCCAAACAAGGCCTGAAAGTCGAGCTGGTGGAGTTCAGCGACTGGATCGCCCCGAACGTCAGCCTCGCCGCCGGTGACATCGACGTGAATTATTTCCAGCACATCCCGTTCCTGGAAAACGCCAAGGCCGCTTCCGGTTTTGACCTGGTGCCGTTCGCACCGGGAATCATCAACAACGTCGGCCTCTACTCGAAGAAATACAAAAGCTTCGACGAACTCCCACAAGGCGCCAGCGTCGCTATCGCCAACGACCCGATCAACAGCGGCCGCGGCTTGCAACTGCTGGCCAAGGCCGGCCTGATCACGCTGAAACCGGGCGTCGGCTACAAGGCCACCGAAGAAGACATCATCGCCAACCCGAAGCAGATCAAAATCCTCCAGGTCGAAGCCGTGCAACTGGTGCGCGCCTACGACGATGCTGATCTGGTCCAGGGCTACCCCGCTTACATCCGTCTTTCGAAGACCTTCGATGCCGGTTCCGCGCTGCTGTTCGACGGCCTCGACCACAAGGAATACGTGATCCAGTTCGTGATCCAGCCGAAGAGCAAAACCGACCCGCGCCTGATCAAGTTCGTCGACATCTACCAGCATTCGCCGGCCGTTCGTGCAGCGCTGGACAAGGCTCACGGCAAGCTCTACCAAGCTGGCTGGGAAAGCTGAGGATGACGGTAGCCACCCAACTGCGACTGGAAATTCCAGAGCCCCATAACGCTATACAAACCGAACTGCACCCGGACCTGAACCGCGCCCACGTACGTTTCATCGGTCTGGGCAAAACCTACAACGGTCAGCAGGGTCCGGTGGCGGCATTGCACGGCATCGACCTGGCGATCCAGCACGGTGAAGTGTTCGGCATCATCGGCCGCAGCGGTGCCGGCAAATCGTCGCTGATCCGCACCATCAACCGGCTGGAGCAGCCGAGCACCGGCCGCGTGCTGATCGATCAGGTGGACATCGGCGAGTTCGATGAAGACCGCCTGGTGGCGCTGCGTCGACGGATCGGCATGATCTTCCAGCACTTCAACCTGATGTCGGCCAAAACGGTGTGGCAGAACGTCGAGCTGCCGCTGAAAGTCGCCGGTGTGCCCAAGGACAAACGCGAGCAGAAGGTTCGCGAACTGCTGGAACTGGTGGGCCTGCAAGGCAAGCACAACGCGTATCCGGCGCAGTTGTCCGGCGGGCAGAAACAGCGCGTCGGCATCGCCCGCGCGTTGGTGCATGACCCGGCGATTCTGCTGTGTGACGAAGCCACTTCAGCGCTGGACCCGGAGACCACCCAATCGATCCTCGGTCTGCTGCGCGAGATCAATCAGCGCCTGGGCCTGACCATCGTCCTGATCACGCACGAGATGGCGGTGATCCGCGATATTTGCGACCGCGTCGTGGTGCTCGAACACGGCAAAATCGTCGAGCAAGGGCCGGTCTGGGAAGTCTTCGGCAACCCGCAGCATGAAGTCAGCAAGACCTTGCTCGCCCCGCTGCAACACGCCCTGCCGGAAGAACTGCAAAGCCGTTTGCGCCCACTGCCGCCATCCTCGGACGCGGCGGTGGTGCTGCGTTTGCAGTTCACCGGCAGCGCCACCGACGAGCCGGACCTGGCCGCGTTGTTCAGCGCCCTCGGTGGTCGCGTGCGCTTGCTGCAAGGTGGCGTGGAACGGATTCAGGGCCATGCGCTGGGGCAGTTGTTGTTGGCGGTCACCGGCTCGCCGTTGGATGCCGAAGATTTATGCCAGCGCGCCAGCCAATGGGCACAACAGGTGGAGGTGCTGGGTTATGTGGTTTGATCGCTTGCTGCAAGGCTTCATCGACACCTTCCTGATGGTCGGTGTGTCGTCATTGATCGCGCTGTTGGTGGGCATTCCGCTGGCGGTATTTCTGGTCACCAGCTCCAAGGGCGGGATCTACGAAGCACCGACGCTGAACCGTGCATTGGGCGCGTTTGTGAATCTGTTCCGCTCGATTCCATTCTTGATTCTGATGGTGGCGTTGATTCCGTTTACCCGGCTGATTGTCGGCACCACGTATGGCGTCTGGGCGGCCGTGGTGCCGCTGACTATCGCCGCAACGCCGTTCTTTGCACGGATTGCCGAAGTCAGTTTGCGTGAGGTCGATTTCGGCTTGATCGAAGCCGCGCAGGCGATGGGCTGCCGGCGTTGGCACATCGTCTGGCATGTGTTGCTGCCGGAAGCGCTGCCTGGGATTGTCGGCGGGTTCACGATTACGCTGGTGACGATGATCAACTCATCGGCCATGGCAGGGGCGATTGGGGCCGGAGGGTTGGGCGACATTGCGTACCGGTATGGGTATCAGCGTTTTGACAGCCAGATCATGTTGACGGTGATTGTGTTGCTGGTGGTGTTGGTGGCAATCATCCAACTGGGTGGGGATCGGTTGGCTCGGGGGCTCAACAAGCGCTGAGTCTGCTGCAACTGTCGAGCTTTTGTGGCGAGGGAGCTTGCTCCCGCTCGATTGCGCAGCAATCGCAAAACCTGCCGACCGGGTTAATCTGACACACCTGATTGAATGGATTGGGTCTGCTTCGCAGCCCAGCGGGAGCGAGCTCCCTCGCCACAAAAACACCGCTGCCGAAGGTGATCACTGACTTCAGAAAGGAAGTTTTCGTACAGGAAAATCAGAGCTCCTGAAGGTCCGTTCCCTTTCCTTTGAAGGACATTTCCTAGATCATTCCGCTCGCTTGCGCCTGCCAATTTCCGTGGCTAGTCTCGGTCCGTCACTGCTCATCAGTGATCGGGTTTAGTCGCCCGGACCGGACGCATAGTGCTACCCATATTCAGGTGTTTTTTATCGCCTGAAATCTATGGTGGCTGTGCGTAGGGCACTTTCGGGTGCGCCGGTTCCCGGTGCCCGGTCGACTAACCTGCGTGCAGCCGCCACCCCTAATCGTTTAGTCGCGATATCGGTTGGCTCCAACTACATCGGCCATGGTGTTTTCGGTCTGGCATTTGCTGGAGATTGCCAAAGCCATGGTTGATCGTTCGATTGATTGCCTGGGGATGAAGCAGGCTGAGTGATGGGTTGTCAGTGATACCGCTTTCGCGAGCAGGCTCGCTCCCACAGGGGATTTGTGAGCGACATAAATCACTGTGGGAGCGAGCCTGCTCGCGATGGGCTGCGAAGCAGCCCCGGGGTTGATGGCGTATATTCGGCAAACCCCAATTGCCTGCGCAGCCCCTCATGAAACAGACCCCCGACGACCTCCAGCAAATCACCGCCACCACCCTGGGCCATTACAATTCAGTGGCTGAAGGTTTTCGCGAAGGCACTCGTGATCACGATGTCAGCCAGAACATCGATGCCCTGTTGCGGCACATTCAGGGCGAGGCGCCGTTCGACATTCTCGACTTCGGCTGCGGCCCCGGCCGCGACTTGCAAACGTTCACGCGCATGGGACATACCGCCGTCGGCCTCGACGGCTCGGAAAAGTTTGCGCAGATGGCGCGTGAGGACAGCGGTTGCGAAGTCTGGCAGCAGGACTTTTTGAAACTTGATTTACCGGCCGAACGCTTCGACGGGATTTTTGCCAACGCGGTGTTGTTTCACATCCCGCGCCAGGAACTGCCTCGGGTGTTGAAGCAATTGCGTGGGGCGTTGAAACCGGGTGGGGTGTTGTTCAGTTCCAATCCTCGCGGGGAAAATCAGGAAGGCTGGAATGGGCCGCGTTATGGGGCTTATCACGATCTTGCGGCGTGGCAGGATTTGCTGATTGAGGCGGGGTTTGTGGAGTTGGAGCATTACTATCGGCCAGCGGGGCTGCCGCGGGAGCAGCAGCCTTGGTTGGCGAGTGTTTGGCGTAAGGCGGTGTAACCCGTCAAAGCCCCTTCGCGAGCAGGCTCGCTCCCACATTGGATCTGTGGCGTTCACAAATCACCCTGTGGGAGCGCGCCGGCTCCGGGCGGCGCTCCGACGAATAGAGCGCGAAGCGCTCGATTTTTTAAGCCGCCTCTTTCTTCGGTTCGCGAATCTTGTACCAGGCCACATACAGCGCCGGTAAAAACAGCAGCGTCAGCAACGTCGCGATGATGATCCCGCCAATCATCGCGTAGGCCATCGGCCCCCAGAACACTTCCCGGGCAATCGGGATCATCCCCAGGCTCGCCGCCGCAGCCGTCAGCAGGATCGGCCGACGTCGATGCTCGGTGGCCTCGACCACCGCGTCCCACGGCGCATAGCCCTTCTTCTCGTACTCATCGATCTGGGTCACCAGAATCACCGAGTTACGAATGATGATGCCGATCAGCGCCAGAATCCCGAGGATCGCCACAAAGCCCATCGGCGTCCCCGTCGGCACCAACGCAATGACCACGCCGATCAGGCCCAACGGCGCGACGCTGGCCACCAGGAACAGCTTCTGCACGCTGTGCAACTGGATCATCAGGAAGGTCGCCATCAAGAACAGCATCAACGGCACAACCTTGGCAATCGGCCCTTGGGCCTTGCCGCTCTCCTCCACCGTACCGCCGGTAGCGACCTTGTAGCCTGCCGGCAGCTTGGCGGCGAAAGCGTCGATGGACGGCTTGAGGATTTTCACCAGGTCCGTCGGCTGGATCTCATCGCGTATTGCCGCCTTGATAGTGATGGTCGGCAGGCGATCGCGACGCCACACCAGCGGCTGCTCCAGTTCGTAGCGCACCGTGGCGAATGCCAGCAACGGAATCGAGGTGCCGCTCGGCGTGAGGATCTGCAGGTTTTGCAGGGTTTCCGGCGTACCGCGCTCGGAGTCCACGGCACGACCGACCACGTTGATCAGATAGATGTCGTCGTCGACCTGGGTCACCGCCTGGCCGCTGACGATGCCGTTCATCAAGTTGGCCACGTCTTCGGAAGACAGCCCTAACTGCCGCGCCTTGTCCTGGGCGATGTCGATCCGCAGCACTTTGCCCGGCTCGTTCCAGTCGTAGATGATTTCGCCAACGTGCGGATTCTTGTCCAGCTCTGTGGCCAGGTCGATGGCATGTCGGCGCACCTGATCGATGTCTTTGCCGCTGACGCGGTACTGGATCGGACGCCCTACCGGCGGGCCCATTTCCAGTGCCTGGACATAACTGCCGATGCCGACGAAGTCGTTGCGCAAGCGCTCGCGAAGCTTCTGCATCATGGCCTCACGGGTCTTGCCTTTGCTGACGATCACCAACTGCGCGTAGAACGGGTTTTGCAGTTGCTGGTCCAGTGGCAGATAGAAACGGATGGCGCCCTGACCGACGTAGGTGCTCCAGCGCACGATATCCGGATCGTCCTTGAGCGTGGCTTCGAGACGATCGACAGCCCTGCGGGTTTCGTCGATCGAGGCGTTTTGCGGCAGGTTCAGGTCCACCAGGATTTCCGGCCGGTCCGAAGACGGAAAGAACTGGTTCTGCACGAAGCGCATGCTGAATAGCGCCAATGCAAAGCACAGCACGGTGATGCCGATGGCCCACCAGCGATTGCGCATGCACCACAGCAGCCCGCCATTGAAGGCTTTGCCGATGCGTCCGGGTTCACCTTCGTGAGGCTTCACGTTGGTGCTGAGAATGTGCACGCCGATCACCGGCGCGAACAGCACCGCCACCACCCACGACACCAACATGGCGCAGGCAATCACCGCAAACAGCGTGTAGGTGTACTCACCAGCGGAGCTGGCGTTAAGGCCGATCGGCACAAAACCCGCCACCGTCACCAACGTACCAGTGAGCATCGGGAACGCGGTCGAGGTGTAGGCGAACGTGGCCGCCTGCTCCTTGGTCTCGCCCATCTCCAGGCGCGTGACCATCATCTCCACGGTGATCATCGCGTCGTCCACCAACAGGCCGAGGGCGATGATCAGGGCACCCAGGGAAATCCGCTGCATGGTGATGCCGCTGTACTCCATGTACACAAACACCATCGCCAGCACCAACGGGATCGAGCACGCCACCACCAGCCCGGCGCGCACGCCGAGGCTGATGAAGCTGACCACCAGCACGATGATCACCGCCTCGAACAGCGCACTGGTGAAGCCGCCGACGGCCTCTTCCACCACCACGGCCTGGTCGGAGACGTTGTAAATGCCGACGCCTATAGGCAGGTCGGCGGTCAGTTGGTTGATCCGCTCATGCAAGGCCTTGCCGAACGCCTGGACGTTGCCACCCTTCTGCATGGCAATCGCCAGGCCGATGGCCGGTTTGCCGTTGTAGCGAAATTCCGGCGAGGCCGGATCGACGTAGCCACGGCTGATGTCGGCAATGTCGGCCAGACGGTAATAGCGGTCGTTGAGCTTGAGGTTGACCTCGGCCAGGTCTTTCTCCGAGGCGAACTTCCCTGAAGTGCGCACCGAAATCCGCTCCGGCCCGGCCTCGATGACACCCGCCGGGGTCACGGCGTTCTGGCTTTGCAGGCTCTGCACCACCTGACGCTCATCAATGCCCAGCGCTGCGAGTTTGCGTGTGGAGAAGTTCAGGTACAGCACTTCATCCTGCTGGCCGACCATTTCGATCTTGCCCAGACCCGGCACACCGCGAATTTCCATGCGGGCCTGTTCCACGTAGTCGCGCAACTGACGCAAGGTCAGGCCGTCGGCAGTAAAGGCATAGATCGATCCGAAGACGTCACCAAACTCGTCGTTGAACGACGGTCCCTGTATGCCTTGCGGGAACTGGTACTTGATGTCGTTGATCTTCTTGCGCACCTGGTACCAGATTTCCGGGATGTCCTTGGCACTGGTGGTGTCACGCAAGTACACGTAGACCGTGGACTCGCCGGGGCGCGTGTAGCTTTTCACATAGTCGAGGGAATCGAGTTCCTCGAGTTTTTTCTCGATGCGGTCGGTGATCTGCTTGAGGGTTTCCTCCTGCGTCGCCCCCGGCCATTTGCTCTGGATCACCATGGTCTTGATGGTGAAGGAAGGGTCTTCTTCGCGCCCCAGGTTGAAATACGAGAACACCCCCATCAGCAACGCGACGAACATCAGGTACCAGACGAACGACTGATGCTTGAGGGCCCATTCGGAGAGGTTGAAAGGCCCTTTCATTGACTGTCCTCGTCAAATTTCACTGGTTGCCCCGGTTTGAGGCTGTTTACGCCGGCCGTGATGACGCGCTCGCCGTTCTTGACGCCGCCGGCCAACACCACGGTGCTGTCAGTACGGCTGATGACCTTGACGTCCCTGGGTGCCACGGTCTTTTTCTGTGTATCAATCACCCAGATGCGGGGTTTGCCGTCGACCTCCTGCAACGAGGTGAGAGGCAGTTCGATGCGCGGCTTGATCGCCGAACTCAGGGTGACGCTGATCGCAGTGCCCAAGCGAAAGCCTTCCGGCGTTTCAGCGAGGGTCAGGCGCGCACGACGGGTGCGCGTGGCACTCTGCGCCTGGGGTTCGATTTCGCGGATGATCGCGGTGGTGTTGGTGTTCGGATCGAGTTGGGCGGCGACCTGAAACACCACATCCTCGGGCAGTTGATCGACCAGGGTATCGGGCAGGTCGATGACCGCCTCCTTGATGTCCGGTTGCGCCAGGGTCACCACTTGCTGGCCGGCAGAAACCACTTGGCCGGCCTCGGCGTTCCATGCGGTGACCACGGCTTTATGGTCGGAGCGCAACTCGGTGTAGCCGAGTTGATCCTGGCTCTGGCTGACCGCCGCCTGAGCTTGCTCGAGGGAGGCCTGGGTGGTTTTCAGATCGGTCAGGGCGGCGTCCAGCTGCGCTTGCGCACCCACTCCGCGATCAAACAGGGCCTGCTGGCGCGACGCACTGGCTTTGGCATTGATCAATTGCGCGTAGATTTTCGCCAGGTCGCCCTGAGCCGAACGCAACTGGTTTTGTTGATCAGAAGGATCAAGGGTCGCGAGCAATGTGCCCTTCTCGACCTCGGCCCCGACATCGACGTTACGACTGGCGATGCGCCCGCCCACCCGGAAGCCGGTATTGCTTTCGTAGCGCGCCTGGATGCTACCGGCAAACCGGCCCAGATCCTCTTCGTTCAACGCCTCGACCTTGACCGACAGCACCGGGCGTACCGGCTCCGGCGGTGGCTCGTTTTTCGAGCAGGCGCTCAGCGCCAGCCCGAGGGACAATCCAAGGGGCAATGCCCACAAAGGCTTCATGGCTTGGCTCCCCAACTCAGATCCTTATAAGTATTTTCGGCAATTTCGACTTCCATGCCCGGGTGCAACAACTGTCCGCCGGCGACGATGACTTTGTCACCCTCCTGCAGGCCTTTGCTGATAATGACCCTGCCCGTCAGGTAGCGCAGAACGGTGACCGAGTGCAATTGGGCCTGGCCCTTGTCGTCGACCAGCCAGACAGCAGGCTCACTGATGTTTTTGGTCAGGGCTGACCACGGCAGCTCAATCGCCGACTTGCCCGAACCTTTGGCCGTGGCGCTCACCACCGAGCCCAGTTGCATGCCGTCGGGCAGGCTGTTGAGGCCAACCTTGACCTGCACGGTGCCGGACTGAGCGGACACTGACGGGGTCACTTCGCGTACGGTGCCGGTGGTTTTGATGGCGGGGTTGTCGAGCAGGCTGAGGACAATGGTTTGATCCGCCGGCTTCTCGGCCAGCAGCGCTTCATACACATTGAACACCGCATCCCGATCGCCATCACGAGCCAGGCTGAACACCGGCATGGTTGCCTGCACGACCTGACCGACTTCTGCCTGACGCGCGGTAATGATGCCGGGGGCATCGGCAACCAATGCGGTGTAACTCAGTTGATCCCGGGCATTGGCCAACTGCGCCTGGGCAGCGGCCAAGGCGCTCTGACTGCTGCGCAACGCTGCCTGCGCCGAGTCATATTCGCTCTGGCTGGTGTAGCCCTTGGGCAGGAGTTTTTGCTGGCGTACGAACGCCGCGGCATTCTGTTTCACCAGCGCCTGTTGGGCGGCCACTTGGGCCTGGGCCGAATCGACGCTGGTCTGTAAATCCTTGGGATCGAGCCGCGCCAGCACTTGCTTGGCGGTCACCCGATCACCGACATCCACTGAACGCTGGATGATTTTGCCGCCAACGCGGAATGACAGCTCGGTCTGGACGCGTGCCTGTATGTCTCCCGTCAGCGTTACCGAGGCCGCGTAATCCGCCGGTTTGACCACTTGTACGAATACCCTTGGAAGGTATTCCTGAATCGGTTTTTTCTCGTCGCACGCCGTCAGCAGGGTTGCGACACTCAAGGCCATGATGACTTTCAATCCGGAAACCGCCATGCAAACTCCTTGGCCTTTTTTTGGACAACACGACAGAGAGCTTAGAACAAAGTTGCGACCTTGCACGACCGACTTATGAGGAAAAATTTTTAACGATTTCTGCTGAAAACACTTGCCGTAGACGCCTGCGCGTACCTGACAATGCCCGCCGATTGATCCCGCCCAAGGAACACGCATGCTCAAAACTCTCGCGGTGGCCAATTACCGCTCGATCAATAAATTGGTGATTCCGTTGGGCCGGTTGAACCTGATCACCGGCCCCAATGGCAGCGGTAAATCCAACCTCTACCGCGCGTTGCGCCTGCTGGCGGAAACGGCTCAGGGAGGCGTGGTCAATGCGTTGGCCCGTGAGGGCGGGCTGGATTCGACCTTCTGGGCCGGGCCGGAAAACATCACCCGGCGCATGCGCAATGGTGAAGTCCCGGTCGAAGGCAGCGTCCGTCAATCGCCCATGCGTTTGCGCCTGGGCTTTGCCGGTGAAGACTTCAGCTACGCCATCGCTCTGGGCCTACCGATGCCGCAGCCGGAGCACATCACGTATTTTTCGCTGGACCCCGAGATCAAGCGAGAATGTATCTGGGCCGGCGCCGCTTACCGTCCTGCCAGCCTGCTGGTGGACCGCAATGGCCCGATGGTCCGTGCCCGGGACGGTCGCCAGTGGGAAGTGCTGGCCCAACACACGCCGGATTTCGACAGCCTGTTTGATCAGGTCGGCAGCTTTCGCACCACGCCGGAAGTCATGCAACTGCGTGAATTTATTCGACGCTGGCGTTTCTACGATCACTTTCGCAGTGATGCCGACGCACCGGTTCGCCAGCCACAACTCGGTACCCGCACGCCCGTGTTGCACCATGACGGTCGTGACCTGGCGGCGGCGTTGCAGACCATCAGGGAAATCGGCGATCCCGAGGCGTTGCAGGCGGCGATCAGCGATGCCTTTCCCGGCGCGCGGCTGAACATCGCGCCGTTGCAGGGCGGGCGGTTTGCCATTGAGTTTTATCAGGAAGGGTTATTGCGGCCGTTATCGGCCGCCGAATTGTCGGATGGCACGCTTCGCTATTTGCTGCTGGTCGCTGCGCTGCTGACACCACGCCCACCCACATTGATGGTGCTGAACGAACCGGAAACCAGCCTGCATCCAGACCTGTTGCCGGCGTTGGCGCGGTTGATTATCCGGGCCTCGGAGCAATGCCAGGTGTGGGTGGTGTCTCATGCGCGGCGGTTGATTTCGGCGTTGCAGGAAGACCCGGAATGCAATTGCATCGTGCTGGAGAAAAACCTCGGCCAGACCGGGATTGTCGGGCAGAGGATGCTGGATGAGCCGGCGTGGAACTGGCCGGATTGAGGCTTATCCCCGGCTCTCTGTGGCGAGGGAGCTTGCTCCCGCTGGGGCGCGTAGCGACCCCAAATCCTTACGGCTGCTACGCAACCGAGCGGGAGCAAGCTCCCTCGCCACAGGTGGGAATGACCATCAGGCTGGAATCACCCCTGCCACTTCCCACCTTCGACAATCACGCTCTCAGGCTTGGTGTCATCGCTCAGTTCCTTGCGCACGTACTGGTCGTACAGCTTGAGCAAATATTTCTCCTCCCCCAGCTTCGCCAACTCGGCATTCACCCAGTCACGCAACTCGATATTGCCCTTCTTCACCGCTGGCGCAATCGGTGCCTCGGCGCCCAGGGTCTGGCTCAACACGCGATAGCCCGGGTTCTGTTTGGCCCAGCTGAACAGCACCAGATTGTCCTGCGCATACGCATCACCGCGACCATTGGCCAGGGCTTGCAGCGATTCGGAGTTTTTCTCGAATTTCAGCAGCTTCCAGTCCGGGTGGTTTTTGGTCAGCCAGATATCCGCCGTCGTACCGGTAGTGACGATGGTCGTGCGCGTGGCCAGGTCGTCGAGGTTTTTCACCGTGCTGGCTTGTGGCACCAAGGCCTGTACCGCGACTTTGAGGTTCGGGTTGGTGAATTCCACCGCCTCTTTGCGCTCCGGGGTGACGGTCATGTTGGCCAGGATCAGGTCGACCTTGTCGCTTTGCAGGAACGGAATCCGGCTGGCCGGCTCCACCGCAACGAACTCGACCTTGTTTTCATCGCCCAACAAATCCTTGGCAAATTGACGGCCGATGTCGGTATCGAAACCTACATAGCGCCCGGCTTCGTTGACGAAGCCGAACGGTGGTTTGTCGGTAAACACGCCAACGATCAGCTTGTCCCGGGCCTTGATTTTTTCCAGGTAGCTGGCGGTTGCGGCAGGCTTGGCCGGTTCTTCGGTTTTGTTGCAACCGGCCAGCAACGCGAGGCCGAGCAGCGGGAGTAGCAGCAGTGAAGCCTTGGCAGTTTTCATAGCAGTTCCAGTTCCTTTGTGTGAGTCGTTTGGGGTAGTGCGGCGACGTAGGAGAACTTCTCCAGGAACTGCTGCGCTCGTGCGGTTTGCGGGTTCGTAAAGAAAGTCTCGGGAGGGTTTTGTTCAAGGATTCGCCCGCCATCCATGAACACGATGCGGTCCGCCACAGCGCGGGCGAAGGCCATTTCGTGGGTAACAATCAACAGGGTCATGCCGTCGCGGGCCAGGCCTTGTATGACTTCCAGCACCTCCTTGACCATTTCCGGGTCAAGGGCGGCCGTGACTTCATCGAAAAGCATCACTTGGGGGTTCATGCACAAGGAGCGGACGATGGCGATGCGTTGCTGCTGGCCACCGGAGAGCTGGCGCGGGAACGCATCGCGCTTGTCCGAAAGGCCCACACGCGCCAGCAAGGCTTCGGCCTGGTCACGGGCTTCACGGCGATCACGCTTCTGCACTTTCAGTGGGCCGAGCAGCAGGTTGTCGAGCACGTTCATGTGCGGAAACAGGTGATAGCTCTGGAACACCATGCCGATCTGCTGGCGGACTTCGCGCCAGTCGGTGCCCTTGTCCAGCAGTTCGCGGCCGGCAAAATTCAGGCTGCCGCTGTGCGCGACTTCCAGGCCATTGAGGCAACGCAGCAAGGTACTTTTACCGCAACCGCTGGGGCCGAGGATGACGATCACTTCGCCCGTTTTCACTTGCAGGTCGATGCCGTCCAGTACCTGCTGTTCGCCGAAAAACTTGTTGAAACCCTTGAACTCGATCAATGCGCTCATGCGTGTGTCCAGCGCCGTTCCAGCACACGCGAGGCGGCCGACAACGGGTAGCAAATGAGAAAGAAAAACAGGAACAGGGCGCCGTAGATCAGCACCGATTCGTAAGTGCGCTCGATGATTTGCTGGCCGACCTTGATCACGTCCACCACACCGATCAACACCGCCAGGGAACTGGTCTTGATGATGCGCGTGTAGACGTTGAGGGTCGGCGGGGTCATGCGTTTCAACGCTTGCGGCAGCAGCACATAGCCGTAGAGCTGCGGGCCGCTCAAACCAATCGACTCCCCGGCTTCACGCTGCCCGCGCGGCAATGAATGCAACGCGCCGCGCACCACTTCGCCGACTTCGCTGGCGCCCCACAGCGACAACACCAACACCGCGCACCAGAAGCTCGGAATGCTCAGACCAAAGAAAATCGGCAAGCCAAAGAACAGCAAATACAGCCAGACCAGCACCGGGATCGCCCGGAACAATTCCAGGTACACCCGCAGGATTGCGTTCAGCCACTTCGAATTCAGCGTGCGCAACACGCCGTAGAGCACGCCGCCGACGGTGCTGATGGCGATGCTCAGAAACGAGATCGACAAGGTTTGCGCGGCGCCCTTGCCCAGTTGCGGCAACGACACCCAGAGCAATTCAAGACCCGAACTGGCCATGCTGGAGCCTCCTTTCCAGACGGCTGAGCAGCAGCGACAGCGGCAAAAACAACAGCACGCAAATCAGCGTCAACACGGCGAGCATTTCGTAGGTTTTGTAATACAGCGCGATGTAGCTTTTGGTGGTGTAGAGAATTTCCGGCACCGCCACGGCCGAGACCACGGTGGTTTCCTTGAGCAGGAAAATGAAATTGGCGAACAGCGAGGGCAGGCTGAGAATGCCGGCCTGCGGCAGGATCACGTAACGCAGCAACTGCCCGTGAGACAGGCCGATGGAGCGGCCCGATTCAAGTTGCGCCTGAGGTACCGCGTCCACACCGGCGCGCAGCACCTCGGTGAGGTAGGCGCCGCCGAGAAAGGTCATGGTGATGATCGCCGCGGCAAAGCCCGACACCTTAATGCCCAGCGCCGGCAAGGCGAAATAGACGAAGAACAACTGGATCAGCAACGGCGTGTTCCGCGCCAGCTCGACGTAGAGCCCGACCAGCCGTTGCAGGTAAGGCGTGCGGAACACCAGAATCGTTGCGTTGATCAGCGCCACCAGTAGCGAGGTGCCAATGGCGATAAAACCAACCTGCAGCGTCACGCCCACGGCCTTGAGAAACGCCGGCAGGGTGCTGAGGATAAATGCGTAATCGAAGTTCATTGAAGATCCTGGACGCCGCTCGGTAAGCGACGGTGGCGCAGTCCATGGGCCGTGGATAACGACCCGGCGGATACCGACTTTAAAGGTATAAAAACAAGAATTTAAATACCGTTAAAGCATATTGATATCACGCAAAAAACTATCCGCTGATTTGCTGTCGCAACAGATGACGACTATTTTCCTTTGCGCTGTAGGAGGGATCTTTTTTTCGAAATGCCCCTCCAAGGACGGACAGCTTTTGGCCAGACTCCCTCGGCCGAACCCTCACAAGGAAGAGAAAATGGCTAACGTAAAAGTGCCAGAGCGACTGGATCCGCAGGACATCGTGAAGTTATTGGTGGCGTTGCGCCGGGCGTTGAAGGCTGGGGTGGCCTGATTCTCCAGAGCGCACAGATTCACCTGTGGCGAGGGAGCTTGCTCCCGCTCGGCTGCGCAGCAGTCGCAAACCAGTCAACGCGGTGCGCCTGAAGAAACGCATGTGTCGGTCTTTAGGGTCGCTTCGCAACCCAGCGGGAGCAAGCTCCCTCGCCACAGAGACCTCATTTGCCAAAAATTGTATGCGCACACAAAAACGCCGACGCTTTATCAGCCGTCGGCGTTTGAAACCTTGAAGGGTTTTGTTGCTGCGTCGAATCAGAACGCCGGCAGAACTGCGCCGCTGTACTTCTTCTCGATGAAGGCTTTCACTTCAGGACTGGTCAAGGCCTTGGCCAGCTTCTGGATGGCAACGCTGTCCTTGTTGTCCGGACGAGCCACCAGGAAGTTCACGTAAGGCGAATCTGCACCTTCGATTACCAGTGCGTCTTTAGCCGGGTTCAGACCCGCTTCCAGCGCGTAGTTGGTGTTGATCATGTCCAGGTCGACCTGATCCAGCACACGCGGCAGCATGGCCGATTCCAGTTCCTTGAACTTGAAGTTGTGCGGGTTCTTGGCGATGTCTTTCGGCGTAGCCAGTGCGTTTTTCGGGTCTTTCAGCTCGATCAGGCCAGCCTTTTGCAGCAGGATCAGGGCACGGCCGCTGTTGCTGCCTTCGTTAGGGATGGCAATGGTCGCGCCATCTTTCAGCTCAGCCAGGGTTTTGACTTTCTTCGAGTAGCCGCCGAACGGTTCGACGTGCACACCGATCACGGTTACCAGGTTGGTGCCTTTGCCTTCGTTGAAGCTTTTCAGGTAAGGCAGGGTCTGGAAGTAGTTGGCGTCCAGACGCTTCTGGTCAACCTGTACGTTTGGCTGAACGTAGTCGGTGAAGACTTTGATTTCCAGGTCCACGCCTTCTTTGGCGAGGGTTGGCTTGATCAGCTCAAGAATCTCGGCGTGTGGAATCGGGGTCGCCGCAACTACCAGTTTCTCGCCAGCCTGGGCCAGGCCAGCAGTCAGGGCAGCCGCCAATGCGGTGAACAACAGAACCTTTTTCATGCAGTGTCCTTATCGAAAATCTCGGTCGTCATCGACGACGGCTAAATACAAGTGCCAGTGAAGTGCTATCGCTGGCGTGAAGCGGACAATACCGGGATTTTTTATTCCCGAACAATATCTTTTATTCACTTTCATATTCCATTTTGTTCATACAGATCATTCCAGCGTCTGCGTCAGGCTTTCCAGCAAACGCTTGAGCGCGGAACGTTCCGTGGCAGTGCCGTTTTTGATCAACTGAACCGCCTGCTGCTCGATCTGCGCCAGCGATACGGGCGTCTCCAGCAAATTCAGATGCTCGGGCAAAATCTCGTCGCCGGTGCTCACCAGCAACGCGAAATGAATGACATTTTCCAGCTCCCGGGTATTGCCCGGCCAACTGTGGCGCTCTAGCACCAGTTGCGCGGCCTCGCTGATCAGCGGCACCGGCAGGTCGAGGCGATGGCTGTAGATGCCGAGGAAGTACTCGGCCAATGGCAAAATATCGCCCACGCGGTCACGCAATGCCGGCAACTCCAACTGACCTTCACTGAGGTAGTGATAAAGCCGCTCATGAAATTTCCCGGCGGCCACTGCCTGGGCCAGATCAATGCTGGTGGCAGCGACCAGACGCACGTCGACGGGACTCGGTTGATGAGCGCCAACCCGGGTGACTTCGTGATTCTCAAGTGCTGACAGCAATTTGATCTGGATTGGCAGCGGCAAATCGCCGATCTCATCCAGATAGAGCGTGCCGCCATTGGCCGATCCGAACCACCCGGCGCGGCTGCTGGCCGATCCGGTGTAGCTGCCGGCGGCATAACCGAACAATTCGGCATCGGCGTAGGTCGGGCTGATCGCGCCGCAATTGACCGAAACGAACAAGCCGCCGCGATCACTGGCGCGATGGATATGCCGCGCCAGCAATTCCTTGCCCGTACCGGTTTCACCGCGGATGAGCACCGAAATCGAACGCGGCGCCAATAGCTCCAGGTCCTTGCGCAACTGTCGTGAGCGTGGATCGACAAACACCAACGCCTTTGCGCGAATGCTCAGGGGACTTTTTTCTGCATCGGGGAAGGTCAGCAGCGGCTGACCGAAGTGTTCAAAGCTCATGGCAGACTCCCGCCCAAAACCGCCGGGAGACGGGGGGCGATTCTAAAAGAAGAAAAGGTTCAAGCGCGGCGCAGAGCGTGATGTTCCATGCGGTTCTGCAAGCGATAGAGGTAGGCAAAACCCTGCTCCCAGCGCTGGTGACCGGACTTCACATTGATGTGCCCGGCCCCTGACAAAATCCCCGACTCGGCACCCCAATTACGCGCTAGTTCAAGGGCTCGCGGCGCACTCACGGCGCTGTCGTTATCGGAACTGACGACCTGGCTCGGGAACGGCAGCAGGTCGGTGGGAATCGGTGCGAAGTTACGCAACGCCGGCGCGCACGCCGGGCGCTCGACATCCGCAGGCGCGACCAGCAAGGCACCGCGCACCTGACGCAGAAACTGTACGGGCGCAGCGGCGGCCCAATGGGCGACGGTGATGCAACCCAGGCTGTGAGCGATCAGGATCACCGGCGTGCTGTCGGCGGCAATCGCCTCGGCCAGCGCCGCGACCCAGTCTTCACGACGTGGAGTCAGCCAATCGGCCTGCTCCACCCGCGCGCTGTTCGGCAGGCTGTTCTGCCAGTGGCTTTGCCAATGATCTTCCGGCGATCCTTGCCAGCCCGGCACAATCAGATAGCGAATTGATTCGTTGCGCATGGGGGAGCTCTCCTGCTGCGTGTCTGTTCCTGATCGAGTATAGGGAGAGGATTTATATTCGTTAAGGAATAAGAAGCTATTTATTAAGACCCATATCGAATATAAACACGATCTACTGTGGGAGCGGGCCTGCTCGCGAAGAGGGCCTCACATTCAACATTGATGTCGCCTGACACTCCGCCTTCGCGAGCAGGCTCGCTCCCACAGGGGATTGGGGTTACTGCCGCGGAATAAAAAAAGGGCCGCACCCTGCCAAGGAGACGGCCCCGGAAAACTGAAATCTGTCAGCGCGCGGTGATCACCGATAATTTGGTAATCCCGGCCCGCTCAATCGACGCCATCGCTCGCGCCACCTCGCCATAATTCACCCCGTCATCGGCCTGCAATTGCACGCGCACCTCCGGGTCCTTGGCTTTCGCCGCTTGCAGCTTGAACTCCAGCACATCCGGCTGGATTTCATCCTTGTTGATAAACAGCTTGCCGGCGCCGTCGATGCTCACCACCAGCGGGTCTTTCTGCTCCACCGGCGCCACGGCTTCGGTCTTGGGCAGGTTGATCGGAATCGCGTTGGTCAGCAGCGGCGCGGTGACGATGAACACCACGAGCAGCACCAGCATCACGTCCACCAGTGGTGTTACGTTGATCTCGCTCAGCACCTCATCGCTGTCTTGCGTGGAGAAGGCCATATCAGGACGCCTCCTTCACTTTTTGCGCGTTGCCCGAGGTTGCAACCTTGTGCGCCGTCGGGTGGATCAATACGCGGAACGAACTCTTCTGCGCCAGGCTGTAGAAGTCATGAGCGAAGTCATCCAGGTCCGCCGCCGTCAGTTTCAACCGGCGTAAAAAATAGTTGTAAACCAGCACTGCCGGCACCGCGACGGCGATCCCCACGCCCGTCGCAACCAAGGCCGCGCCAATCGGCCCCGCCACCGTTTCAAGGCTCGCAGAGCCCGCTGCGCTGATGCCTTTCAACGCTTCCATGATTCCCCACACCGTGCCGAACAAACCAATGAACGGCGAGGTGCTGCCGATACTCGCGACCACCGCCAGACCGGTTTCCAGCGAGCGACGTTCACGCACAATCTGCTGTCGCAACGCACGCTCCAGTCGATCCTGATGGTTGATCGCCTGGCTCAAATCATTCGCCTGTGGCGCCTCGCCGACCTGGATCGCCGCATAGCCGGCCTGTGCCACCCGGGCCGCCGCGCCGGGCTGTGTCTCGCTCAACTCGGCCGCTGAATCCAGACTCGAAGCGGCCCAGAATTGCTTGTGAAATTTACGGTCCTGCGCCTTGAGACGGCCGAACTGCACGCCCTTGAGCAATGCCAGGCCCCACGTGGCGACGGAAAAAACCACCAGCAGCCAGATCACCGCGCTTTCGATGGATTCAAGTGGAGATGCCAATAACGTCATGATGAATTCCTCGTGTAAACGTTTCGCGCTAAATAGGTTTCGGTTTAATGAATCTTGAAATCGATGGGCACGCTGACCCAGCCTTCCTGGGCGACATCACCTTGTTTGGCCGGCACGAAACTCCAACGCTTCACGGCGTTCAGCGCTGCCTCGTCGAGGGCATCGCGACCGCTGCTTTTCTGAATCTGGATCTCGCCGGGTTTGCCATTGGCGAGCACATGCACGCGCAGCAACACCGTGCCTTCCCAACCGCGACGCTGCGCCAGTGACGGGTATTCCGGCGCCGGGTTTTTCAGGTACGCGGCACTGGCCGAGGCCGGTGTGACCGGTGCGGGCGCCGGGGGTGCAGGCGGCGCGGCGACCGGGGCTGCCGGTTGTGGCGGCGCCGGCGGTTGCTCGACGGCTTTGGGCGCCGGTTTCGGCACGGGTTTGGCGACCGGTTTGGGTTTAGGAATCGGTTTGGGTGGCGGCGGCTTTACCGCCAGTTCGTCTTCCACCGGAGGCGGCGGTTCGACCACCGGTTGAACCGGCTGCGGCGGTGGAGGCTCGACCACGGGTGGCGCCGGACGCGAGAACTCGATGGTCATCGGCGGAATCTCCGGCGGCACAATCGGCAGCGCTTTCACCGGCTGCTGATTCACCCAATAAATCACCGCGCCATGCACCAGCAGCGCCAATACACCGAGCAGGATCGCTTCGCGTCGACTCAGAATGCCCTTGGGCGTGCGCTGCAAACGCAGCTGGCCCAAGGGCACGCGGTGCGGCCGGCCGAGGTCGACCAACTCACCACTCGGTGCCTGGCGCCACAGCACCTCATGTGCGCTGGCGGCGGTCTGGACATTGCCCATTGTTTAACTCCCTGCGGTCTCTTTGCGATCACCCGAAACGCCGTGCCTGACATCCCCCGCACGACGTGTCGATGGATGAATCATTGGCGTTGACGCTTATCTCTTAAAGTAATCTTTGAAGTTATGTTTAGACTCGAAACGAATATGCAAAACACCCGTTTCTCGCCAGGCCCCGCCGTTCAAGGGCTGCGGCGCGGCGACGAAAAACCCATGCTTTGACGGCATCCAAAGTATTCATCGCAGGCATGGTTTTTCGCCGTTTTTGCCCGGGTTTCAGCGGCTGGCGCTGATTTGGCGGGCGCTCACAGCGGGTGCAATCACCGCCGTTTCCGAGCGCGGCGTCCCCTGCGGCACCCAGTCATAACTCACCGGCAATGCGCGATAGACCCAGTTGCTGATGGCATCGCTGCCCGGCGCTTTTCCGAGGTAAGGGCTGACGTATTCCCAAACGTTTTCACCGCTCGCCGTCACCTGGAAGAACCGCCCGTTCATGCCTTCGTCGATCAATGTGTTGCCATTGGGCAAACGTCGCGCACTGCTGATGAACGAGCTGTAGAACGCCCAACCCGGCTGCTTCGAATTGGCCGCGCTGTACTGCCAGACGACCTGGTTTTTCACCGGGTCGATCTCCAGCACCCGCGAGCCGCTGATCAACCCGAGCGTGACCGATGGATACCCGGCCGAACCCTGGTTATCGAACACCAGCAAATTGCCCGCGCCGGGCAGGCCTGCGGGAATGATGTGAGCGTCATGCTGCCCGACGAACTGATCCACCGGACGTGGCAGTTTCTGCGCGGTTTTCGGATCGATCAGCGGCAGATTCGGACCAAGACGCCAGACAACCTTGCCACTGCTCTTGTCGATGATTGCGATGAAATTAGCGTTGCGCGAGTCGAGTAGCAGGTTGTCCGGGTTGAAGCGTTTGTCGCCGGCATCGAACCACTTGTTCGGGCCAACCAGGCTGAGGTTGTTGATGTGCAGGTAGTCCGGGTTGTCACTGGCGTACACGAGTTTCAATTGATCGGGGGTGAAGCCGAATTCACCCAGGTGCTCGGACGCTAGCCATTGCCATTTCACCTCACCTTTGGCGCTGACTTCGTAGATTGCGTCGTCGATCACCTCGGGGACTTTGAAGCCCTCGACCTTGTGCACTTTGTTCGCCAACACCACGGTGTTGCCGTTACTCAGGCGTCGCTGATCATGGTGCTGTTGCGCAGCGCCACCGGGTGCCTTGTCGCCCCACTGCCAGACGACTTTGCCGTTCCAGTCCAGTTCGCCGACGCTCTGATTGCCCAGACCGTTGCCGGCAGAACCGAGTTTGCCGGGGTCCTTGTCACTCAGTTGCAGCAGCACGTGACCGCGCTCGCCGCCGACCAGTTTCGGGTCGATGACAGCTGACGGGAAACCCGCCTGCGGCCAGGTTTTCACCTCGTTGCCATTCATGTCGATCAGGTGCGTCTGTTTGTCCGCGCCGCTGAAAATCACGTACTGATTAAAGGCCTTGGCCGGGTCATAACGGGTCACACCCGTGGGGTAAACGCTCGGCGCCGCGAACGCGCCGGCACTGATCACCGCACTGGACAGCAACACCGGTAAAGCCGTTTTGATGCTCATCATGTTGACGCTCCTTGAATGACGAATCAGAAGTCGTAGCGACCGGTCAGGCCCAGGGTTCGTGGCGTGCCGAGCAAGCCTTCATAACCACCGTTGGAGGCGGTCCACAGGGTCGTGTAATAGGTTTTGTCGAAGGCGTTTTTCAGCCACAGCGAGACGTCCCACTGGCCTTGGTTGAAATCACCGCGCAGGCCGGTGGACAGGTTGACGACGGCGTAGCTCGGGATCTGCCCGAAGTCGGAATCCTCAACCGTGCCCACTGCTTTTGAACGGAAGGCATAGCTGCCGGTGACGTATTCTTCGAGGCCGTTGCTGAGGTTCCATTTGTATTCGCCGTTGGCGTTGCCGATCCATTTCGAGGCGCCGACCACTTGATGGCCGCTCAAGTCGCAAGAGGCCGGTGCGCCGGGGGCCAGGCTGACTTCCGGTGGGCACGGCGCATCTTTGTACGAGAGGTAGCTGACGTCGTTGTACGAGCCGTTGATGTTTAGCGTCAGGCCGCGCAACGGGATCACCGTGCTTTCAAATTCCACGCCGCGTGAGCGAACGGAACCGGCGTTGGTCAGGTATTGCACGCGGTTGACGTCGTCGTAGGCATTGGTCTGGTAGGCGTTGACCTGGGTCCAGAAGACGTTGGCGTTGAGTTGCAGGCGTCGGTCCCAGAGGGTGCTTTTGAAACCGAGTTCGGCGTTGTTGGCGCGCTCGGTGCCGATCAGCAACGAGTCGGCGCCAGCGACGGGCGCGGAGCCGACGCCGAGGTTCACGCCGCCCGATTTCTCGCCGTGGGACAGGGTCGCGTAGCCGAGCAGGTCTTCGGTGAAGTGGTAGCTGAGGTTCAACAGACCGGAAGGACTGGAGCTGTACTGATTCAGATCGCCGGAGTCGTAAGCGCCAGCACGACCGCGCCGGGCGGTGGCCGCCGCGCCGGTCACTGCTGCGCCGCCCAGCGGTGCATCGCGAGTCACCCAGGCATTTTTCTCTTCATAGGTGCCACGCAGGCCAGCGGTGAAGTCCAGTCGTTGGGTGAGGTGCCAGGTGCCTTGGGCAAACAGGGCGAAGCTGTTGGTTTCGATATGGCCATTGCCGACGCTGTCGACGTTGGCCAGTGCACCGCGTGGCGTGCCGTTCCAGATGTCCGCTTGCGGGCCGTAATAAGAAAATGATTTGTTGTCCAGGTCGGAACCGAAATAGTAGGCGCCGAGCACGTAATCAAAGAATTCGCCCTTGGGCGAGGCCAGACGAAATTCCTGGGAATACTGCTTATCCTC
This sequence comes from Pseudomonas oplopanacis, assembly GCF_057128725.1. Classification (NCBI taxonomy): domain Bacteria; kingdom Pseudomonadati; phylum Pseudomonadota; class Gammaproteobacteria; order Pseudomonadales; family Pseudomonadaceae; genus Pseudomonas; species Pseudomonas oplopanacis. Next base: position 29,849 of record NZ_JBSKHV010000003.1, on the reverse strand, counting down.
CACCGAGACACCCGCGTTGAACGACGCCGGCACGTTCAGGCCATCGTCGTTGCGTGGAGTGAAATTCCACCAGCGATAGGAACTGATGGAGGTCAGGGTGAAATCGCTCGGCAAGGTCCAATTAGCTTCGACCGAGGTGCCACCCTGATGCACGGTGACGTGCTGGTCATTGTCCAGATTGACCTTGCGGTGCGGGCCGTTGACCAGTGTCGCGCCAGCGGCGTTGGCCCGAGCCTGATAGAGGTTAACGCCATTGATGGTCGGCCCGGTGTTGAACAACACGCGGGTCCCGGCACTGGAATCTTCTTCGTTGTAATCACCGATCCAGCGCAGGTTGAACGACTCATTCGGTTTGAACAGCAACTGCCCACGGAAGCCTTCGCGCGAACCGCCATTCAATTCATGGCCGTTGAATTCGTTCTTGATGTCGCCGTCGCTACGGGTGCGATAGGCCGAAAATCGCCCGGCGAGCTCATCGTTCAACGGGCCGGAAATGGTGCCCTTGGTCTGGAAATAACCGTCCTCGCCCACCGAAGTTTCGATGCTGCGTTCAGGGGTAAACGTCGGCGCGCGGGTATTGATGTTGATCACGCCCGCCGTGGTGTTTTTGCCGAACAGCGTGCCCTGCGGACCGCGCAGGACTTCAAGCTGTTCAATGTCCATCAGGTCGAACACCGCCATGCCCGGCCGACCGAGGTAAACGTTGTCGATGTAGAGGCCGACACTGCCTTCCAGACCATCGCTCGCCGGGTTGTTGCCCAGGCCACGGATCGACACGCTGGACTGCCGCGCATGCATGTAGGCGACGTTGACGCTGGGCACCAGTTGCTGCAAATCCTGGATGCGATAGACCCGTTGGGTTTCCAGCACCTGGCCGCTGACCACGCTCATTGGCGTCGGCACATCTTGCGAACTTTCCTCGCGGCGGCGGGTGGTGACGGTCACGGTTTCCAGTTGCGAACTGTCGGCTGTGGCTTTGCCCGCGGGGGCCGGTGAGGGGGTCGTGGTATCGGCCGCATAACCTTGGGTCCAACTGGCGCTCCCCGCCAGCAACAGGGCCAGGGGCAGGCGTTTGAGCCGTCGGGGTGTCAGGGGTGAGGCGAGGTTCAACGGACTCATAAAACGGCTCCTGATCAAAAAACACACAGCGGCTATTCAGCGATGCATATTCTTAAAAGTTATTTATTTATGTTTTTACAAAGATTTACTGCATAAGAGATAGCCTTTATAAGGAGTCGACCTAATGCATATCCAATGCATTTCCCCGATATTTTTTATGTGAAAAATGCATATCGATTTGCGTCAACTCCGCCACTTCATCGCCCTCGCCGATCAGCGCAGCTTCGTTGCGGGCGCATTGGCGGTGAACCTGTCGCAATCGGCGTTCAGCCGCAGCATCCAGGCGCTGGAGCACAGCGTCGGGTGTCAGTTGGTGGATCGTGGGCGCAAGGACCTGGCGCCGACCAAACAGGGGCAAATGCTGCTCGAGCACGCACGGCGGCTGGTCAGCGGCGCACAGCAGATGGCCAACGAGATCAGCCAGTTCAATGGCCTGGAGGCGGGCGAGTTGCGCTTCGGTTGTGGGCCGGCACCGGCGGCGGGATTGATCCCGCGCGCCATCGGCAGCTTTATCGGGCGCTACCCGAAAGCGCGGGTGCAGTTCCAGGTGGATGACTGGCAGAGTTTGAGCAAGCGCCTGCTCAGTGAAGAGTTCGAATTTTTTGTCGCCGACACCCGTTACTTCGAGGCCGATCCGGATTACCTGACCCAGCGCCTGCGCCCGCGCAAATGGCATTTCTGCTGCCGCGCCGGGCATCCACTGGCCGCCCGCGAAAGCGTCAGTGCCGAGGAATTGATGAGCTATCCGATGGCCGTCAGCATTCGCCCACCGAACCTGCGCAAGGTCATCGTCGACTTGAGCGGTCGGCCGGATTTCACCCCCAATGTCGAATGCGAGAACAGCTACAGCCTGTTGAGTGTGGTGATGCGCTCGGAGGCGATCGGGATTGTCGGCGCGTATTCGGATGCGCTGCATAACGCCAAGGGTGAGCTGGTGTGTTTGAAGGTCGACGGGTTGGCGGATGATCTGGAGGAGCTGTATACGCGGTACGGGATCGTCAGCCGGGCGGGGTATCGGTTGTCACCGTTGGCGGAGGCGATGATTGCGCAGATAAAGGCGATTGATGAGCAGGATGAGGAAGTGTGTTCGCTGGAGAATCTCGCTGTCTGATCTGTCCCCTTCGCGAGCAGGCTCGCTCCCACAGTTGATCCCCAGTGTATGCAAGACCCATGTGGGAGCGAGCCTGCTCGCGAAGGCGTCAGCTCAGGCAACGATGCACCTGCTGCATAAAACCCATTCCCCAAATGCACTTGCCCCAACCCCGCCCCACCAGCGAAAACCCTCGCCTGTCTTCTGATCGGTGAACCCCATGTCCAACCCCCAAAACCCCGTGCGCAACGTGCTCTACATCATGTGCGATCAACTGCGCCGTGATTACCTGTCGTGCTACGGCCACCCGCATCTGCACACGCCCAACATCGATCGCCTGGCCGCCGCCGGTGTACGTTTCAGCCGCGCTTATACCCAAGGCACGATCTGCGGGCCGTCGCGGATGTCGGCCTACACCGGGCGCTATGTCAGCAGCCATCAAGTGGCGTGGAACGCCGTGCCTTTACCGCTGGAAGAGCTGACCATCGGCGACTATCTGCGCCCCCACGGCATCCGCACCGCACTGGTCGGCAAGACCCACGCCACGCCCAATCTCGATGCCCTGCAACGGCTGGCCATCGACCCGCTCGGCGATCAAGCCTCGGCGCTGAATGAAGTCGGTTTCGAAGCGTACTTTCGCCATGACGGCATCTTCCCCGACGACCCGCTGTTCGACGATAAACGCGAATCCGCGCCCTACACCCATTACTTGCGCGCCCACGGCTTCGAAGGGCGCAACCCGTGGCACGAATGGGCCAATGCCGCCGAAGGTGATCAGGGCGAAATCCTCAGCGGCTGGAAAATGCGCAACGCCCATTTGCCCGCCCGCATTCCCGAACAGCATTCGGAAACCGCCTACACCACCGACCGCGCCATCGACTTTATTGCCGAGCAAGGCGAGCAGCCGTGGTGCCTGCACTTGTCGTACATCAAACCCCACTGGCCCTACATCGCACCGGCGCCGTACCACGCGCTGTACAGCGCCGGGCAGGTGATCGACCCGGTGCGTGCGGAGCCTGGAGAGGAAAGCGATCACCCGGTGTACAACGCGTTTCGTCAGCATGAAGAGAGCCTGAATTTTTCCAGGGATGTCGTGCGCCTTAACGTGATTCCGACCTACATGGGCTTGATCAAACAGGTCGACGATCAGCTCGGGCGCCTGTTCGACTTTTTGCAAAGCAATGGCCGATGGGATGACACGCTGATCGTGTTCACCAGCGATCACGGCGACTTCCTCGGCGATCATTACCTGGGTGAAAAAGAGTTTCTGCTGGAGCCTGCCGTCGGGGTGCCGCTGATCGTTCGCGACCCGCGTCCGGCGGCCGATATCACCCGGGGTTCGGTGGATGATCGACTTGCGGAAACCATCGATGCGTTGCCGACCTTTCTTGAAGCCCTTGGCTTGCCAAGCGCCGAGCATCGGCTGGAGGGACGCTCGTTGATTGCGCTGCTGCACGGCATTGAAACCGACTGGCGCGGCTATGCGATCAGCGAGTACGACTACGCGTTCCAAGCGCCGGCTCGCGAACGTTTGGCGCAACCGATCGACCGTTGCCGCATGACCATGGTGCGCAGCGAGCGCTGGAAATATCTGGCGTACGACGGCTTTCGACCGCAGCTGTTTGATCTGCTGAATGACCCGCAGGAGTTACGGGATCTGGGAGCTGATCCAGCGTTTGCCTCGGTTCGCGAGGAGCATGCGGGGTATTTGTTTGAGTGGGTGCGGGGGTTGAAGCGCAGGACGACGATCAGTCATCAGGAGATTGATTTGCGTGGGCAACGGTTTCGTTATGGCGAGCCTGAAACCGAGAAAATGGTGCAAATCGGCGTGTGGTAAAAAGCATCCTCGGAACACCGCCCGGAGCAAGCGCGCTCCCACACTGGATCTCTGTCAAACCCTAGATCCCCTGTGGGAGCGAGCCTGCTCGCGAAAGCGTCCGATCAGACGCCGCTGATTTCAGCTCCCTTGATCGTCTGACTCCGCTGCCCCGCCACCCCGACCGGCACTTCACCTTTGAGCGTCACACGCCGCACCACACGGTCCTGAGTTCCGTAATCATCAACCGCGTAATGCTGGGTCGAACGGTTGTCCCAGATCGCCACATCACCCGCCTTCCAGCGCCAGCGCACGGTGTTCTCTTGACGAATCACATGGCTTTGCAGCAACCCGAACAAGTGCGCGGAATCCGCCTGCGAATAGCCTTTGATGCGCTTGACGAAATGCCCCAGCAACAAGCTCTTCTCGCCGCTGATCGGGTGTACGCGCACCACCGGGTGTTCGGTCTCGTAAACGGTCGAGGTGAAGATTTTGCGGTAGCGCTCCAGCTTCTCCGCCGAGACGTCAGGCTTGCCGCCAGCGTAGTCATATTCGTTGCTGTGCACCGCCACCAGTTTGTCCGCCAGTTCACGCAGTTCAGGCGCGAGTTCGTTGTATGCGGTCGCGGTGTTGGCCCACACCGTGTCGCCACCGAACGCCGGCGCCACGACCGAGCGCAGGATCGAGGCTTTCGGATAGGCCTCGACGAACGTCACGTCGGTGTGCCACGAGCTGGCGCGCTGACCTTCGGCACCATCGAGTTCCAGCAGAAAACGCGTGCCTTCACGCACCGGCACCGTCGGGTGCGCCACTGGTTCGCCGAGCAGATGAGCGAAGGCCTCCTGGCGTTGATCGTCGAGCTGAGTCTGTTCGCGGAAGAACACCACCTTGTATTGCACCAGCGCCTGTTGAATGGCTTCGACGGTGCTGGCGTCCAGCTCACCGGACAGTTGCACGCCGCGGATTTCGGCACCAATGCGACCGGCCACCGGATGGATTTCAAGCGCGTGAACAGCGGGTTTTACAGCTAAAGCGGCATTGCTCATGGGTAGACCCTCTATCGGATTGCTGACGGTTGAGTGACAGCGAAACAACGCTCTATCTATATTCACTTTAGGTCTAATAGATATTCACATGCTTCGTTGACGGAATAAGAGCTTGCATTTAAAACCTCTAGCAACCCTCGTCGCAAATGCCTTCGAGCTATTTTTAGGATGCCGGGAAAGCATATGGATCTTCGTCAGTTGCGCTACTTCATCGCCCTCAACGAACACCGCAGTTTCGTCCGCGCGGCCGACGCCATGGGCATTACTCAACCGGCGTTCAGCCGCAGTATTCAAGGGCTCGAGCAAGAATTCGGCTGTGTGCTGGTGGACCGTGGCAACAAGGACTTGCGCCCCACGCCGGAAGGCCAGGTGCTGCTGCAACACGCCCTGACGCTGGTCCAGGGCGCGGCCTTGCTCAGCGCGGAAGTGACGCAAATGACCAAGCTCGACGCCGGTGAACTGCGCTTTGGTTGTGGCCCCGCACCGGCGGTCAAACTGGTGCCGGATGCGGTGGCCCGGTTCATCAATGCGCACCCGAAAGTGCGCACCCGTTTCGAGGTGGATAACTGGGAAAAACTCAGCCGCGCCTTGAGCCGCGAAGAGATCGAATTCTTCATCGCCGACATCCGTCATTTCGAAGCCGACCCGAATTTCCAGACGCGGGCACTGACGCCCAAGCGCGGGGTATTTTTCTGCCGGCCCGGGCACCCGTTGCTGGCCAAGGAGAGCCTGTCGACCAACGACATGTTCGATTACCCGCTGGCCACCACGTTGATCCCGCCGGGCATTCGCAAGTTGTTGGCGAATCTCAGTGGGCGGATGGATTTTTCACCGAGTATCGAAACTGAACATTTCCCGGCACTGGTGAAGATCGTGCTGCAGTCGAATGCGATTGGCGTCGGCACGGAAGAAGCGTTTATCGAGGACATTGCCAAGGGGTCGTTGGCGTTGCTGCACTGGCGCAATTTGCCGCAGAACATTGAGAGCATGAATGCGCGGTGCGGGATTGTGAGTCGTACCGGGTTTCGGTTGTCGCCGGCGGCGAGGGCGATGATTGAGACGTTGGTGGCGGTGGATACGCAGCAGATGGGTGTCGCGGTTTAGGGACCCTTCGCGAGCAGGCTCGCTCCCACAGGGGATCCAGGGTGTGGCAGAGATCCAATGTGGGAGCGAGCCTGCTCGCGATAGCGTCCGCATGAACGCCAGAGATTCAGAGTTTTGCAGCCGCCAGCTCAGGCGCCACCCAATCACTCACCTTGAACGGCTTGCGAATCAGCTTCTGCTGCGAAGCCAGGTCCACCGCGTCCTGCAACTTGCCAAGAAACACCGGATCCAGCGTCGACGGGAACACCTCACTGAGCTTCTGATCCTGCAAATCCCGCGTGAGGATCACCGGTGGATAACTCGCCAGTCCCGACACCAGATCGATGTACGCCTGCTTGTTGCTGTCCTGCGTCAGCCACGCCACCGCCTGCTGCTGCGCCTTGAGCAGTTTGGCGACCACCTCGGGGTTTTCGTCGACAAACTTTCCAGTGCCGACCAGTACGGCCTGAACGCTACCCGCTCCGCCCAGATCCTTGGTGCTCAGCGGTAACTCGGCCAACCCTTTTGCTTGCAACGCGGCCAACCCGGAGCTGCCCCAGGACGCGTCGATCTGCTTGGCCGCGAGTGCCGCGACGGCACCGCTGAAGTCGAGGTTGATGACCTTCACGTCCTTCTCGCTTAACCCCTGACTGGCCAACGCCGCATCAAAGGACAACTGGGTGGCGGTCCCCCGGAAGATCGCCACGCGTTTGCCTTTGAGGTCTTGCAGCGTCTTGATCCCCGAACCAGGCACCACCCCCAGATACTGCTTCACCCCCCGCGCGGAGGCACTGAGCAGCCGGGTATCCAGACCGTTCGACTTGCCGATGATTGCCGCCAGATCCCCCAGGTAAGCCAGGTCCACCTGGCCATTGGCAAACGCTTCATTGATCACCGGCCCTGCGCCCTTGAAGAAACTCCACTGGATCTTGATGCCCTGATCCGCGAAGGCTTTTTCAAAAACCTGCTGGTCACGCAGCACGTCCACCACGCCGCCACCGCTGTGCTGAGTACCGGCACTGAGGTCAGGCACCGCGATTCTGATTTCCTTGAGTTCGGCGGCGTTGACGGTGAATGCCAGCAAACCCGCCAGGGCCGGTGCGGCGAACAGACTGATGACACGTTTAAAGGGAAGGCTCATGGGTGCGGCTCCTGATGGCGACGGGCGTTGAGGAGCTGAAAGTAGGCGCAATCGGCACCAACACTTAAATACTAAAAATTCACATTTTTAGATCATTTAGTCCTAAGCAAGTCACGCCGGGCATCCTGGGACGGTATGCATAACCAGCATCGAAAATATTCTCCGAATGCATTGGATGCGTGTCGGCTGTAGGCCTTAAATGGCTTGGCTTATCTCTCAATAGCATTGATTTGAAATTTTATAGATCGATTTTGCATACCAGACAACGGAGGTCGCCCATGGCCCGTGTTTCCCTGCTCAGCCTGCCTTTGGCCGCCCCGTCGCTTAAAGCCAGGCCACTGCGGCCGAGGCTGAGCCAACGGTTATTGCCTTGGTTGCTGCCGACCGCCTTGTTTGCCCTTTGGTGGCTGGCCAGCCGCAATCACTGGATGAGCGAGCAGATCCTGCCGACGCCTTCGCTGGTCTGGAACAGCGCGGTGGAATTGTCCCAAGGCGAGTTATGGAGCCACTTGTGGATCAGCCTGCAACGGCTGTTCTGGGGACTGCTGGCCGGTGTCAGCGCCGGGGCTGCACTGGGTGCGGCGCTGGGTTTCAGTCGCCGGCTTGAACGCCTGGTGTTCCCGACATTTGCCGGGTTGGCCCAAGTGCCGACATTGGCCTGGATTCCGCTGTTCATGGTGTTTTTCGGCATCGGCGAAGTGCTGAAACTGGTGGTGCTGATCAAGGCCATTGTGGTGCCAGTCACTCTGCACACACTCGTCGGCGTGCGCGATGCGCAACCCAAATTGCGTGAAGCTGCGGCGGTGTTGCGCTTGCCACCACGGCTGCTGATTCGACGCCTGGTGCTGCCCGCCGCGTTGCCGGCGTTCATGGCGGGCGTGCGCCTGGCACTGGCCGCCGGCTGGACATCGTTGCTGGCGGTCGAACTGCTCGCCTCCAGCGAAGGCATCGGCTACTTGATGGTGTGGGCACGGCAGTTGTTCATGCTCGACATCGTATTCGTCTGCATCGTGGTCATCGGGTTGATAGGTGTGGCGATGGATCGCGGCATCGGTTGGCTGGACAAAAAATGGGTGCACTGGCCGCATCCCGCGACTGCAGAGATTCGTCGCGGTCCACGTTATGAAGGCTGGCAGCGTCTGCAACCGTGGCTATTGCCGGTGACGTTGCTGGTGGTGTGGCAATTGACGACGGATCAGCAGTGGATCGACGCCAACATTCTGGTCAGCCCGTTGGCCGTGCTGGAGACCACGTGGATCGGCCTGCTCGACGGTACGTTGATCAGCGGCATGGCCCTGAGTCTGGGGCGCACCCTCGGCGGTTTGTTGCTGGGCGGCGGGCTCGGATTTGCCTTGGGCTTGTTGCTGGGATTGTCGCGCAGCAGTGAGCGCGTGCTGGGCCCGACCCTCGCCGCCATCCGCCAGATCGCAATTTTCGCCTGGGTGCCTTTGCTCACGGCATGGTTCGGCCTGGGGGAATTGGCCAAGTGGGTTTTCGTCGCCCTCGCCGCATTCTTCCCGTTGTTCATCGCCACCCAACGCAGCGTCGCCAACCTCTCGCCGCACCTCAACGAAGCGGCGCAGGTGTTGCGCCTGAGCCTCGGACAACGGCTGCACAGACTGGTCCTGCCGGGCGCTGCGCCAGGGATTTTTGCCGGTCTGCGCCTGAGCCTGATTTACGCCTGGCTCGGCACCATCGGCGCCGAATATTTCATGCCGTCCAACGGCGGCATCGGCAGCCAGATGATCGGCGCCCAGCAACTGCTGCGCATGGACTTGATCATGGCCGGCATGTTGCTTGTCGGCCTCACCGGCGCCCTGCTCAACCTCATCGGCCAACGCCTCGAAATCCGCGCTACTCGCTGGAGACACGCATGAACGCACCGATTGTCAGCTTCAACCACGTGGGCAAATCCTTCGACGTCGACGGCTTTGAGCTGGAGGCGATTCGCGAATTCAACCTGGACATCGCCGAAGGTGAATTTGTCGCCATCGTCGGCGCCAGCGGCTGTGGCAAATCCACGTTGCTGCGACTGTTGGTCGGGCTCGACACGCAGTTTCGCGGCCAGATCACCGTGGATGGCAAAGCCGTCAGCGGCATCGGTGGCGAGCGCGGCATTGTCTTTCAGGAACACCGTTTGTTTCCGTGGCTGACGGTGGCCGACAACATCGGCCTGGGCCTGGTCAACGAACCGTTGAGCAGCGAACAAAAGCACAAACGCGTCAACGATTTCATCGAACTGGTGGGCCTGAGCGACTTCACCCGCGCCTACCCGCATCAGCTCTCCGGCGGCATGGCGCAGCGCGTGGCGATTGCCCGCGGCCTGGTGGCCAGCCCACGAATTCTGCTGCTGGACGAACCCTTCGGCGCCCTGGATGCACTGACCCGCCAGCAGATGCAGGACGAACTGCTGGCGATCCGCTCGCGGGCAAAAATCACCACGATTCTGGTCACCCACGATGTCGAGGAAGCGATCTTTCTCGCCGATCGCGTGGTGGTGATGGAGCCGCGTCCCGGACGGATCAAGCAAGTGGTCGAGATTGCCCTGCCCCATCCGCGCCAACGCAGCAGTTTCGACTTCCACCAATTGCGTGAAGAACTGCTGCACGAACTCACCAGCGACGACCACTACCAACCGCCCGTACAGGTGCAGGTGCGCGATCTGCCGCTGTCTTTCATTGCCTGCTGAACTGGAGATTCTTGATGCCGCAACGTCCCAATTTTTTAGTGATCCTGGCCGATGACCTGGGCTTTTCTGATATCGGCGCATTCGGCGGCGAAATCGCCACGCCGAACCTTGATGCGCTGGCCTACAACGGTCTGCGCCTGACCGACTTCCACACCGCGCCGACCTGCTCGCCGACCCGTTCAATGCTGCTCACCGGCACCGACCACCACATCGCCGGCATCGGCACGATGGCCGAAGCGCTGACCCCGGACTTGATTGGCAAACCGGGCTATGAGGGTCACCTTAACGACCGGGTGGTGGCATTGCCGGAGCTGTTGCGCGAGGCCGGTTACCAAACGTTGATGAGCGGTAAATGGCATTTGGGCCTGACCGCCGAACTCGCGCCCCACGCCCGGGGTTTCGAGCGTTCGTTTTCGTTGCTGCCTGGTGCCGCCAACCATTACGGTTTTGAACCGACCTACGATGAACAGACGCCCGGCCTGCTGAAATCCACCCCGGCGTTGTACATCGAGGACGACACTTTCATCGACGAATTGCCGAAGGATTTCTATTCCTCCGATGCCTTCGGCGACAAGCTGCTGGAGTACCTCAAGGAGCGTGATCAGACCCGGCCCTTTTTCGCTTACCTGCCGTTTTCCGCGCCGCACTGGCCGTTGCAGGCGCCGGCCGATGTCGTCGAAAAGTATCGCGGCCGGTATGACGCGGGACCGGAGGTGCTGCGTCTTGAACGCCTGGAGAAACTCAAATCCCTGGGGCTGATTGAAGCCGATGTCGAGCCGCATCCGCTGATCCAGCTCAGCGCGCAATGGGATGCCTTGACCGACGAGCAACGGCAGATTTCCGCGCGAGCCATGGAGGTGTACGCGGCGATGGTCGAGCGCATGGACTGGAACATCGGGCGCGTCGTCGACTACCTGCGCCAGCAAGGGCAACTGGACAATACCTTCATTCTTTTCATGTCGGATAACGGCGCCGAGGGCGCGCTGCTGGAGGCGTTTCCAAAGTTCGGGCCGGAGTTGCTGACGTATCTGAATCAGCATTACGACAACAGCCTCGACAACATCGGTCGCGCCAACTCTTACGTCTGGTATGGACCGAACTGGGCACAAACGGCGACCGCGCCCTCGCGCTTGTTCAAGGCGTTTACCACCGAGGGCGGGATCCGCGTGCCGGCGCTGGTGCATTACCCGCAACTGTCGCTCAAGGGGCAAATCAGCCATGGGTTTGGCACGGTGATGGACATTACGCCGACCATTCTCGACCTGGCCGGTGTACGGCATCCAGGCAAGCGCTGGCGTGGCAAGGACGTGGCGGAAGTTCGCGGGAAATCGTGGCTGGGCTTTTTATCGGGCGAAACGGCACAGGTGCATGACGAGCACACCGTCACCGGGTGGGAGTTGTTTGGGCGACGGGCGATTCGGCAGGGGCAATGGAAGGCGGTTTACATCCCGAGACCGGTGGGGCCGGCGACTTGGCAGCTTTATGATTTGGGGAGTGATCCGGGGGAGATTCATGATTTGGCGTTGAGTCAGCCAGAGAGGCTGAATGCCTTGATTGAGCATTGGCAGCAGTATGTGGATGAGACTGGCGTGATATTGAGTGAGTCGCCGTTTCAGCCGGATTGATGGTGCCTGAGATACCGCCTTCGCGAGCAGGCTCGCTCCCACAGGGGATTTTTAGTGTTCACAAGTTTTGTGTTCACCGGAGATCCAATGTGGGAGCGAGCCTGCTCGCGAAGGGGCCATCAGACGCGCACGCCCTCCACGGTTTGCCCCTGAACTTCTTCCTTGCGCTCAAACCGGTTCGCCCTTCCAAACGTCCCGAAATCATTGAAGCGCACACCCATCTCGCGCATCACTTGATGCGCCACCGGCACGGTCATCTGGCGGATGTAAAACGGTTCCTTCACCACAAAGTGATGGATGCCATGGCTGCTGCCGAAGTTGAAGCAAAATGCCTGCAACGGCCACAACCACCAGGCGTTCAGCACTTGGCACTGCTTCATCACGTTGCCCGGCTCGATGTCGCCGTAGTAGTGCATGTTCGAGCTGATGAAGTGCAGGCAGAAGGTGCGCAGCACGTTCGGGCCGATGATCACCACGGCCGCGATGTCGATCACCTGCATCACCGACAACGTCGTTGCCGACCACTCGATTGGCGCGCCCATCAGTGACGCGATGCCGTTGGCCGCATGGAAGCCGAGGAACACGTACCACGCGCCCCAATGCACCAGCGCCAGCGGTGCGTAGACCTTCAGCGTGCGATGGACGATGCTGAATTTGTGCGCCCAGGTCTTGGCTCGCAGCATGCGGATGAACGACGACATCATGTTGTCACCAACCATCAGCAACCGCGCAATCCCCCAAGGTTCGCCGTTGGTGATGGCGCGTTCTTCCATGTCGGTTTCAGTGCCCGACACCTTGTGGTGATTGAGGTGCAGATGGCGGCGGATCCACGGATTGATCGTGCTCGGCCGCGCCAGCCACACCAGCCCCATCATCAGGTTGTGCGGCACACGCTGTTTGCGAAAGTACATGCTGTGGATCAGGTCGTGTTCCAGCTCGTGGGTCAACGAGGCGAAAAACGCGTTGAGCAACAGGCATGCCCACCAGGCCATGTGCCCGCTCATGTACAGCGCCGCCGAACCGATCATCCCGGCCAGGGCAAAGGTCAGAATGCCGGCGCCGAGGGCATCCTGATGATTGAGAATCGGGTAGCGTTGACGCAGTTCGACGCCCTTGGCCAGCACCACTTCACGAATATGTGCTGATCGCTGCGCTGCATTCAGTCGCTGGGGACTTGCAGAAGTACCGTGCATGCTTCCATCCTCTGGTTATTGATGTTCGCATCCTGCCTTGTGAATGTTTACAAGGTGGTAGCCATGAACGCCAACCTGTTGACCGGAAGCGCCAATCAGCATGACTGAACCGACCTCCCTCGCCAGCTGGACCCGCGCCCTGCGCAAGCAACTCGATGCGCTGGGCCTCGACAGCACCGCCCTGTGCCATCAGGCGGGGCTCGATCCGCAATTGATGGACGACCCGAACGCCCGTTACCCGTTGTCCGGCACCACGCGCCTGTGGGAAATCGCCGTGCAGGTCAGTGGCGATCCGGCGATCGGCCTGCGCGTGTCGCGTTTCGTCAGCCCCACCACGTTTCATGCGCTCGGCTATGCGCTGGTGGCCAGCGGCAGTTTGCGCGAGGTGTTCGAACGGATCGTGCGCTATCACCAAGTGGTCAGCGATGCCCTGGAACTGGAGCTGACCCGCGCCGAGGACCGCTACCGCTTTCGCCTGAAAATCCCGGTGGGTAACCCGGCACCTGCATTCGAAGCCATCGACGCCTTCACGGCGATTTACGTGCGCACTTGCCGCAATCGCCTCGGTCGCGACTATGCCCCGCTGGCGGTGTACCTGCGCCGCCCGGAACCCGCCGATGCGCATCAATGGCATAAAGTCTTCCGCTCACCGGTGTATTTCTCGGCGGAAGAAGACCGCGTGGAGTTTTCCCTGGTGGATTTCGACAGCCACCTGGACGACGCCAACCCGGAACTGGCTGTACATAACGAAACGGTGCTCAACCGCGCCTTGGCACAGCTCAAACCGCTGACCTGGGAGCGCAAGGTCCGCGACGCCATCGAAGAGCAATTGCCCGAAGGCGAGCCCAGCGCCGAACACATCGCCAAGGCCCTGCACCTGAGTTTGCGCAGCCTGCAACGGCATTTGGCGGACGAGGGCTGTCGGTTCGATACGCTGCTCAATGAAAGTCGCGAAAACCTGGCGCTGCTGCACCTGCGCGATCCGCAATGTTCGTTGAGTGAGGTCAGTTACTTACTGGGGTTTGCCGATACCAGCAGCTTCAGTCGCGCATTCAAGCGCTGGACGGGAATGACGCCGGGGCAGTTTCGGGATGGGTTGCGCTAACCGGTCCAGATATTGAGTCGCCTCGCCCGGCCTCTTCGCGAGCAGGCTCGCTCCCACAGGGTTTTGCGTTACCCACAGATTTGGAGGTCAACAAAGATCTCCTGTGGGAGCGAGCCTGCTCGCGAAGGCAATCCTCAGCTCACCACCATTTTCCTCAGTGCCAACCTGCACCGTATACAGTGCAAATCAATACAATCTTTGGAAATGCATTGTATTTAGTGCAGTTTCAATCTGAAAACCCGCCCAGCTTTGACCTGACTTCCAGAAATCACCGCCCGCGATCCCGCCGCAACAACTTGCGCACCCGCGCCACCAACTCGCTCACCGCAAACGGCTTGAGCAAATAATCGTCTTCATGCAACTCCAATCCACGCAGGCGATCCTCGATGCCGTCCCTGGTGGTCAGGAACAGCACCGGCGTCTCTCCGAGCTTGCGAATTTGTTGCTGCAACTGCCAGCCGTTGAGCCCCGGCAGCATCACGTCGAGGATGATCAGCTCGTATTCGCCGGTCTCGATAAAGCGCCGGCCGTCCATGCCGTTAAGCGCAACATCCACCGAATAGCTCGCCTCGTTCAGGCCGTTGGCCAGGAGTTTGGCGGTCTCCGGTTCGTCTTCCACTAGCAGTACACGCATGGCACACCTCGATTATCGTCGTCACAGGCTAGGCGCCTTCGCGGGCAAAGCCCACCTATAACGTCGCGCTTTAAAAAATCGCCAGTGCCCGCAATCGATCAGCATCGATAATTTCGATCTCGCCGTACTTGAGATTCAGAATTCCCTGGCCCTGCAATTCCTTGAGCAACTGGTTGGTGGTCTGGCGCGACAGCGACAGCAGCGACGCCAATTGCTCCTGCGGCAGTTGCAGCACACGGCGGGGTGGATCGATTTCGCCGTAGCCTGCGGCGATCATCAGCAAGCGATGGGCGAGACGTGCCGGGGCGGGCATCAGGCTCAACTGTTCGAGGTTGATGAAGGTCAGGCGCAACTTGTGGCTCATCAGCAACGCCAGTTGCCGCCAGTACACCGGCTGTTCGTCGAGCACTTTCAACAGCGCCGCCTGCGGAATGTGCAACAAGGTGCACGTCCCCACCGCGAAGGCGTCGTGGGTCCGCGCCTGGCCATCGAACAGGCAGATTTCGCCGAACCAGTGTGGCGGTTCCACCAGGCTCAACAGCGCTTCCTTGCCCTGTTCACTGACCGCGCCGATGCGCACCGAGCCTTCGAGCACCGCATACAACCCGCACGGCGGATCGCCGCGTTTGAACAGCAATTGCCCGGACGACAGGCGCCGCAGCCGGGCCACGGCCAGCAGACTATCCTGAAAGGGAACAGGTAGATGACTGAACCACTGGCCGCTCATCAAGCGCGAGCGCCAAACCTGCATGTCCATGGAAACTCCTGGAGATTGTCGCCTGCCTGACAGAGCGGAAAGTGAACCCGGGGCATGATCAATCACCCTACAGGAGGAATAACAATGAAAAGCCTCGTTGACCATCTCAGTCAATACGCCGCTTACCACCGTGACCCGCGCAACATCGCCAGCCACTTTATCGGTATTCCATTGATTGTGGTGGCCGTTGCGGTGTTGCTGTCGCGGCCGCAATGGGCGGGTGGCTGGCTTTCGCCGGCGGTGCTGGTGTCGTTGGCTTCGGCGTGGTTTTACCTGCGCCTGGAGGTGCGCCTCGGGGTGCTGATGACCGTGTTGCTGGGGCTGTCCGTTTGGGCGGGGCAAGTGTTGGCGCAGCAAAGTACCCTGGTGTGGTTATCGAGCGGTATCGGGATGTTTGTGGTGGGCTGGGCGATTCAGTTTGTCGGGCATCACTATGAAGGGCGTAAGCCGGCGTTTGTCGATGACGTGACCGGGTTGATTGTCGGGCCGTTGTTTGTGGTGGCGGAGTTGGCGTTTCTGTTGGGGTTGCGGCATGACCTGAAAGAACAGATCGAGGCGCGGGCCGGGGGTGTGCGGATCAATCCGAATCGCGCTGCGGCCTAAGACGCTTTCGCGAACAGGCTCGCTCCCACATTGGATTGTGGGAGCGAGCCTGCTCCGGGCGGCGTTCCGACGAAGCTTTTGATCTTAGAGGTTGGCGAGTTTCTGCCAGACCTTGGGCTTGAAGAACAGCGTTTCACCCTTCGCCAGACCGATCAGGCTGTCGTGATCCTTCACCACTTCCGCCTCGATCAATTCGCTCTGACCTTCAACTTTCAGCGTCACCCGAGTCGTCGCGCCCAACGGACGGATATCGCGCACTTCAGCCGCGTGGTGATCTTCCAGTTCATGCCGCGACAATGACACCTCGTGCGGACGGAACAGCACGTGGTTGTCCTCGCCCAAATGCAGTCGGTTGGAATCACCGAGGAAGTGATAAACAAAATCGCTGGCCGGGTTTTCGTAGACATCGCCCGGTGAGCCAATCTGCTCGATCACACCCTTGTTCATCACCACGATCCGGTCGGCCACTTCCATCGCCTCTTCCTGGTCGTGGGTCACGAATACCGACGTCAGGTTGATGTCTTCGTGCAGCCGCGCCAGCCAACGGCGCAGTTCTTTACGGACCTTGGCGTCGAGGGCGCCGAAGGGTTCGTCGAGCAGCAGGACTTTCGGTTCCACCGCCAAGGCGCGAGCCAGGGCGATACGCTGACGCTGGCCACCGGAGAGTTGCTCCGGGTAGCGATCCGACAGCCAGTCCAGTTGCACCATGTTCAGCAGTTCGTGGACTTTTTCCGCGATCCTGCTTTCATTCGGACGCTGGTTTTTCGGCTTCATACGCAGGCCGAACGCGACGTTGTCGAACACGGTCATGTGGCGGAACAAGGCGTAGTGCTGGAACACGAAGCCGACGTTGCGATCACGCACGTCGTGGCCGGAAACGTCTTCGCCGTGGAACACGATGTTGCCCTGATCCGGGGTTTCCAGGCCGGCGATGATCCGCAGCAGCGTGGTTTTACCGCAACCCGACGGGCCGAGCAGCGCCACGAGTTCACCGCTCTGGATGTCCAGGCTGATGTTGTCCAGCGCCTTGAACGCATTGAAATTCTTGCTGACGTTACGCACTTCGATCGACATGAATTATTCCTCCGCGGCGCTGGCGCGCAGGCGGTTAATACGGTTTTCGCTCCACTGCTTCAGCAGCAGGATGAAGAGCGCCATGATCAGCAACAGGCTCGCTACCGCGAACGCGGCCACGTGGTTGTATTCGTTGTAGAGGATCTCGACGTGCAGCGGCAGGGTGTTGGTCACCCCGCGAATGTGCCCGGAAACCACCGACACCGCACCGAACTCACCCATCGCCCGCGCGGTACACAACACCACGCCGTAGATCAGGCCCCATTTGATATTGGGAACGGTGACGTGCCAGAACATCTGCCAGCCATTGGCGCCCAGCAGGCGCGCGGCCTCTTCCTCTTGCGTGCCCTGTTCCTGCATCAGCGGGATCAGCTCACGCGCCACGAACGGCACGGTGACGAAAATCGTCGCCAGCACGATGCCCGGCAAGGCGAAGACGATCTGGATATCGTGATCCTGCAGCCACGGCCCGAACAGGCCCTGGGCGCCGAACATCAGCACGTAGACCAGGCCGGCGATCACCGGTGACACCGAGAACGGCAGGTCGATCAACGTGACCAGCATGCTCTTGCCGCGGAACGAGTACTTGCTCACGCACCACGCGGCGCTGACGCCGAACACCAGGTTCAGCGGCACCGAAATCAGCACGGCGATCACTGTGAGTTTCAGCGCCGACAGAGCATCCGGTTCGAAGATCGCGGTGAAGAACGCCCCAAGGCCCAGCTTCAGGCCCTGGGACACCACGATGAACAGTGGCAACAGCAGAAACAGCGCAAAAATCAGCCAGCCAAGGCCGATCAGGATTCTTCGCGAAGTGGCACTGCCACGGCGCGCAGCGTTGGCCGAAGAGGCGGCAGCAATAGACGATTGGGACATGGTTCGCGCCTCCTTATGGGGTTTCGATGCGACGTTGCAGCAAGTTGATCAGCAGCAACAGGACGAAGGAAACCACCAGCATCAGTACACCAATGGACGTGGCGCCGGTGTAATCGTACTGGTCGAGCTTGACCATGATCAGCAGCGGCAGAATCTCGGTTTTCATCGGCATGTTGCCGGCGATGAAAATCACCGACCCGTACTCGCCGACCCCGCGGGCAAAGGCCAACGCGAAACCCGTCAGCCACGCAGGGAGCAACGCGGGCACCAGAATGTAACGGAACACCTGTAAAGGTTTTGCCCCGAGACACGCCGCCGCTTCTTCCACTTCACGCGGGATATCAGCCAATACTGGCTGTACGGTACGTACTACGAATGGAAGTGTCACAAAAGTGAGGGCAAGGGTGATGCCGAGGGGGGTGTAGGCGATCTTGAAACCCAGGTCCGCTGCAAACTGACCGACCAAACCGGTGGGGGTGTACAACGCAGTCAGCGCGATACCCGCTACCGCCGTCGGCAAAGCGAAGGGCAAGTCGATCATTGCATCGATGATTTTGCGACCGGGGAAGGTATAGCGCACCAGCACCCAGGCCAGCAGCGTGCCAATGATGCCGTTGATGATCGCGGCATAGAGCGCGGTGCCGAAGCTCAGCTTCAACGCCGCCAGCACCCGTGGCGCCGAGATAATCGCCCAGAACTGATCCCAGGTGAGTTGGGCGGCATGGACGAACATCGCCGCCAGTGGAATGAGCACAATCAGGCTGAGGTACACCAAGGTGTAGCCCAGCGTCAGCCCGAAGCCGGGTATGACGGGGGAGATACGACGCGACATAAAAGTCCTTGGTTGAGAACGCGCAAAGCCCCGACGGTTAAATCGGGGCTCGTTGATGGCTATTTAAGACTACTGCGCCTGATAAATCTGGTCGAACACGCCGCCGTCATTGAAGAACTTCGGTTGCGCGGTTTTCCAGCCGCCGAAGTCTTTGTCGATGGTCACCAGGTCCAGGGTCGGGAACTGCTTGGCATACTTGGCAGCCACGTCCTTATCACGTGGACGATAGAAGTTTTTCGCGGCAATTTCCTGACCGGCCGGGCTGTACAGGTGCTTGAGGTACGCTTCGGCGATCTGCTCGTTGCCCTTTTTCTCGGCGTTCTTGTCGACTACGGCCACTGGCGGCTCGGCAAGGATCGACAGCGAAGGCACGACGATTTCGAATTTGTCGGCGCCGCCGTCTTCTTTCAGCGCCAGGAACGCTTCGTTTTCCCAGGCCAGCAACACGTCGCCCTGACCGTTGTTGACGAAGGTGATGGTCGAACCGCGAGCGCCGGTGTCCAGCACAGGCACGTGCTTGAACAGGGTCTGGATGTAGTCCTTGGCCTTGGCTTCGTCACCGCCGTTGGCTTTCAGGCCATAGGCCCAGGCTGCGAGGAAGTTCCAGCGTGCGCCGCCGGAAGTTTTCGGGTTCGGGGTGATGACCGAGACATCGTTCTTGACCAGATCGCCCCAGTCCTTGATGCCTTTCGGGTTGCCTTTGCGCACCAGGAACACGATGGTCGAGGTGTACGGCGTGCTCGCTTCCGGCAGACGCTTCTGCCAGTCCGCCGGCAGGGTCTTGCCGAGTTTGGCGATTTCGTCGATGTCACCCGCCAGGGCCAGGGTAACGACATCGGCACGCAGACCGTCGATCACCGCGCGGCCCTGCTTGCCCGAACCACCGTGGGATTGCTGGATTTTCACCGTGTCGCCGGCGTGGTCCGCCTGCCAGTACTTGATGAACTCGGCGTTGTAGTCCTGATACAGCTCACGCGTCGGGTCGTACGACACATTGAGCAGCTCGTAATCCTTGGCAACCGCGGAACCCGCAAAAAGGGCGCTGGCCAGGGCGGCCAAAGCGAAATGACGAATCGACGACATGGTGAAAGCTCCTGGAATTCTGTTTGTGTTGGCTTTTTTTTATGGAGGCGGGAAACGGGTTGCCGGTTGCTTAGCTCGGCTTGTTGCTCGGACTCTGCAGACGGAATTTCTCTTTGCGTTCGATCTGGACGACCTGGGCGTTATGCACAGTGATCTCCACAGCCCCAAAGCGCAGATCGCGCAATGCGCTTTGGATCTCACGCAAAATGGTTGCTTCGTCTTGGCCATCAACACTACGTAGGGATGCGCTCATGGTGCTGCTCCTTCAACTGAGAGGTTGCCTGGCAGTGACGGCACTGCTTGCGGCGTGAGACCAATAGTAGTGAGGAGTAGATATTCTTAAAAAGACTATTTAAGAATGTTTATATAACCGAAATGATTTGCTTGCTGGGACGCGGGTTTGCGGTGTTTTTGACATTGACTCGCCACAAAAAAGCTTAAAGGCAGGGTTAGCGAATAACGGGCGCGCACATCCAATCCAGTTGCTCTGCCGGCACCGGCCGCCCAAACCAGTAGCCTTGCCCCAGATCACACTCATGCTCAAGCAGGAATGCAGCCTGCTCGACCTGCTCGATCCCTTCGGCATGCACCTGCATCCCCATGCTCTGCGCCAAGGCGATGATCACTCGCACAATCGCCGCGTCATCTTCATCACACGGCAACCCGGCGACGAAGCCCTGGTCGATCTTGAGTTTCTGCACCGGTAATCGCTTGAGCCGCAGCAGTGACGAATATCCCGTGCCGAAATCGTCGATGGCCAGCCGCACACCCAACTCGCGCAGGCGATGCATCTGCTCCAGCGCGACCTCCGGATCCTCCATCACTGCGCTTTCGGTCACTTCCAACTCCAGATACGCCGGATCAAGCCCCGTGGCATCCAGCACCTGAGCCACCTGCTGATACAGTTCGCGCCGGGCAAACAGTCGCGATGAAACATTCACCGCCACAAACGCCAACTCCACGCCCGCCGCTCGCCACTGGCACATTTGCTGGCAGGCCTGGCGCATGACCCAGGCATCGATCTCGGCAATCAGCCCGGTACGCTCGGCGATGGGGATAAACTCTGCCGGCGACACCAGCCCGCGCTGCGGATGCGCCCAACGCACCAGCGCTTCGACGCCGATCAGGCGACTGGTCTTGAGGTCATGCACGGGTTGGTAATAGACGCGCAGCTCTTGCTGCTGGAGCGCGCGGCGCAGCTCAAAGGCAATTTCCACCCGCTGCTGAGCGTGGGCGGTCAACTCTTCGGTATAGAGCGCGTAGCCATCCCGGCCCGCACTCTTGGCCTTGAACAAGGCCGAATCGGCGTTGCGCAACATTTGCTCGGCACTCAAGGCATCACTCGGAAACTGACTGATGCCGACGCTGGCATTGATAAACAGTCGATGCCCGTCAATGTGGAACGGCTCGCGCAGGCCATCGATGATTCGTTGAGCCAGCGCCGCAGCTTGGGCCACTTGCGGACAGCTTTCGGCGAGCACCGCGAATTCGTCACCGCCCAGACGCGCCAGGGTCATGCCTGGCCCGAACATGGCATTCAAATGCTCGGCCACCGCCTTCAGCAGTTGATCACCGACGGTATGCCCGAGGCTGTCGTTAATCATCTTGAAGTGATCCAGGTCGATCATCAGCAACGCGCAGCCCCGTTTATGGATTTGCGCCGATGCCAGCGCCTGTTCGACACGGTCGGTGAACAACAGCCGATTGGGCAGATCGGTCAGTGGATCGTGATGAGCCAGGTGCTTGAGCTCGTGCTCGGAGTTTTTGATCGCACTGATATCGGAAAACACCGCCACGTAGTGGCTACATCGGCCCTGATCGTCATGAATGATGCGGATGGTTTGCCATTGCGGATAGATTTCACCGCTTTTTCGGCGATTCCAGATTTCCCCGCTCCACTCACCGGTGCTGTTGAGTGTCGCGAACATCGACTGGTAGAACGCGGGCGGATGATGGCCGGATTTGAACAGACTGGGTTGCTGGCCCAGCACCTCGTCACACTGATAACCGGTGATCGCCATGAAGGCCCGGTTCACATGGACAATCAGCCCGTTGCTATCGGTGACCAACACACCCTCACGGGTGCAATCGAACACAGCGGCGGCCTGGCGCAAACGCTCACGGTCGGCATGGCGCTCGCGCAGTCTGGCGCCGATCCCCAGGCATTTGAACAGTCGGGCCCGGGCAATGAAGATCAAACCGGCGCTAAGTGCCACCCAGAAGTAACCGTTGATCAGTTGCCATCGTAATAGCTCGGCAGAGCTATCGAAGAATCTGTTCAATAAATAGCCACTAACGGCCATCCAGGTGACTGAAAGCAGAAGGTAAAGCAGCGCTGCACGCAAGGCATCGCGATAGGTGGCAGACATTAGAGCGTCCATGTCCCCATAGAAAGGTTGGAATTATAGGTCAAGGACACATTCAGCCACTCTTATCTGAAAGGGCGACTGGTTTTATCCGTGGGCTTAGTGATAATGCAACGGCTGTTTTTTTCTTTATCGAGGGCCCTACAGCCTATGTGGTACGAAGGTTTACTCGGCTTGTCGCCCTGGTCACTGGTGGCAGTCACCCTGCTGATGACCCACGTCACGATCGTTGGCGTCACGGTCTATCTCCATCGTTATTCAGCCCATCGCTCGCTTGAGCTCAATGCCGGCCTGAAACATTTCTTCCGCTTCTGGCTGTGGCTGACCACGGCGCAGAACACCCGCGAGTGGACCGCTATCCACCGCAAGCATCACGCCAAATGCGAAACCGTCGATGACCCGCACAGCCCGGTCGTCAAAGGGCTTTCCACCGTTTTGCGCAAAGGTGCCGAGCTGTACCGCGCCGAAGCGGAAAACCCGGAGACCCTGCGCATCTACGGCAAGAACTGCCCCGAAGACTGGATCGAACGTAACCTCTACAGCCGATTCCCGCTGTTGGGTGTGGCGATCATGGGCGTCATCGACCTGCTGCTGTTCGGCACCATCGGTATCACCATCTGGGCCATTCAGATGATGTGGATCCCGGTGTGGGCCGCCGGCGTGGTCAATGGCCTTGGCCATGCCATCGGCTACCGCAACTTCGAATGCCGCGATGCAGCCACCAATCTGGTGCCTTGGGGCATCCTTATCGGCGGTGAAGAACTGCATAACAACCATCACACCTACCCTAACTCGGCAAAATTGTCGGTGAAGAAGTGGGAGTTCGACCTCGGTTGGGCCTGGATCCAGGTCTTCAGTTTCTTCCGTCTGGCCAAAGTCCAGCGGGTCGCTCCTATCGCGCACCGGGTTGAGGGCAAAGGCAGCCTGGACATGGACACCGCCATGGCGATCCTCAACAATCGCTTCCAGATCATGGCCCAGTACCGAAAATTGGTAATCGCGCCTCTGGTCAAGCAAGAGCTGGAAAAGGTCGATCACTCTGTCCGCCATCAATTCCATCGCGCCAAGCGCCTGCTTTCGCGGGAAACCAGCCTGCTGGACGAAAAACACCACGTTCGCATCCAGACCATGCTCGAACACAGCCAGGCGCTGAAGGTAATTTACGAGAAACGCCTGGCCTTGCAGCAGATCTGGGTCAAGACCAGCTCAAATGGTCACGACATGCTCGCCGCCATCAAGGATTGGGTGCATGAAGCTGAGGCCAGCGGCATTCAATCCCTGCGCGACTTCGCCGACCAGTTGAAGACCTACTCCCTGCGCCCTGCCGCTGTCTGATGCCGTTGATCGGTGCGCCCCGCCAGCGGGCGCACCCTTCGGAACTAAGCTCCAAATCCCCTATCTCAAAGACACTTCGCCACCCCTGGCGGGTTTCGTTGTCGCCGCTTTCGAATCCAGAACAGCGCACGCCCTTTGAGATTTGTCCCGATGGTCCCCAAAAACCTGCACGACTCATCCTTTGCGCAATCGCCCGACACGGCTCAAACCCTGATGGCGCTGATGCATGCCCAAAGTGAAGTGGCGCGACTGAGCGAACGCGAACAGCTGTTCAGTTCGCTGCTGGTGAGTGTCAATGCGGTGCTGTGGGCATTCAACTGGGAAACCCGGCAGGTGCTTTACGTCAGCCCGGCCTATGAGCGAATTTTCGGTCGCTCCGCCGGCAGCTTGCTGTCCGACTACAACGAATGGCGCGACAGCATTTACCCCGACGACCTGGACTACGCCGAACGCAGCCTGGCCGACGTGCTGGTCAAAGGTGCGGTTGAAGACCGCGAATACCGCATCATCGATGCTAATGGGCAGGTGCGCTGGCTCAGCGACAAATGCTTCGTCAACCGTCAGGCGGAACCTGGCCAACCCGTGATCATCGTCGGCATTGCCGAAGACATCACCGAAAAGAAGCGGATGGAAGCCGAACTGCAGCGCCTGGCCACTACCGATGTACTGACTCAAAGCAGCAATCGCCGGCACTTCTTTGAGTGCGCGCAAAAGGAGTTCGCCCAGGCACGCAAGCAAGGAACACCGCTGGCGTTCCTGTTGCTGGACATCGATGATTTCAAAGGGGTCAACGACACATACGGTCATCCGCAAGGTGACGTGGTGCTGCAACAGATCGCAGAGAGCGGTCGCGCAGCGTTACGCCGAGGCGACGTGTTCGGGCGGATCGGTGGTGAAGAGTTTGCGGCAGTGTTTCCCGGCTGCGCGCCCGACATGGCCCTGCAAGTGGCCGAACGGTTGCAACGGCAGATTCAGCAATTGAGCTTTAGCCATGACGAGCAGACGTTTGGCATTACTGTCAGCCAGGGTTTGACCAGCCTCACCGACGAGGACGAAAGCCTCGACAGCCTGTTTGCCAGGGCGGATGCGGCGATGTATGAAGCCAAGCGGCAGGGCAAGAACCGGATCATTTCCGGTTAACTAACCGAACACTTCCCCACTGTGGGAGCGAGCCTGCTGGCGATGGCGGTGTGACGTTCAAAACAGATGCTGACTGATACACCGCTATCGCGAGCAGGCTCACTCCTACAGGGGTATTTGGCAGGTTCACTTTTTGCGTAATCGCATCAGTTCCGGCAAACCAATCTTGAGCAACCGTGCTGTTCGGCTTTTCGCCACCGCTTCCACGCCCTCATGTTCGGTCAGGCGCGCCAATTGCGCCGCCATGTTCATCACCAGCGCTTCGCGTGAGTAAACCCCGCCACCGAGCTGATAGACCGCCGCAATCAGCTCTCGCAACTCCAGCGGCAGACGCCAGCGCGTGCGCAGTGCCGAACCGTAGGCCGCGCCGAACTCGGCCAGCGCATTGCCGACTTCCTCCCATTCATCCAGATCACCTCCGCCCTGCTTCCACTCTTGCAAACATCGCAGCAGCGCCAGGTCGCCAAGACGATGCAGCATGCCCGCGCAGTAACACCGCTCTTGTTCCAGATCCAGCAAGCGTGCCAGCGTGCGGGCGTATTCGGCGGTGTGCAGCGACAACTCCCAATTACGCTCGGCATAGTCCGCCAGTAGCGGATCGTCGAGCCGGGCGCTGCGCTTGAGGGCCAACCCCAGAATCAGGTTCATGCTTTGCCCGGAGCCCAAACGGTGCAAGGCCTGAGACAGGGTCTGCACAGGATCACCCAGGTGATGCGCAGCACTGTTCGCGGCGGCGATCAGCACAGCGGTAATCTGCGGATCGGAGCGAATTTCGTCTTCCAGCCGCTTCAGATCCAGTCCGCCGGGATTGAGGCTGCGCTGGACTGCAATCTGTACGTCAGTCATCAACGGCGCACCGTCTGTCAATTCTCGACGACGCTCCAGATACACCGACAACGTCATGCCGGGGGCCAACTTTGGCACCTCACAGGAAACCTCCTCACCGGCGTTCAGCAGCAGCTCTTGCAGACGCTGGGTAAGGTTTTCCATGTTCAGGGGTTTGGTCAGGTACGCCGTGGGCGCCAAAGGCAAAGCCTCGTGCACGCTGCCACTGTCGTTGCGGCTGCTCATCAGAATGAACGGCAGTGGCGGATTGCGTCGGCGTTGACGCACGTTTCGCAAAACATTCAAGCCATCGACACCGGGCAACTCCCAGTCAACGATCGCCAGGTCGTAAGGAATTTCCGCCAGCCTGTCGATAGCGTGCTGACCATCAGCGCACAGGTCCAGCCGCGCGTCGCAGCGCACATTCAATAACACCTGTTTGAGCAGGTCTCGAGACCACGGGTCGGCCTCGGCAATCAACACCCTCGGTGCAGCGGGTAAATCAACGACAGTCATGCAGCACGCTCCCTCGCAATGCTTGAACCTTAGTCAACACTGGCGATTCGAGACAGTTCAAATGACCTGAATGTGTTTCAAGAGGCGTAAAAAAACCCGCCGGAGCGGGTTTTTTGTCGATCAGGTCACACTAGGTGATCACAGCTCGGAGAAGCACTCTTCGATGATCGCCAGACCTTGGTCCAGTTGCTCGTCCGGCGAAGTCAGCGGTACTAGGACGCGCAGAACGTTGCCGTAGGTGCCGCAGGACAGCAGGATCAGGCCCTTATCGCGAGCCTTGGCCACAACCGAAGCTACTGCAGCAGCGTTTGGCTTGTGGCTGTCGCCGTTTTCGAACAGCTCCACAGCGATCATCGCGCCCAAGGCACGGACTTCGCCGATCACCGGGTACTTGGCCTGGATGGCCTTGAGGCCAGTGACCAGACGCTCGCCAACAGCCTTGCAACGGTCCAGCAGGTGTTCTTCTTCGAACACTTCCATCACGGCCAGGGCCGCGGCGCAAGCGATCGGGCTACCGGCGTAAGTGCCGCCCAGGCCGCCTGGAGCGATGGCGTCCATGTATTCGGCCTTGCCGCACACACCGGCCAACGGGAAGCCGCCAGCGATGGATTTGGCGAAGGTGGTCAGGTCGGCGGACACGCCCATCTGTTCCATGGCGAAGAAGGTGCCGGTACGGCCAGCGCCGGTTTGCACTTCGTCAGCGATCAACAGGATGCCGTGCTGGTCGCACAGTGCGCGCAGACGCTTCATGAACTCTTTAGGCGCGACGTAGAAACCGCCTTCGCCCTGAACCGGCTCGATGATGATGGCAGCGATGTCACGCGGCTCAGCGTCGTTCTTGAAGATGCGTTCGATGCTGGCGATCGAGTCGTCGACGCTCACACCGTGCAGTTCATTCGGGTACAGCGCGCGGAATACGCCGCCTGGCATCAGGCCCATGCCGGCCGAGTAGGGAACGACTTTACCGGTCAGGCCCAGGGTCATCATGGTGCGACCGTGGTACGCGCCGGTGAAGGCGATCACGCCAGCGCGGCCGGTGGCGGCACGAGCGATTTTCACGGCGTTTTCTACCGCTTCGGAACCGGTGGTGACCAGAAGGGTTTTCTTGGCGAAATCACCAGGTACCTTGGCGTTGATTTTTTCGCACAGCTCTACGTACGGTTCGTAGGCCAGGACCTGGAAGCACGTGTGGGTCAGCTTGTTCAGCTGCTCGGTCACGGCGGCGATGATTTTCGGGTGCACGTGACCGGTGTTCAGCACGGCGATACCGCCGGCGAAGTCGATGAACTCGCGACCTTCAACGTCAGTCACGGTGGCGTTCTTCGCGGACTCGGCGAAGATTGGGTGAATCTGGCCAACACCGCGTGGTACAGCGGCTTCGCGGCGTTTCATCAGGGATGCGTTAGTCTTGCTCATAAAGTCCTCATTCGCCGCTCATCGGGCGGCGTGGCTCAAGGAAAATGCAGCGGGGAGGCAACTACGGCAGCATGCGATGATCGACTGCCACAGCTTTCCCGGCCGCAGATAAATTTCGTTTGAAGCGCGCAAAGGGACAGCGCTCTCGTGCCCTTTGCGTTTGAAGCAAAATCCCTGGCCGGGCTTAGATGCCCAGGCAGAGGTATTTGATTTCCAGGTAATCCTCGATGCCGTACTTGGAGCCTTCACGGCCCAGGCCCGACGCCTTGATGCCGCCGAACGGCGCGACTTCGTTGGAGATCAACCCGGTGTTGACGCCGACCATGCCGTATTCCAGGGCTTCAGCCACACGGAACACACGGCCCAGGTCACGAGCATAGAAGTACGAGGCCAGACCGAACTCGGTGTCGTTGGACATCGCGATCACTTCGGCTTCGTCTTTGAAGCGGAACAGCGGAGCCAATGGACCGAAGGTTTCTTCCTTGGCCACGGCGGCGTTCTTCGGCACGTTGGTCAGGATGGTCGGTTCGAAGAAGTTGCCTTCCATGACCTTGCCACCGGCCAGAACGGTTGCGCCTTTGCTGATCGCGTCAGCAATGTGCTCTTGAACCTTGGCCACGGCTTTTTCGTCGATCAGCGGGCCAGTGGTGGTGCCTTCTTCCAGACCGTTGCCGATCTTGAGTTTGGCCACGGCCACTTTCAGCTTCTCGGCGAACGCGTCGTAGACAGAATCCTGAATGTACAGACGGTTGGCGCAGACGCAGGTCTGGCCGTTGTTGCGGTATTTGGAGATGATCGCGCCTTCGACGGCCTTATCCAGGTCCGCGTCGTCGAACACGATGAACGGCGCGTTGCCGCCCAGTTCCAGGGACACTTTCTTGATGTCCTTGGCGCATTCAGCCATCAACTGGCGACCGATTTCGGTCGAGCCGGTGAAGGACAGTTTGCGAACGATCGGGTTGCTGGTCAGCTCGCTACCGATGTCGCCGGCGCTGCCGGAAACAACGCTGAATACGCCTTTCGGGATGCCAGCACGCTGAGCCAGTTCAGCCAGGGCGAACGCGGAGAATGGGGTTTGCGAAGCAGGCTTGAGCACCATAGTGCAACCAGCGGCCAGGGCCGGGCCGGCTTTACGGGTGATCATCGCGGCCGGGAAGTTCCACGGGGTGATGGCAGCGGTCACGCCGATTGGCTGCTTGATCACGATCAGGCGCTTGTCTGGCTGGTGGCCCGGAATCACGTCACCGTAGACGCGCTTGGCTTCTTCGGCGAACCATTCGATGAAGGAAGCGGCGTAAACGATTTCGCCCTTGGCTTCGGCCAATGGCTTGCCCTGTTCGAGGGTCATCAGGCGAGCGAGGTCGTCCTGGTTCTCAATGATCAGCTCAAACCAGCGACGCAGTTTGTTCGCGCGATCCTTGGCGGTCAGTGCACGCCAAGCCGGCAGCGCTTTGTCAGCGGCTTCAATCGCACGGCGGGTTTCGGCAGCGCCCATTTTCGGCACGGTACCCAGAATTTCGCCGGTGGCCGGGTTGTTTACTTTGATCGTCTGACCATTGTCCGCGTCGACCCAAGCGCCATCGATAAAGGCTTGCTGGCGGAACAACTGGGTGTCTTTAAGCTGCATGTCGGCTTTCCTTAACAGCACCGCGGCAGGCGCGGAGCGAATTATGATTGTAGAAAGGCGCCCTATAGGCTGCCGTCAGGGAAATCATTCACTGGGCTGAAGCACATAAATAGCGCACTGATTGATACCGTGCGGTTCAGCACCCAGACAAGAGCGTTTGATATCTCAAACGAATCCTAGGATCAAAGGGGGTAAAGGACAATAGCCTGTTCGAAAAAAAGAACGAAAACGCCGCATTTACCTAATTTTTCTGATCAACGTAGCAAACGCAGATTACGCTTTCAAAAAACACAGGCGATTCAGCAGCATGGACGCACGCAGCACATATGAGTATCATGGCGCCCGCATTGCACCAGTAGCTCAGCTGGATAGAGTACTGCCCTCCGAAGGCAGGGGTCGTGGGTTCGAATCCCGCCTGGTGCACCATACGCTGCAAATGAAAAAGCCTCAGATCTTAGGATCTGGGGCTTTTTTGTGGGTAATGGTTTATCAACTTCGGACAATGACGTTGTTTTTGGCGTGAACTGGCGCTGCGCATCACTTAAGGGAGCCCGATCTCTGAGACTTGCGAGGCCGTCGGGGGCATAGGTCACCCTGCGAGCCCTGATCGAGTCTCAGGGGCCTGTCACGTGGCTTGGAAGTCATGACCAAGGCCTTGAACTGGCCGGCTCACCATCAGAACTGCCCCCAAATCATGAGTCCCGCACCGTGCTGTTGAAACACAGCACTACGGTACGAACTTTCCTGCGGGCAAAACAAAACCCCAACTGCTTTCGCAATTGGGGTTTCGGAATTTAATCTTGACGATGACCTACTCTCACATGGGGAAACCCCACACTACCATCGGCGATGCATCGT